>CAYQKN010000133.1:0-9979 GCA_964417885.1 uncultured Burkholderiales bacterium | reverse complement strand
CGGATCACCAGCGCATCGAAGGGCGAGATGAAGGTGCGCACCGCCATGCGGTCGACCGGCGGCGTGGTGATGAGCGAGAGCTCGCGCACGCCGGTCAGCGCCAGCTGCAGCGTGCGCGGAATGGGCGTGGCCGAGAGCGTCAGCACATGCACGTCCGACTTCAGCTCCTTCAGCCGCTCCTTGTGCTTGACGCCGAAATGCTGCTCCTCGTCGATGATCAGCAGGCCGAGGTTGGCGAAGGTGATCGCCGAGCCGAGCAGCGCATGGGTGCCGACGACGATGTCGGTCTTGCCCTCGGCGATCTCCTTCTTCGTCAGCGCCAGCTCCTTGGACCCGACGAGGCGCGAGGCCTGGGCAAGCCGGATCGGCAGGCCGCGGAAGCGCTCGCTGAAGGATTTGAAATGCTGGCGGGCAAGCAGCGTCGTCGGCACGACGACGGCCACCTGCACGCCGTTCATGGCGGCGAGGAAGGCGGCGCGCAGCGCCACCTCCGTCTTGCCGAAGCCGACATCGCCGCAAACCAGCCGGTCCATCGGCTTGCCGGAGGTCATGTCCGCCATGACCGCCTTGATCGCGGTGGCCTGGTCGGGGGTTTCCTCGAACGGGAACGAGGCCGAGAACGCATCGAACTCGTTCAGTTTCAGCGGAAAAGCGAAGCCCTGCCGGGCGGCGCGGCGGGCGTACAGGTTGAGCAGCTCGGCCGCCGTGTCGCGCACCTGTTCGGCAGCTTTGCGGCGCGCCTTTTCCCATTGGCCGCTTCCCAGCCGGTGCAGTGGCGCGGTATCGGGATTGGCCCCGGTGTAACGCGAAATCGCCGAAAGCTGCGCGACCGGAACAAACAGCTTGTCGCTGCCGTCGTAATGCAGCTCGAGGAATTCCTGGCTGCCTTCTCCCAGGTCCATTGTCACCAGGCCGGCGTAGCGGCCGATGCCATGCTGCTCGTGTACCACCGGATCGCCGATATTTACCTCGGCCAGGTCGCGCAGCATGCCCTCGGTACTGGTGCGCGACTTGCTCTGGTCGGCTCGCCGCCGCGTCTGCTTGACCTCGGAGGCGTAGAGCTCGTTTTCGCTGATGATGGCCAGTTGCTCATCGGGCAGGATGAAGCCGCCCTGCACCGGCGCAAAGGTGATGGCAAGCTTTTCGGCCTCGAGCGCATGCGCGCCGAAATCGGCGACCGATGCGGCCACCAGCCCGTTTTCGGCCAGAAACTGGATCACGGTCTCGCGCCGGCCCATGCCCTCGGTGGTAAGCAGGATGCGGCCCTCGAAGGCGTGGAAAAAGGCGCGGAAACGGGCCAGCGGATCGGCGGCGCGTCGATCCACTTCGATGGCCGGCAACGGCAGGGTGCTGGCGAATATTTCCGCGCGGTCGACCTTTTCGAAGCGCTTGATGCCGCCGAACAATTCGTCCACCGGCAGGAAGATATCGCCGGGCGGCAACAGCGGGTGATCCTTGTCGCCGCGCATCAGGTCATAGCGCGACTTGGTATCGAGCCAGAACTCCTCGGCGCGCGCACTGACATCGCCATGGACAAAAACCCGTGTCGCCGGCGGCAGGTAATCGAACACCGTCGCCGTAGCGTCGAAAAACAGCGGCAGGTAATACTCAATGCCGTTTGGCGCCATCCCGCCCGAGACATCCTTGTACATGCGGCTCTTGAGCGGGTCGCCCTCGAAGCGCTCGCGGAAATTTTCCCTAAACCGGTTCTGGCCCTCCTTGTCGAGCGGGAACTCGCGCGCCGGCAACATGCGGATCTCGTTGACCGGGTAGATGCTGCGCTGGGTATCGACGTCGAAGGTGCGGATGGCATCGACTTCGTCGCCGAACAGGTCGATGCGATACGGTACCGGGCTGCCGGTGGGAAACAGGTCGACCAGCCCGCCGCGCACCGCGTATTCGCCCGGCGCCATCACCTGTGTTGCCAGCGTGTAGCCGGCCAGCGTCAGGTCCTCGCGCAGGCGGACCAGGTCCAGCCGCGCTTTGGTTTTCAAGAAAAACGAACGGCCGGAAAGGTACTCGCGCGGACACAACCGCGTCATGGCGGTCGTCACCGGCACGATGCCGATATCGAACTGACCCTGGGAAAACTGGTACAGCGTCGCCAGTCGCTCCGACACCAGGTCGGGATGCGGCGACAGCTGGTCGTAGGGCAGGGTCTCCCAGTCCGGCAGGCGGTGCACCCGCAGTGCGGGTGCAAACCAGCCGATCTCCTCGCGCAGCCTCTCCGCGTCCAGCGCGTTGGACGTGAGTACGAACAGCGGTTGGCCCGGACGGGCGTGCCGGGCGAAGAAGAGTGCGTCTGCGGAACCGTGGGGAAGCATGGGGCAACTATTCGTTGGTTGGCAGGCTGCCGGCGACGTCAGCCAGATGCGGCCGCAGGGCATCGATCAGCGCACTGGTGTCGGCAAAGCGCTCATCGGGATTTTTCGCCAGCAGCGAGTCAATCAGCGGTTGCAGATGGCGGATGCGTTTCGGCAGCAGCGGGATCTCGGCATGGAGGTGCTGGAAAATCACCTGGGTGGAATTTTCGCCCGAGAACGGACGTTCACCGGTCAGCATCTCGAACAGAATCACGCCGGCGCTGTACAGGTCGCTGCGCCCGTCGACCGGCAGGCCGCGGCCCTGCTCGGGGCTCATGTAGAACGGCGAGCCAAGTACGTCGCCGCGCGCGCTCCGCGCCACGCCGCCGAACGGCGTGGAAATGTTGAAATCGATCAGCACCAGCGTGCGGTCATCGCGAAAGAAAATATTCTCAGGCTTCACATCCATGTGGACGAAGCCGGCGGCATGCACATCGGCCAGCACCACCGCGAGCTGGTGCAGGATGTCCAGCGCCCTGACGGTGGTCAGGCCGGCGGCCATGCGTCGCCGCAGGTCGCCCGCCGACAGATGTTCAAGCACGACATAGGGCCATGAGCCGGCAATGCCGGCGTCAAGGTAGCGGACCACGCTGCGCCCGTTCAGCTTGCACAGGCAGGCGTAGCGCTCGCAGAATTTCCTGACGATGTTGACGTCGTGGTGTGGAGTCGACAGCGGCAGCTTGATCACCACCCGGCGGCTGCCGTCGAGCGTTTCGGCCAGAAACACGTGCGACATGGCATTGGCTGCCATGGTGACCAGCGGCTGGTAGCCGTCGATTGCCAGTGCGACGCGTTCGCCGTCGACGTCGAGCATGAATTGCCCGTAGCGGCGCGGCGCAATGGCGGCTGGCTGGCCGCGCGACAAGTCGGAAATGGCGGCGGCCAGGGTGTTCTGCGACAGTGCATCCTTGAGAAAGATTGCGGCGGCGCCGGCTGCGCGCAACAAGCCGGACTGCGCGGCAAGGTCGTGGCTGACCAGGACGATGATCGGCGGGCAGTCGTCGCGGGCGCGCAGCCGCTCAAGCGCGGAAAGGGCTTCGCTCTCGGTGCCGATGCCACCAAGCACCATGACGTTGCTGCCAGTGCCAAATTCGACGCCGGAACCGCGCATGGTTTGGGAAAACGGATCGATCTCCTCGATTCGCGCCGTGGGCAGCGCGGCGCGAATCAGCGTCGTCAGCAGGCGCCGATAGCCGATCGATCCGACAATCACCGACACCTTGGGGCCGGTCGCATCCGGCACCCGCGATGCGACCGGGTCGAGGTCAGGGTTTTGGCTGCCGGCAGTCAAGTTTTCTCATTTCCGTTTGGCCCGATCACGCGGCATCGGGAGACTGAAGTACTACGCGGATACCACCGGTATCTTGCCAATCTTTGCCTGCCAGATTTTCGGGCCGCTCTTGTGGACCGAATCGCCCTGCGGATCAACCGCGACCGTCACCGGCATGTCCTTGACGTCAAATTCGTAGATCGCTTCCATGCCGAGCTCGCCGAACGCCAGCAGCTTCGACGATTTGATCGCTTTCGACACCAGGTAGGCCGCGCCGCCGACCGCGATGCAATAGACCGCCTTGTTGTCCTTGATCGCTTCGATGGCGACGTCCTTGCGCTCCGATTTGCCGATCATGCCGATCAGGCCGGTTTTTTCCAGCATGGTGCGGGTGAAACGATCCATCCGCGACGCGGTGGTGGGGCCGGCCGGGCCGACCGCCTCGTCGCGCACCGCGTTGACCGGGCCGACGTAATAGATAAAGCGATTGGTAAAATCGACCGGCAGCTTTTCGCCTTTGGCGATCATCTCGGTCAGGCGCTTGTGTGCCGCGTCGCGCCCGGTGAGGATCTTGCCGGAAAGCAGCAGCGTCTCACCCGATTTCCACGACGCGATCTCGGCCTTGGTGATGCCGTCCAGGTTGACGCGCCGGGAAGATTTGAAATCCAGTGCCAGCGTCGGCCAATCTTCGAGGGAGGGCGGGTCGAGCCGCGCCGGGCCGCTGCCGTCCAGCGTGAAATGCACGTGACGGGTGGCGGCGCAATTGGGCAGCAGCGCGACCGGCTTGGATGCGGCATGGGTCGGATAATCGTTGACCTTGACGTCGAGCACCGTCGACAGGCCGCCCAACCCCTGGGCACCGATGCCGAGCGCGTTCACTTTTTCGAAAATTTCCAGCCGCAGTTCCTCGGCGCGATTGGCCGGCCCGCGTGCCTGCAGCTGATGCATGTTGAAGGGTTCCATCATGCCCCACTTGGCGATCAGCATCGCTTTCTCCGGCGAGCCGCCGATCCCCAGCGACAGCAGTCCCGGCGGACACCAGTCCGCGCCCATGGTCGGCACCTGTTGCAATACCCAGTCGACAATGCTGTCCGACGGCAGCAGCATGGCGAACTTGGACTTGTTCTCCGAGCCGCCGCCCTTGGCGGCCACGATTACCTCGACCTTGTCGCCCGGCACCAGTTCGACGTGTGTGACGCCCGGCGTATTGTTGCCGGTATTGGACCGCTTGCCGTCCGGGTCGGCGAGCATCGAGCCGCGCAGCGGATTGTCGACATCGCTGTAGGCGCGGCCGACGCCTTCATTGACCATCTGCTCAAGTGACAGCCTGGCGTCCCAGCGCACGTCCATGCCGACACGAATGAAGGCAATGGCGATGCCGGTGTCCTGGCAGATCGGGCGATGTCCCTCGGCCGCCATGCGCGAGTTGATCAGGATCTGCGCCATCGCGTCCTTGGCCGCCGGCGACTCCTCCTTCAGGTACGCCGCGTGCAGCGCCTTGATGTAGTCGACCGGATGGTAGTAGCTGATGTACTGGAATGCATCGGCGATGGATGAGACGAAATCTTCCTGCTTGATGGTGGTCATGCGGCTCTCCTAGTGCGCGGCGTCGGCTTTGCCGGGTTTCTGCTGGTGTGCCATCAGTTTGTCGCTGTACGCAATGGCCAGCGCCGACAGCAGGAAAGTGATGTGGATGACGGTCTGTGCGATCCACTCGCCGTTCAACATGTAGGCCTTGGCGTTGATGAACGTTTTCAGCAGGTGTATCGACGAGATGCCGATGATTGCCGTTGCCAGCTTGACCTTCAGCACCGAGGCATTGACGTGCGACAGCCACTCGGGCTGGTCGGGATGGCCGGCCAGGCCCATGCGGGAGACGAAGGTTTCGTAGCCGCCGACGATGACCATGATGAGCAGGTTCGAGATCATCACCACGTCGATCAGGCCGAGCACCACCAGCATGATGGTGACCTCGTTCAGCTTGGTTGCCTTGGCGGCGCCGTCGACGGCGACCGCGTCAAGGATGTGCTTCAGTGCGTCGGCATTGCCGAATGCGGAAAGGATCAGGTAATAGAGCTCGGCCCAGAACTGGTAGACGTAGACACCCTGCGCCAGGATCAGGCCGAGGTAGAGCGGCAACTGCAGCCAGCGGCTCATGAAAATCAGGTTCGGCAGGGGCTTCAGGGGTTGCAGTTTCTGTTCTTCTCGCATGGATGTTTCCGGTGGGCAAAAATAGGAAAACCCTCGCAGAGCAACCCTGCGAGGGATGAACGGTGCAAATGGCGAATCAGCCAGCCTGCAACAAGACTACGATCGCGAGGTGGCGATCGACGGGCTGATTTCCCGACGCAAAATTTTACCATTCTTGGTGCGCGGGAAGTCCCGGGCGAGATAGACCCGCTTGGGCGACTTGTAGGCGGCCAGATGCTGCTGGCCGAAAGCCTGCAGTTGCTCGGCGGTGACGGCGGTGCCCGGCTGCGGGATCACGTACGCCACCACCAGCAGCTTGTCCTTCTCGACTTCCTCGCCGACGCAGGCGCAGTCGGCCACCGCGGGGTGGGACTTCAGCACCCGTTCGACTTCATACGGCGACACCCGATAGCCGAAGCTCTTGATGATGTCGTCCTTGCGGCCGAGAAACCATAGATAGCCGTCTTCGTCGAGCTTGGCGTAGTCGCCGGTGAAAAAATAGCCGTCGTGCCGGTACTGCGCCGTCTCCTCCGGCAGGTTCCAGTAGCGCAGGAACAGTCCCGGATCGGTTTCAGGGACGGCAATCATGCCTTCCTCGCCCTTCGGCACCGGCTCCAGCGTGTCGGGATTGAGCAGTCGGATTTCATGTCCCGGCTGGGGAAAACCGGCGGAACCGGCGCGGATCGGCCGATGGATGCTTTGCGACAGGTAATAGGAAAATTCACTCATGCCGACGGCTTCGAAAATATCCATGCCGAAGCGGCTGCGCCAGGTGTCCAGCATGTCGTCGGACAGATGCTCGCCCGCGCTCATGCAGAAGCGCAGCGATGGCACGTCCGCTTTGGTGGTGTCGGTTTTCTGCACGATCTGGCGGTAAATGGTCGGGACACCAATGAAAATGGTCGCCTTGTGCTTGGCGATCAGGCGGGTCCAGAGGTGGGCGTCGTTCTTGCCTTCATGCACGATCACGGTTTTGCCGCGATAGAGCGGGTCCATCAGGCCGGAGCCGAGCACATAGGTCCAGTTGAATTTGCCCGAGTGCAGGATGCGATCGACGCCGGCAGAATCAAAATTGAACCAGTACTGCGAGGCCGGCTCGCGGCCGATCATGGCGCGATGCGCGTGCAGCACGCCTTTCGGGTAACCGGTGGTGCCGGAGGTGTAAACCAGATAGGCCGGATCATCTGCGCGCGTGGCGTGCGCGGCAGACCAGACCGTGATGGCATCCAGGGCAGGCTGGAGATCAATCGCCGGTATGGCGCATTGGTCGAGTCGCTTGCCCTTGCCGGAAAGCAACGCCAGCCGCGCATCGGGGGCCTCGGCGATGCGCGGTGCGATCTGTTCCCAGGCGGCATGATCCATCACCAGCGCGCTGGCGCCGGAGTCGCGGGCAAGGTAGATCACTTCATCGGCGGTAAGCAGGGTCGATGTCGGCACCGCGATGCAGCCGGCCTTCATCGCCCCCAGGAATGCGGTGGGGTAGTCCAGGCTGTTCGGCAGGCGGATCAGCACCCGGTCGCCGGGGTTGATGCCGTGCTTGCGCAGCAGTTGCGCGAACTGGCTGGTTCGCGCCGCAAGCTGTGCGTAAGTGGCGGTGCTGGTGCCCAGCACATCATCTTCCACAATCATTGCAATGCGGCTCTCGACCTCTGTGCCGACATGCGCGTCAGTACAGGCGGTGCCGATATTGAAGAACTGGGGCACCTGCCAGGTCCAGGCGGGAAACGGCGGGAAAGAGGCTTTTGCATTCATGAAATCAAGCTCCGGCAATAGTCAAGAATCAAGCAACGGCGAGCCTTCCCGGCCAACATTGGCCGGAATGGCGCGCCAGGTGGCGTTCTGCGTCTGGAGACCCTACAGAATGACGCCGTACGGCCAGTTTTCCCGCACCACCTGGGCCGGCAGCTTCCGCAGCACTTCGATCGCGAATTCCGTATCGGCGTCGGCCAGGGCATGCAGCGCATGCGCGCGCAGCAGCGTCTGCAGTGCTTTGCCGAACATCGGCGGGTCAAGCATTTCGCCGTTGAACTTGATCGCGCCACCGAGCAGCGCATCGGCCTCAATGGCGGCCTTGAGGATTGCGCTTTTGGTCTTGATGTCGGTCGGCGAAGGCGTATAGGCAACCTTGCAGGGGTGGATGTGCGACGGATGGATCACCTGCTTGCCGGTCATGCCCATCGCCGCTTCTTCGCACGCATGCTTGTACACCACGCGGCTTTCCTCGTCGCCGTGCAGATCGAGCCAGCGGCGCACGTCGTCGGGCTCGACGAACGTTTCCGGCATGGCCGACTGGCCGATCAGCGTTTCGACGCCGCCGATCACGCCCTTGCCGGCAATGCGCGCCTCGAACAGCACCTGATTCATGAAATAGGCCAGTTCCTCGGTCCAGTGGCGCGGGGTGATCTGGATGCCCATCGCCTTGGAGAAATCGTGGATGCCGAACACAACGTGTTTTACCGTGGCGTACTGCATCAACTCGGGGGCGATCTTCAGCGATTTCGGATGCTCGATGATCGGCTGGATGGTGATGCGGTGGTTCAGGCCCACCAGCACCGCGGAAAGATCGCGAATTTCCGGCGAGCCGTAGGCCTCGCCGGCTTTGGCCAGCATCACGACGTCGATATGATCGGAAAGGTCGCGGACCATTTGCAGGTCCTTTTCGTACTCTTCGGTGCGGAACGGGTTGATCCGCACCGCCACCTGCACTTCCTTGCGTTTGGGCATGCCCGGCAATTCAAGCCGCAGCAGTTCGCGCGACATTTCTTTCTGGCGACAGCCGTCTTCAAGGTCAAATATCAGCGTGTGCGCGGGTGTACCCCATGCATGCTTCTTGAATCGCTGCGACGCCTGGGCCAGGTCTTCGTAAAGTCCCAGTGCCGGGGCGTACTTGACCGGCGGGTAATAGATCTGGATCCCGGGCCAATAGTCGCCAAGCATGTCGGCAGAAACGCTATCGGGCAGGGATTCGGCTTGTGCATGTTTCATCGGGTTCTCCGGCTGCCGGAATGAAATGAACGGGTACCAGCGTCGCAACTGGAGCGCAGGCAAGGCGACGATTGAACGTTACACCGAATGCTGCAGCGCGTCAATAAGTCTTATAAAAGACATAAGATATCTTTTCAGCCCGTGGCAGTGGCCGCGTAAGCTCCCTGTCAGTAAGTCGCGGTGTAATGAATGCCTGGGCGGCATATGCGATGTCGCATTACCGCCAGAACACCTTTGTGTTGTAAATTAGGCAGTTACAACAATAGCTTTGACGCCAAACGCACTGGAACGAGGAGAAACGCATGTCAGCAATTGAATCGGTATCGAACGAAATCCGCATTTTCAATCCGCCCGAGGCCCTGGTTAAAAAGGCGGCCATCTCCGGCATGCCGGCCTACCTGGCGATGTGTGCCGAAGCGGAAAAAGACTATGCCGGCTTCTGGGCCAAATTGGCACGGGATAACCTTTCCTGGCACAAGCCGTTTACCGCCGTGCTGGACGAGTCCAATGCGCCGTTCTATCGCTGGTTCCATGATGGCGAGCTCAATGTCTCGTACAACTGCCTGGACCGCAACCTGACCAACGGCAATGCCGACAAAACGGCGATCATTTTCGAAGCCGACGACGGCGCCAACACCCGCATCACCTACCGCGAACTGCATCGCCGCGTATGCAAGTTTGCCAATGCCCTCAAGGCGAAAGGCATCAAGAAGGGCGACCGCGTCATCATTTATATCCCGATGACCATCGAAGGCGTCATTGCCATGCAGGCCTGCGCGCGCATTGGCGCGACCCATTCCGTGGTATTTGGCGGTTTCTCGGCCAAGTCGCTGCAGGAGCGGATCATCGATGCCGGCGCCATCGCCGTCATCACGGCCGACGAGCAGATGCGGGGCGGCAAGGCGCTGCCAATCAAGAATATCGTCGAGGAAGCGCTGGCGATGGGGGGTTGCGAGCACATGAAAACCTGCATCGTCTACAAGCGCACCGGCGGCAACATCAACATGACGGCCGGACGCGATCACTGGTGGCATGACCTCGCGGCGCCGCAGCCGGACGTGTGCGAGCCCGAGTGGGTCGGCGCCGAGCATCCGCTGTTCATTCTCTACACCTCCGGTTCCACCGGTAAGCCGAAGGGCATCCAGCATTCCACCGGCGGGTATCTGCTGTG
>CAYQKN010000132.1:0-10137 GCA_964417885.1 uncultured Burkholderiales bacterium | reverse complement strand
ACCCGAAACAGCTGCAGCGGATGCGCTCCAAGCTGGCGATGGTGTTCCAGCACTTCAACCTGTGGGCGCACATGACGGTGCTGCAGAACGTGATCGAGGCGCCGGTGCATGTGCTGGGCCAGCCGAAGGACGAGGCGATCGCCCGCGCCGAGCATTTCCTCAACCGGGTCGGCGTCGCGCATCGCAAGCACATGTACCCGGCGCAGCTGTCGGGCGGCGAGCAGCAGCGGGTGGCGATCGCCCGCGCGCTGGCGATGGAGCCGGAGGTGATGCTGTTCGACGAGCCGACCTCGGCGCTGGACCCGGAACTGGTGGGCGAAGTGCTGAAGGTGATGCGCGACCTGGCCGCCGAGGGCCGCACCATGGTGGTGGTCACGCACGAAATGGCGTTTGCGCGCGAAGTATCGAGCCAGGCGATTTTCCTGCACCAGGGGCTGATCGAGGAGCAGGGACCGCCGCAGGACATCCTGGCCAATCCACGCAGCGAGCGGTTGCGGCAGTTTCTTTCCGGTAACCTGAAGTAGCGGCGCCGGCTGTTCCGCCCGGCCGGCCGCCGAGATCATGCCCTCAACCCCCGTTCCGGCAACCCCTTCCAGACCACCACTGCGCATCGGCTTCCTGCTGCTGCCGCAATTCTCGCTGCTGTCGCTGTCGGGCAGCCTGGATGTGCTGGCCGAATCCAACCGCCTGCTGGGCGAGCGCGCGTTCCAGAGCTGCATCCTGTCGGCCGACGGCCAGCCGGTCGCCAGCGCCGGCACGGTGACGCTTGCCGCCGATCATGCCATCGACAGCGCGCCCGAGCTGGATTGCCTGTTCGTGCTTTGCGATGCGCCGCTGCCGCAGCGCGGCCACGACGCGGTGGTGGCGTGGCTGCAGCGATTTGCCGCGGCCCAGGCCGCGGCGCCGCTGATGCCCGCCCGGGCGCCGGCACGGCACATCGGCGGCATCGGTACCGGCGCCTACCTGCTGGCGCGCGCCGGCCTGCTGCGCGGCCACCGGGCGACGATTCACTGGCCCTATGCGTCACTGTTCGCCGAGGATTACCCCGACACCGTGGTGTCGTCGAACCTGTTCGAGACCGACCGCCAGCGCCTCACCTGTGCCGGCGGCAGCGCCAGCATCGACATGACCATCAACTGGGTCGGCTCGCTGCACGGCGAGGATCTGGTCGGCGAACTGCTCGATCACTTCGGCCTCGAGCGCCTGCGCACGCCGGCCGACCACCAGCGGGTTCCGCTTTCGGCGCGCATCGGCGGCGGCCAGCCGAAGCTGACCGAGGCGGTGTCGCTGATGGAGGCCAATTACGAAGAGCCGCTGCCGACCGAGGAAATCGCCCGCCTGGTCGGCATCTCGCGCCGCCAGCTGGAGCGGCTGTTCAAGCAGTACCTGAACAGCCTGCCTTCGCGCTACTACCTCGAACTGCGGTTGAACCGCGCCCGCCACCTGTTGCAGCAGACCAGCCAGTCGATCCTGCAGATCGGCCTGTCGTGCGGGTTCTCGTCCGGGCCGCATTTTTCCAGCGCCTACCGGAACCATTTCGGCATCACCCCGCGCGAGCAGCGCAGCCAGCGCGCGGCGCGCGGCGGGCCGGCCGGCGCGGAGACCGCGGAGCCGGAATCATGACCGCACGGCCCTCGCCCGCCGGCACGATCGCGCCGCGCGCTATAAACCGGTGTCGCATTGCTGATAGGCGCACCGGGACAGTGCGAATAGAATGCAGGCTGGCCGGAAACCGGCCGGCAAGCCCATGGAGACCCAGATGAACCCGATCCCGCACACCACCCCCGTCACCCGCGCCACCTTCGATGAAGTGATGGTGCCCAACTACGCCCCCGGCAGTTTCATCCCGGTGCGCGGCAAAGGCTCGCGGGTGTGGGACCAGACCGGGCGCGAATATGTCGACCTGGCCGGCGGCATCGCGGTCAGCTCGGTCGGCCATGCCCACCCGGACGCGGTGCAAGCGCTGACCGAACAGGCCGGCAAGCTGTGGCATGTCGCCAACGTACTGGCCAACGAGCCCGCCATCCGGCTGGCCAAGCGGCTGTGCGAACTGACCTTCGCCGAGCGCGTGTTTTTCGCCAATTCCGGCGCCGAGGCCAACGAGGCGGCGCTGAAACTGGCGCGGCGCTACGCCTGCGATCACTTTCCGCGCAACGCCACGCCCGAGGGCAAGCTCGACAGCAACAAGAACGAGATCATCTCGTTCATCGATTCCTTCCACGGCCGCACCCTGTTCACCGTCACCGTCGGCGGGCAGCCGAAATATTCACAGGGCTTCGGCCCGGTGCCGCAGGGCATCACCCACCTGCCGTACAACGATCTCGAGGCGGTGCGCAAGCAGATTTCGTCGGCAACCTGCGCGGTGATCGTCGAGCCGGTGCAAGGCGAGAGCGGCGTGCTGCCGGCGCGGCGCGATTTCCTGCTCGGCCTGCGCGAGCTGTGCGACCTGCACGGCGCGCTGCTGATTTTTGACGAAGTGCAATCCGGCGCCGGCCGCACCGGGCCGCTGTACGCCTACATGGAGTGCGGCGTGACGCCCGACATCCTCACCTCGGCCAAGGGGCTGGGCGGCGGCTTCCCGATCGGCGCCATGCTGACCACGGAAAAAATCGCCCGCAGCTTCGGCGTCGGCGTGCACGGCAGCACCTACGGCGGCAACCCGCTCGGCTGCGCGGTGGCGCATGCGGTGCTGGACATCATCACCAGCGCCGACACCCGTGCCAACATCGCCGCGCGCACCGCGCAGCTGAAGTCCGGCCTGCAAGCGCTCAATGCCCGCCACCGCATCTTCACCGACATCCGCGCCAGCGGCCTGTGGTTCGGCTGCGAACTGATCCCGGCCTGGCACGGCCGCGCCAAGGAGTTCGTCAAGATGGCCGAGAAGCACGGCCTGATGATCCTGGTGGCCGGCACCAACGTGATTCGCCTCGCACCCTCGCTGCTGATCACGGCCGCGGACATCGAACTCGCTCTTGCGCGCTTCGACGCGGTGCTGGCGGAAATGCTGACGCTGCCGGAACCGGCAGCGGTCAAATAGGCGTGGCCGCAGCATGCTGATTCTGCGTCCCTGCCGCATGGCAGACCTGCCCGGCGTCGAGCGTATCGCCGCCGCCAGCGCCGTCGGCATCACGTCGCTGCCGCCCAACCGCGACAAGCTGTACGAAAAAATCCGCAACTCGGCGCACTCGTTCGCCGCCGAGGTCGACGTCAACGGCGAAGAGCAGTATTTCTTCGTGCTGGAGGACACCGCCAGCGGCAGCCTGGTCGGCACCAGCGGCATCGTGGCCTCGGCCGGATTTCACGACCGCTTCTACAGCTATCGCAACGAGATCATCGTCCACGCCTCGCAGGAACTGGGCGTGAGCAACAAGATCCATTCGCTGCACCTGTGTCATGACCGGACCGGCCTGTCGCTGCTGACCTCGTTCTACATCGACCCGGCATACGACAAGACCAACTGGCCGCAACTGCTGTCGCGCGCACGGCTGCTGTTCGTCGCCGAGCATCCGGAACGCTTTGCCGACAAGCTCGCCGCCGAGAACCCGGGCCTGTGCGATGAACACGGCCACTCGCCGTTCTGGGATGCCGTCGGCCGGCGTTTTTTCAACATGGACTATCCGCAGGCCGAACAGCTGTCCGGCGGGCGCAGCAAGACCTTCATCGCCGAACTGATGCCGCAATATCCGATCTACGTGCCGCTGCTGCCGGCCGACGCCAGGCTCGCCATCGGCCAGCTCAATCCGGTCGCCGAATTGCCGTTCTCGATCCTGCTCGAAGAAGGCTTTGAAGCCGATACTTACATCGATATTTTCGACGGTGGCCCGACCGTAGAAGCACGCCTTTCCACCCTGCGCAGCATCGCCGGCAACCGGCGCCTGCGTGTCAGCCGCGGGCAGCCGCCGGCCGGCCGGCCGCAGCGCTACCTGATCGCCAACACCGGCACCGAGGAATTCCGCGCCACCATCGCCGACCTGGTGATCGGCGAGGACGGCCAGCTGACCTTGCCGCCGGAACTGGCCGATCCGCTGGAAATCGCCAGCGGCGACGACGTGCGGGTGACACCGCTATGATGCTCATCCGCCCGATCACCAAGGACGACCTGCCGGCACTGGTCGCATTGGCAAAAAGCACCGGCGTGGGGCTGACCACGCTGCCGCCCAACGAAGCCGAACTGGCCAAGCGCGTCGATGCCGCGGTGGCGTCATTTGCCGGCACCGCCGCCAAGGCCGACGAGATTTTCCTGTTCGTGCTGGAAGACACCGACAACGGACGCGTGGTCGGCACCTGCGGCCTCGCCACCGCGGTCGGCCTGCGCCAGCCCTGGTACTCGTACCGCGTCGGCCTGGTGGTGCACGCCTCGCAGGAACTGGGCCTGTTCACCCAGACGCCGACGCTGTTCCTGTCCAACGACCATACCGGCCACACCGAACTCTGTTCGCTGTTCCTCGACGCCGGCTACCGGCGCGATCGCAACGGCCAGCTGCTGTCCAAATCCCGCTTCCTGTTCCTCGCTCAGCACCGCGCCCGGTTCTCGAAAAAAATCATTGCCGAACTGCGCGGCGTATCCGACGACCAGGGCCGGTCGCCATTCTGGGAGAGCCTCGGCCGGCATTTCTTTTCGATGGAATTCTCGCAGGCCGACTACCTCACCGGCATCGGCAAGAAATCGTTCGTCGCCGAACTGATGCCCAAGCATCCGCTGTACAGCTCGTTCCTGACCCCGGAGGCGCAGGCGGTGATCGGCCAGACCCATCCGCACACGCTGCCGGCGATGCGCATGCTGGAAAGCGAAGGCTTCCGCTACGAAGGTTACGTGGATATTTTCGATGCCGGTCCGACCGTGGAATGCGATGTCGATGACGTCAGCGCGGTGGCCTGCAGCCACCTGTTCCAGGCGGTCGTCGATGACCGCCTGCCGCCGGCCGCCGATGCGCCTGACTACCTGGTATCGACCACCGGCATCGCCGGCTATCGCGCCACGATGGTGAAGGCGACACCGGTGGCGGACCGGTTCCCGCTTTCGTCCCAAGCCGCCGCCGCACTCGGCGTCGGCCCCGGCGACGAACTGCGCGCGGTGGCGCTGCTGGTGGGCGACCGGAACCGCGGACGCACCGGCACATGAGCGGGTAACGCACGGCCTGTAAAAACCGCGCCGGACCGCAACGCGCCCACCACCCCAGCTGCATTTTCTTTCCCCTGAAAACGACCATCCATTCCCATGAATCAACTCTGTATCGGCGGCCAATGGCTTGACGGCGGCGGTGCGCCATTCTCATCGCGCAATCCGGTGACCCAGGCCGTGGCCTGGCAGGGTGCCGCGGCATCGCCGGCCGACGTGGACGCGGCCGTGGCCGCCGCGCGCGCCGCGTTCCCGGCCTGGTCCGGCCTCGAGCTCGAGGCGCGCATCGCCGTGCTGCAGGAATTCGCCCGCCTGCTGGGCGAGCACAAGGCGGCGCTGGCCCACACCATCGGCTTCGAGACCGGCAAGCCGCTGTGGGAAGCGGCCACCGAGGTCGCCACCATGATCGGCAAGATCGAGATCTCGATCCGCGCCCATGCCGAGCGCACCGGCACCCGCCGCACACCGCAGGCCGACCACACCGCGGTGCTGCGCCATCGCCCGCACGGCGTGGTGGCGGTGTTCGGGCCGTACAATTTTCCCGGCCATCTGCCCAACGGGCATATCGTGCCGGCGCTGCTGGCCGGCAATACCGTCGTCTTCAAGCCCAGCGAGCTGACCCCGGCCAGCGCCGCCGAGACGATGAGAATCTGGCAGCAGGCCGGCCTGCCCGACGGGGTGCTGAACCTCACCCAGGGCGGCCGCGATACCGGGGTGGCGCTGGCCGGACACGCCGGCATCGACGGGTTGTTCTTCACCGGCAGCTCGGCCACCGGGCGCCACCTGCACCAGCAATTCGCCGCGCAGCCGCAGAAAATCCTGGCGCTCGAAATGGGCGGCAACAATCCGCTGCTGGTCGGCACCGACGGCGGCGGCAACAGCCTCGACGCCATCGTGCATCACATCATCCAGTCGGCCTTCATTTCCGCCGGCCAGCGCTGCACCTGTTCGCGCCGCCTGCTGGTGCCGGCGGGTGCGGCCGGCGACCGGCTGCTGGCGCGGCTGGTCGAGGTGTCCGCGCGGCTGAAGGTGGGCCGCTTCGATGACAGCGATCCGCCATTCATGGGCGCGGTGATTTCCACCGCCGCCGCGGACGCGCTGCTGGCCGCCC
The DNA here is from genome assembly GCA_964417885.1 of uncultured Burkholderiales bacterium. Lineage (GTDB taxonomy): Bacteria > Pseudomonadota > Gammaproteobacteria > Burkholderiales > Usitatibacteraceae > UKL13-2. The sequence continues at coordinate 3,907 of CAYQKN010000132.1, read as the reverse complement.
AGGCCAGCCTGATCAGCCGCGGCGCCGGCGTGTTGCTGGAGATGAAGCGGCTCGAACCCGGCACCGCCTTGCTGTCGCCCGGCCTGCTCGACGTAACCGGCGTGGCCGGGCGGGTGGATGAGGAATTGTTCGGCCCGCTGCAGCAGGTGATCCGCTATACCGATTTTGACCAGGCCCTTGCAATCGCCAACGACACCCGCTATGGCCTCGCCGCCGGCCTACTGTCGGAAAATGCCGCCGAATACCAGGCCTTCGTGCGGCAGATCCGCGCCGGCACCGTCAACTGGAACCGGCCGCTGACGGGAGCCAGCAGCGCGGCGCCGTTCGGCGGTATCGGCGCCAGCGGCAACCACCGCGCCAGCGCCTACTACGCCGCGGATTACTGCGCCTGGCCGCAGGCGTCGCTGGAAAGCGAAAAACCGCTGTTGCCGGACAAACTCAGCCCGGGACTGGTATTGTGACAACCATGCCTGCATACGAAGCCAATTTCGACGGACTGGTCGGCCCCACCCATAACTACAGCGGGCTGTCGTTCGGCAATGTCGCCTCGCGCAAGAACCAGGGCACGGTTTCCAATCCGCGCCTGGCCGCGCTGCAGGGCCTGAAAAAAATGAAGAAGCTCGCCGACATGGGCTTCAAGCAGGGCGTGCTGGCCCCGCAGGAGCGGCCGAACATGGCCGGGCTGCGCGCGCTCGGCTTCAGCGGCAGCGACGCCGAGGTCATCCGCGCCGCCTCGAAGCACGCGCCGCTGGTCTATTCCAGCATGCTGTCGGCATCGAGCATGTGGGCGGCCAACGCCGCCACCGTCAGTCCCAGCGCCAACACCCGCGACCGCCGGGTGCATTTCACCGCCGCCAACCTGAACAACAAATTCCATCGTTCGGTCGAACACGCGCAGACCACGCGCACGCTGCGCGCGGTGTTTGCCGACGAAAAGCATTTCGCCCATCACGACGCCATCCCGGGCTGCCCGCAACTGGGCGATGAGGGCGCGGCCAACCACACCCGCTTCTGCCGCAACTACGGTGAGCCGGGGGTCGAACTGTTCGTCTATGGCGCCGGCGGCTTCAACCTCGCCACCCGTCGGCCGAAGCTTTACCCCGCGCGGCAAACGCTGGAAGCCTCGCAGGCGGTGGTGCGGCTGCACGGGCTGGCCGAAACCAACGTGGTGTTCGCGCAGCAGAATCCGGATGTGATCGATGCCGGCGTGTTCCACAACGACGTGATTGCGGTCGGCAATGCCAACGTGCTGTTCTGCCATGAGCTCGCCTTCGTCGACCAGCCGGGCGTGCTGGCCGAGATCGGCCGCAAGCTCGGCAGCAAGTTTGTGCCGGTCGAAGTCGCCAGCGATGAGGTCAGCGTGGAGGACGCGGTGCATTCGTATCTGTTCAACAGCCAGCTGCTGTCGCTGGCCGCCGGCGGCATGCTGCTGCTGGTGCCGGAAGAATGCCGCACCAACACGCGGGTTTGGAATTACCTGCAGAAGCTGGTCACGCTGGACACGCCGATCCGCGAAATCCTGGTGATGGACCTGCGCGAAAGCATGCGCAACGGCGGTGGCCCGGCCTGCCTGCGCCTGCGGGTGGAGCTGACCGAAAAGGAACTGGCCGCGGTCAATTCCGCCACGCTGATGAACGACACCCTGTATCCGCGGCTGACGGCGTGGGTGGAGAAGCACTATCGCGATCGCATCTCCGAACTGCAGCTGGGCGATCCCGCCTTGTTGATTGAAAGCCGCACCGCGCTGGATGAGCTGACGCAGATTCTCGCGCTGGGCTCGATCTATCCGTTTCAGCGCAACGTCGGCTGAGCCGCGCCATCGCGCGATCGGTTTCGATTCGCTGTTCAGCGACGCTGCGACCCCCGGCGTTTCCTGGCGCGCAACGTCCAAGAATTGCTTTCGTGCCGGCGGCGGCCAGTGCCGCATTCTTGATCTGTTGAGTGGCGTGAAAAATTGGGTCCCGGACTCAATCCGGGACGACAGATTCGCGGGTCAATCGATGCTGACGCCTTCAGGTTTCCACGGCAAACCCTAGCACTGGCGCGCGTTTCCAGCCATTTCTGCCCTGAACACCGCGCCAGTGCTAGAGTTTAGCCAGCCGCAATCACGGTATCCCGTCCCGCTGCCGCCAATCGTAGACTGCTGCCATTGTCGCCATCCGGACCCGGAGTCGCCCGATGAACCACCGTCCATTGCTCGCTGCCGCCCTCACCTTCGCCTGCTGCGCCAGCGCGCTGGCACAAAGCGACGCCGACCGGCAGTTCCGCCAGTGGGCCGAAGAGCGGATGCAGACGCTGGCGAAATCGCGCGATGCCAAGGAACGCGCCAAGGCGGCCGAGTATCTGGGCGGATCAAAATATCCCGACGCCAATGCCGCGCTCGGCGTAGCGCTGTCGGACAGCGATGCCGGCGTGCGCGAGGCGGCGGCCGCGGCGTTGTGGAAATCGGAAAAAGGCGCCGAGCCGGCGCGCGCGCAATTGCTCGCCGCACTTGATGACCCGGCGCCGCAGGTGGCGATCAACGTCGCCGGCGCGCTGCAGTCGCTGGGCATGAAGGAGGCCGAGCTGGCGCCGACGCGAAAACGCGTACTGGCCGCTACCGACGCACCCCGCAACGTCCGTTTCCTCGCCGCGCGCGGCCTGATCGGCATCGAGCCGCCGCTGTCGCTGCTGGAACCGATGCTGGCGTTTCTCGACCAGTCGGCGCAATCGGCGGCACGCAAAAGCGATGCCGGCCGCCGCAATACCGAACTGGTTGAGAAAGCGCTGGCGCGTCTCACCGCAACCGGCGATCGCGCACTGATCGCGCCGCTGGTCGAGGAACTGAAACGCAGCAGCCACGGACAGGTGGTGCTGCTGCGCACGCTGGCCACATTCGAGCCGAAGCCCGATGGCTGGACCGCGCTGCTGCTGGCCGCGCTGGCATCGGGCGAGGCGCCGCAGCGCGACACCGCGATGACGCTGCTGGCCAGGCAGAAAGACGAAACCGATGTGCTGACCTGGTCGCCGCGGGTGGCGGCGCTGGCGGCCGACGCGGACCGCAGCCTGCGCTGGCGCGCCATTTCCACACTGGGCGACGCCGGCGGCCTCGCGGCCGGGCAGATCGAGGTCGTCGTCGCCGCGCTGTCCGACAGCGATGTGTCGGTGCGGCGCAGCGCGGCACGGGCCGTCGGCGAGATGGGCGAGAAAAAGCAGGCGGTGGCGGCGGCATTGAAGAACGCCGTCGTCGAGCGCGCGCGGCCCGCGCTGGCCGTCGCCATGGACAAGGACAGCGACGCCGATGTGCGCCGCGAAGCGCGCCGCGCGCTGGAGCGGCTGCCGGAACAGTTGCTGCCGATCCCGTCCAACCCGGCAGCCGAGGCGGCCGGCATGCGTCTGCTGCGCGAGCGCGCCATTGCCTTCGAGGAGGGCATGTACTTTCGCGCGCTGACCGAGGCGGAGGTGCCGGTGATCCGCGCCTTTCTCGACGGCGGCATGTCGGCAACCACACCGCTGGCCAACATCGGCCCGCCGATCCGCGCGGCGCTGTTCGGTGGCCGCGGCTGCTCGCCGGGCCAGCGTCCGACCAAAGCGGAGGTGAAACACATGCTGCGATTGCTGATCGAGCGCGGTGCCGACGTCAACGCCGCCGACGAGCACGGCAATACCGCGTTGATGGAAGCGGCCAGCAAGGGCTGCGATCGCGAGACCATCAAGATCCTGCTGGCGGCCGGCGCCAGCATCAACGCCACCAATGCCGCCAAGCTGACGGCCTTCGAGATGGGCCTCTATTCAGGCCACGATGGACTGGAAGAACTGATTGCCGCCGGCTACCGGCTGACGCCGGAAAAAGCCAAGGCCTACACGCAGGGCTATGCCGGCAAACCGGCGGTGCAGGCGATGATCAAGAAGGCGACGAAGAAATAGC
>CAYQKN010000131.1:0-10196 GCA_964417885.1 uncultured Burkholderiales bacterium | reverse complement strand
GGCGGGAAATCCTGCAGACGCTTGCCCACATGCTGGAGCAACCCAAGGGCGAGAAGATCACCACCGCGCTGCTGGCGTCCAAGCTGGACGTGTCGGAGGCCGCGCTGTACCGGCACTTCGCCAGCAAGGCGCAGATGTTCGAGGGCCTGATCGAATTCATCGAGGAGACCGTGTTCTCGCTGGTCAACAAGATCCAGGCCGAGGAGCCGCAGGGCATCAAGCAGGTGGAGGCGATCGTCACCATGCTGCTGTCGTTCGCGCAGAAAAACCAGGGCATGACGCGGGTGCTGATCGGCGATTCGCTGGTCAATGAAAACGAGCGCCTGCAGGTGCGCGTCAACCAGCTGCACGACCGGCTGGAGGCCTCGCTGCGGCAGAGCGCGCGCGTCGCCGCCACCGACGGCGCGCTGCACGCCACGCTCGACGCCAACGCCTACGCCAACGCGGTGATGTCGTTCATCATCGGCCGCTGGCACCAGTTCGCAAAATCCGGCTACAAGCGCCTGCCGACGGAAAACCTGGCGCAGAGCTGGGCCGTGTTCGCGGGCTAGACGATGACCGCCGCATTCGATCCGGTCGAAGCGCAGCTCACGGCCTACAACGCCCGCGATGTCGATGCCTTTCTCGCCTGCTACACCGCCGACTGCGTGATCGAGGATGGCGAGGGCAACCGCATGATGGCCGGTCATGCCGAGATGCGTCCGCGTTACCGCGTGCTGTTCGACGGCTCGCCCAACCTGCACTGCGTGGTGGTGCATCGCACCCGCATCGGCGATTACGTGCTCGACGAGGAAGCCATCACCGGCCGCCTGCCCGGCACCCAGCCCGAGGTTCGCCGCGCGCTGGCCATCTATCGCCTCGACCGCGCGAGCGGCCTGATCTGTCACGTGCGCTTCCTGCGCGAAACCGGCTGACGCCAGCCAGATGTCCGGGCCGGCGATTTCCACCGATCGGCTGGTGATGGCCCTGCCGCGCGCGGAGCAGGCGGCGGCGATGCTTGATTTCGTCCGGCGCAACCGCGAACATCTGGCGCCCTGGAGCCCGCCGGCCCCGGCCGGTTTATACACCATCGAGCACTGGCAGCAAGTGGTGATCAAGAGTGCAGTCGCCTTTGATGCCGGCCAGGTGATACGGCTGTGGATGGCGCCGCGCGATCAGCCGGACACAGTCATCGGCAGCATCGGTTACTCGCAGCTATCGCGCGGGCCGTTCTGCGCCTGCGTGCTCGGCTACCAGATCGACCGCGACCACGAGGGGCGGGGGCTGATGCACGAGGCCCTGGTCGCCGCCAACCGCTACATGTTCGAGCAGCAGAAGCTGCATCGCATCGCCGCCAATTACCGGCCGGAGAATGTGCGCAGCGGCAAGCTGCTGGCGAAGCTCGGTTTCCGCATCGAGGGCTACGCGCGCAACTACCTGTTCATCGACGGCGACTGGCGCGACCACATTCTCACCTCGCTCACCAGCGGCGGGTTCGACGCCGGCTGGATCCGCACCGGCTAACGCGTCAGCAGCGCAACCAGCGCAATCACCGTGCCGCCATAGGCGATGGTCGAAATCACGATCGCCGCCGTGGTTTCGCGCTCGGCGACGTTGTAGCGCTGCGCGAACAACAGCGGATTGGCGCCCACCGGCAGCGCCGCGCACAGCACCGTCACCGCCGCCGCGGTTTTTTCCAGCGGCATCAGCCAGAACGCGAACACCGCCACCAGCGCCGGCTGGATCAGCAGCTTGACCGCGCTTTGCGCCAGCGCCGGCCGCACCACGCCGGCGACACCGTAATGCGCCAGCGACAGGCCGATCAGCACCAGGCACAGCGGCACCGCCGCCTGCGCCATGGTCACCAGCGTTGCATCCACCGGGCCGGGCAGCGGCAGGCGGAAAATATTCCAGATCAATCCGGCCACCACCGGCAGGATCACCGGGTGGATCAGGGTCTGGCGGAACATCGGCATCAGCACCGCCAGCTTTGATTCGCCGCTGTCGCGATCGCGCCGCGCCCATTCCATCATCACCGTTGCCGCGGTCAGCAGCACCAGCGCGTGCACCGCGATGATGGTGGCGTGAATCGCCAGCCCCGCCTCGCCGAACGCGGCCAGCGCGACCGGGATGCCGATCTGCACCGTGTTGCCGAAGGTCATCGACAGCGCGCGGACGGTGGCGATATCGGGCGCCGTTTTGCGCCGGCGTTCGAACAGCACCAGCGCCATCATCAGCAGCACCGTCGGCACGAAGAACGCCGCCAGCGCGCGCAGCTCGAGGCTGGCCAGGTCGATGCGCGCGGTGGTGCGGAACAGCAGCGCGGGCACAAACAGATAGAAGGCGACATTGGAAATGCCGCGCGTCACCTGGCCGCTGTCGAAGGACTTGCTGCGGCCGAACAGGTAGCCGGCCAGGGCAAGCAGGAAAATCGGCAGCAGTTTTTCGGTCAGGGACATGGTGATGGCAGTGGAGACAGGCCGCGGAAATTTGCTAAGTGATCAGGATTGGCACAGCTTGGGAAGCGCCAACGCGGCCGGCAAACCCAACGATTACCAATTAATCGACAGGGAACATCTGAAAATCTCGTCGTCCCAGCGAAGGCTGGGATCCAGCCCGGTCCAAGCTTTCGAAAATATGGGCGGACTGGATTCCAGCCTTCGCTGGAATGACGAATCTTGTTGGTTTCTAGCAAGTGTCACATACCAAACTCCAGCAGGGGCGCGCTTTACCGGTCGAAAATGGCTCGTACGCCGCGCCAGTGCTGGAGTTTCATTTTCTACAACGCAGCTTCAACCGCAACCATGCTCTTCTCTTCTTCCTGCTGCTGCAAGCGCCAGCTGTCGGCAAATTTGCCGTTCAGCTCCAGCAGCTCGCGGAAGGTGCCGCGCTCGATAATGCGGCCGTCGCCCATCACCAGGATCTGGTCGGCGTCGATGATGGTCGACAGGCGATGGGCGATCACCAGCGTGGTGCGGTCCTGCGCGATCTCGCGCAGCTCGGCCTGGATCGCCTTCTCGGTGGCCGAATCGAGCGCCGAGGTGGCTTCGTCGAAAATCATGATGGCCGGATTTTTCAGCAGGGTGCGGGCGATCGCCACGCGCTGCTTCTCGCCGCCGGACAGCTTCAGGCCGCGTTCGCCGACCATCGACTCCCATTTGTCCGGCAGCCGCTGGATGAACTCGAGCACGTGGGCGCGCCGCGCCGCGTCCTCGATCTCGGCATCGGTCGCGCCCGGGCGGCCGTAGGCGATGTTGTAGCGGATGGTGTCGTTGAACAGCACCGTGTCCTGCGGCACGATGCCGAGGCACGCGCGCACGCTGGACTGGGTGACCTCGCGAATATCCTGGCCGTCGATGGTGATGGCGCCTTGCTGGATGTCGTAGAAGCGGAACAGCAGCCGCGCCAGCGTGGACTTGCCGGCGCCACTGGTGCCGACCACGGCGACGGTCTTGCCGGCCGGCACCTCGAAGCTGACGTCGTGCAGGATCTGCCGCTTCGGGTCGTAGGAAAAATCGACATGGCGGAATTCGATCCGCGCGCCGCTCAGCGCCAGCGCCTTGGCACCCGGCTTGTCGGCGATCTCCTGGTTCTCGCCCAGCAGGCGGAACATCTTTTCCATGTCGGTCAGCGCCTGCTTGATCTCGCGGTACATCACGCCGAGGAAATTGAGCGGGATGTAGAGCTGGATCAGCAGCGCATTGACCATCACCAGGTCACCCAGCGTCAGTGCGCCCGCCACCACGCCCTCCGAGGCGCGCCACATCAGCAGCGTGACGGCGCCGGCAATGACGAAGCTCTGCGCCGAATTGAGCAAGCCGAGCGAGGTCTCGCTCTTGGTGGCGGCGGCCTCGTAGCGCTGCAGGTTCTTGTCGTAGCGGCCGGCCTCGAATTCCTCGTTGCCGAAATATTTCACCGTCTCGTAATTGAGCAGCGAATCGATCGCCTTGGTATTGGCCTTCGAGTCCATCTCGTTCATGGTGCGGCGATGCGCGGTGCGCCACTCGGTGATGCCGATGGTCGCGGCCACGTACAGCAGGATCGCCGCCAGCGTGATGACCACGAACCAGATGTCGAATTTGTTCGCCAGCAGGATCGTGACCAGGGTGATCTCGAGGATGATCGGGATCACCGAGAACAGCATGAACGACATCAGGGTGGAGATGCCGCGGGTGCCGCGCTCGATGTCGCGGGTCACGCCGCCGGTCTGGCGCTCGAGATGAAAACGCAGCGACAGCGCATGCAGGTGGCGGAACACCGACAGCGCGACGCGACGCATGGCGCGCTGGGTCACCTTGACGAAGACGATGTCGCGCAACTCGCCGAACAGGGTCGACGACAGGCGCAATGCGCCGTAGGCGATCAGCAGCGCGAACGGCACCGCCACCACGGCACGCGATTTGTCGAGCGAATCGACGATTTCCTTCAACAGCAGCGGCACGCTGATGTTGGCCAGCTTGGCGGTGACCAGAAACGTCAGCGCCAGCGCCACGCGCCAGCGGAAATCCCACAGGTACGGCACCAGTGAGCGGATCACCCGCCAGTCGCTGCCGCGCGGGGCGGATGCGCCGGCGCCTTTGGCATCGGTGGCGGGGACGGCGGGCGTGGGGGCGGCGGGGGCGTGATGGCTGGACATGGGTTCGGGCGCGAGGTGGGACGGGGCGACGGGCCGGCGACCCGCCACGCAACTGAGCTGTCTGCCCGCTATTATGAAGTGCTGCGCGTGCTTCGCTCATTAAATGATGCCGCGCACGCCGGTTTTCAAGGGACCGCGCCGGCAGCCGCGGTAACATGGCGTAAATCCGTCCGCGACCATGCCCCGCTTCGCTGCCAATATCACCTTCCTGTTCACCGAACTGCCGTTCCTCGACCGCTTTGCGGCCGCGGCGGACGCGGGCTTTACCGGCGTCGAATTCCATTACCCGTATGAATTCGATCCCGAGGCGATCAACAGCCGCCTCGCCCGCCACCGCCTGACGCCGGTGCTGATCAACGTGCGCTCGGGCGACCACAAGATCGGCGAATGGGGCTTTGCCGGCGTGCCGGGGCGGGTCGACACCTTTCGACTCTGCGTCACCGAGGCGATCCACTACGCGCTGGCGATCGGCGTGCACCAGCTCAATTGCCTGGCCGGCGTGCTGCCGGCCAATGGCAACCTGAAAGCCTGTGAGGCGACGCTGATCGCCAACCTGCGCGATGCGGCCGCGCAGTGCGCCGGCTTCGGCCTCACCCTCAACCTCGAGCCGATCAACACCCGCGACGTGCCCGGCTACCTGGTCAGCCGTTCGCATGACGCCATCCGGCTGATGAACGACATCGGCGCCGACAACGTCCGCCTGCAGTACGACTGGTATCACATGCAGGTCATGGAGGGCGAGCTGGCCGACACCATGCGCCTGCTGCTGCCCTCGATCGGCCACATGCAGTTTGCCGATGCGCCGGGACGGCACCAGCCGGGCAGCGGCGAAATCGACTTCCGCGCCCTGTTTGCCCATGTCGACGCGATCGGCTACGACGGCTGGCTGAGTGCCGAGTACCGGCCGAGCGGGGCCACCGCCGACAGCCTCGACTGGATGCGCTGGTAGCGCACTGAACCGCAACCGGCCGGGCTCTGCCCCGAGGCCCCGGCTCCGCTACCGCGATGCCGCAATCGGGTCAAGTTGACAAGCCGTCACACCGATTTCGCCCCGTTGCCCCTACAATAGCGGCACTCAGGCCAACATTGACCTTGCCGTACCGATGACACCCCACCAACAGACTCGCACCCGAAACGAGCAGCAGCAGGTTCGCCTGAAGCAATTCACCATCGCCGCCGCCACCTACGCGCTGGCGTTTCCGCTGCTGTTCCTGGCCTGGCTGGCCGGCCTGATCGCGCTGCCGCATGTATTCGCCGCCCTCGGCCTGGTGGTGCTGATCAACCTGGTGTTCTTCGTCATTTTCCAGACCGGCGCCAACCTCCATTTCGAGGACCCCAGCCTGACCCACGCGCAGACCTTCAGCGCCATTGGCTTCGTGATGGTGGTCGCCTACCTGTTCAACCAGGACCGCAGCCTGGTGCTGATCTGGTGTTTCGTGGTGCTGCTGTTCGGCGTGTTCCAGTTCAAGACCCGCGAATTCGTCCTCACCACGCTGGTGATCCTGGCCGGCTACGCGGCGGTGATCAACCTGCTGATGGCGTTCAAGCCGGCGACCGTGAACGTCTACCTGGAGTGGTACCAGTGGGCCACGCTGGCGATGGTGCTGCCGGCGTTCGCCTTCATCGGCGGCCGCATCAGCGCGCTGCGCGCCAAAATGGCGGCCAACAATGCCGAACTGGTGTCGGCGCTGTCGACGATCCAGATCCTCGCCAATCACGACACCCTGACCGGCCTGCCCAACCGGGCCATGTTCAACGACAGCCTGCAGCAGGCGATCGCCCGCGCATCGCGCGCCAACAGCCAGCTGGCGCTGTTTTTCATCGACCTCGACCATTTCAAGCAGATCAACGACACCCTCGGCCATCCGTTCGGCGACAGCGTGCTGCGCGAGGCGGTGCGGCGCTTCAATGCGCTGGTGCGCGACGGCGACACCCTGTCGCGCTTCGGCGGCGACGAGTTCGTGCTGCTGGTGGAAAACCTGCGCGATCCGCAGGCCGTGCACGCGATCGCGCAAAAGCTGCAGTCGGTGCTGGAAAACCGCGCCACGCTCGACGGCAACGACATCACCCTGTCGGCCAGCATCGGCGTCTGCCTGTACCCGGATCACGGCGCCGACGCGCAATCGCTGCTGGCCAACGCCGACATCGCCATGTACCAGGCCAAGGCGGCCGGCCGCAAGCAGTACTGCGTGTTCTCCGCCAGCATGAGCGACCAGGCCACCGAGCGCTTCCAGATGGAAACGGCGCTGCGCCGCGCGCTGGAGGAAGACCGCTTCCGCATCCATTACCAGCCGAAAATCGACATCGCCTCCGGCCGCGTCACCGGCGTGGAAGCGCTGATCCGCTGGGATCACCCGGAGCTCGGCCTGGTCTATCCCGACCGCTTCATCCGCCTGGCCGAGGACACCGGCCTCATCATCGCCATCGGCCGCTGGACGCTGAAGGAAGTCTGCGAACGCTCGCGCGCCTGGGACGAGATGGGCATGCCGCCGATGATCATGTCGATCAACCTGTCGGTCTCGCAATTGATGCATCCGGAATTCGTCACCGACTGCGCCGCCGCGCTGAAGGCGGCCGGCCGCAAGCCGGAGCTGTTCGAGCTCGAGATCACCGAAAGCATGGTGATGCAGAACCCCGACACCGCCACGCGGCTGATGGAAGAGCTGCGCAACATCGGCGTGCGGCTGGCGATCGACGACTTCGGCACCGGCTATTCCTCGCTCGCCTACCTGAAGCAGTTTCCGGTGCACACGCTGAAGGTCGACCAGAGCTTCGTCCGCGACCTGCCGCACAACCGCGACGACGTCGCCATCACCCGCGCCGTGATCGCGATGGCGCACAGCCTGAAAATGAACGTGATCGCCGAAGGCGTGGAGCGCGAGGAACAGCTGGCCTTGCTCACCGCCGAGGGCTGCGACGAATTCCAGGGCTTCTACTGCGCGCGCGCCCTGCCCGAGCACGAATTGATCCCGTTCCTGCGAAACCGCCTCATCAAGTAGGCCGCACCGGCGATGAACCCCCGCCCATCCCGCACCGGTGTGATCATCGTCATCCCGCTGCTGATCGTGGCGGCGCTGGCGCTGTGGACCTACGCCACGCGGACCACCAACAGCGAGGACAAGTGGCCGCCGGCCGTGAAACGCGTCGACTATCCGAGCCAGGCTGACGCCAGCCTGCAGCCGGCCATGTTCTACGCCCCCGCCAGTGCCGAGGCCAAGCCGCTGCTGGTCGCGCTGCACACCTGGAACGGCGGCTACGACCAGGCCGACTCGATCGACTATGCCGAGTGGTGCATGAAGCAGGGCTGGGCCTTCATCCACCCGCATTTCCGCGGCGCCAACAACCGGCCCGAGGCCGCCGGGTCACCGCTGGTGGTGGCCGATATCCTCAGCGCGGTCGACTACGCGCGCGGCCGCACCGCCATCGACGAGAAACGGATCTACCTGATCGGCGAATCCGGCGGCGGCCACGCCGCCCTGCTGCTGGCCGGGCGCGCGCCGCAGGTCTGGGCCGGCGTCTCGGCCTGGGTGCCGGTCACCGACCTGACCCGCTTTTACGCCGAAGCGTCCACCAGCAAGCAGCGCTATGCCGCCGACATCGTTGCCGCGTGCGGCGGCAAGCCGGAAAAAGATTCCCCCGCCGACCTCGAATGCCGCCGCCGCTCGCCGGTCACCTTTCTCTCCCGCGCGCGCCACATCGCCATCGACATCAACGCCGGCATCCGCGACGGCCACGACCGCGGCGGCATGGTGCCGATCGGGCACAGCCTGCTGGCGTTCAACCGGCTGGCCGCCGAACCTGCCCGCTTCAGCGAGGCGGAGATCGCCGAACTGGAGCGTAGCGCCCAGGTGCCGGCCAGGCTGCGCTTCGCCGGCGAGGACCCGCTGTACGGCGCGCACCGCGTGCTGCTGCGGCGCGAATCGGGCAAGGCGCGCATCACCCTGTTCGACGGTGGCCATGAACGCATCACGGCGGCCGGGCTGGCGTGGTTAGCGGCGTTGCCGGCACGCCCATGACGTGACCGATTGATACAGCGTGCCGCTGCGGCGTGGCATAACATCGACAGGCCGACACCATCGCCCAAGGAAATGAACATGCCCGGATACCAGTCACGATTTTGCGCATCACGGTGGCGCGCATTCGCCGCGGGCTGCGCCGCCGCGTTCATCGCCTTCGCCCACGCCGCGCCGGGCGATCCGGCCAATTTCGTGCAATGGCGCCCGGGCCTGGCCTCGTCGGCGCAGCCGAATGCCGATTACCTGAAACGGGCCAAGGCGCTCGGTTATGACGTGGTGATCAACCTCGCGCCGCCGGAATACAAGGAGGCCGTGCCCGCGGAAGGCGGCATCCTCGGCGAACAGGGCGTGACCTACCTCAACATCCCGGTCGATTTCGGCAACCCCACCGCCGAACACTTCCGCGTGTTCAGCGCAATGCTGAAGGCAGTGGAGAAGAAGAACGTGCTGGTGCATTGCCAGGTGAACCTGCGCGGCAGTTCGTTCACGTTTCTGTACCGCGTGATTCACGAAGGCGCGCCGGCTGACGACGCGCGCGGCAAACTCAACAGCGTGTGGGTACCGAACCCGACCTGGACCAAGTTCATTGAAAGCGTGCTGGCGGCGAATGGGAAGAAGGGCGAGATCTTTTGATGCCGCTTTTTCAGACCGACGAAGGTCTGGCGCGACGCCAACCTGGTCGTTGCGTTTTCGGCGCGTAATTCCGGCTGCCGATCGATCCCGTATTCATTGCCGTCATTCCCGCGAAAAAAAAGCCGGCACCTCGTGCCGGCTTTTTTTTCGTACTTGCAGCGATGCAGCGACTGCCTGCGATCAGCGCGGGCGCGGAGCAGTGCTCCGCGCAACCGCGTCTTACTACCCCTTCTTGAAGAACACGTAGTCGGCTTGATACGGCACGGTGGTCTTGGCGCCGACGTTGGCGGCTGCGCAGGCCGGGGTGGCCGGGGCCACGCCGCCGACGGTCTTCAGGCGCTGGATGTAGGTCACATCGCTCATCGCGCCCTTGCCGGTGGACGGATTGGCTTGCACCAGTTGCAGCGGGATCGAGCCGGCGGCGCCCGGGGCGACGGCGAGCTGCTTGCCGGTCACTTTGGAGCCGTCGTTGGATTCCCAGGTCGGGCCACCGTAGTACTTGCCGACTTCCTTCTTGTTGGCATCGAGCAGCTTGGCGTTGGGGCCGGCAAAGGTCCAGGCGAAGGTGCCCGGCTTGTCGGCGACGGCCTTGCATTCATAGGTCAGGTCACCGGCGCCAACCAGCGTCAGGACAGCCTTGTTGCCGGCGGGCGGCGTGACTTCGGCCGGAACCTGCGCGAATGCGGATGCAGCGGCAACGGCCGCGAACAGTGGGGCAAATTTCATGCTGGTCTTCATTTGATAAAACTCCTGTGGTCTGCTGAGTGAGAAAAAAGTCAATCGGTTGGCTGGTGCCAGCGACTGCTACGGGGTAACGCATGCCGTGGATGCAGCGATGACGCGTCGTTGATGCTGTCGCCGGATGACGACGGCGGACTTTCCGTGCAGGGCGCTGCGCACAGTAGCATCATTGCGCGGGGAAACTCAAGCAC
>CAYQKN010000130.1:0-10211 GCA_964417885.1 uncultured Burkholderiales bacterium | reverse complement strand
CGCCGGTCCGGTCGGCGATAATGGGCACCCGCCAACAGATCGAAACCCGTGAACCCGCTACCCATCATCAAGTGGAAAGAACAGCAGCAGTTGTGGTCGGCGCAATGGCGTTCCGAGAACGGCTCGCCGCCGCCGAAGAAGCTGACCCTGATCGACGACACCATGCCCGCCGACACCGCCTATCGCCTGGCCTGCGAAGGCACCGCGATGCTCTGGCGTGGCGATTACCAGAACGCCAAGCAGCTGCTGCAGGCGATGGCGCGACGCGCCGACGCGCAGGCGGCGCGCTCGGCAAAAAAGCGGCCGGCCGCGCTGCGCGACGCGTTCAACCTGCACCGGCTGGCCCAGTCGCAGCGTGCGCGCACGCTGTCGATGCTGCTGATTTCCTTCGACCGCGACTACACCATTCCGCTGACCCGCGCGCCGGACGTGCAGCGCGCGTGCTTCGAAGCCTGGGGCCCGCCGCAGCCGGCGGCGCGGGGCGATTCGGTGGCCTCGCTGCGCGAGCTGCTCGGCATCATCGGCGCCCATGAATGGCGCCGCAAGGGCGTCGAGATCGCCGCGCTGGGCGATCGCATTCATCCGCATTACGGCGTATTCGCGCCGATCCGCAGCGAGTACGTCGGCATGGTCGCCGAGGCACCGCTGCCGGAGCCGTTGCCGAAGCTGGCGTTCGATATCGGCACCGGTACCGGGGTGTTGGCCGCAGTGCTGGCCAAGCGCGGCATCAAGCGCATCGTCGCCACCGACCAGGACCCGCGGGCGCTGTCATGCGCGCGTGAAAACATGATCAAACTGGAGCTCGACAGCCGCGTCAAGGTGGTGGAGGCGAACCTGTTTCCCGAAGGCCGTGCGCCGCTGATTGTCTGCAATCCGCCGTGGCTGCCGGCGCGGCCGTCATCGCCGCTGGAACACGCGGTCTACGATCCCGACAGCGCGATGCTTCGTGGCTTCCTCGGCGGCCTCGCCGCCCACCTCGAACCCGGCGGCGAAGGCTGGCTGATCCTGTCGGACCTGGCCGAACACCTGGAACTGCGTTCGCGCGAGACGTTGATGGAATGGATCGATGCCGCCGGCCTTGTCGTCGCCGACCGCATCGATGTGCGTCCCAGCCATCCGCGCGTATCGGACAAGACCGACGTGCTGCACGCCGCGCGGTCGAAGGAAGTGACGTCGCTGTGGCGCCTGCGGGCGAAGTAGCGGGTCAGGCGCCGAGCAACCGCGGCAGCCACATCGAGAACGCCGGCACATAGGTGACCGCGAACAGGGCCACCACCAGCGCGGCGTAGAACGGCAGGATGGTGCGCATCACCTGGCCCACCGAGATGCCGCCGATGGCGCAACCGATGAACTGGGTGGTGCCAACCGGCGGCGTATTGAGCCCCAGCGCGCAATTGATCAGGATGACGATGCCGAACTGGACCGGGTCCATGTCGTACTTCATCGCGATCGGCAGGAAGATGGGGGTGCAGATCAGGATGGTGCTGGCCATGTCCATGAAGGTGCCGAGCAGGAACAGGATCAGGTTGATCATCAGGAAGATCACCCACGGCGAGGTCGAGATGCTGGACAGCGCGGCACCCGCCAGGTCCGCCACTTCGTACAGCGCCATCAGGTACTGGAACATGGTGGAGACGCCGATCAGCAGCAGCACCACGCCGGTGGTCTTGACCGCGCGCGAGGCGGCCTTGAGAAATTTCTCCCACGTCATGGTGCGGTAGACGAAGAACGTCAGCAGGATCGAGTACATCACCGCGACCGAGGCGGATTCGGTGGCGGTGAACACACCTGACAGGATGCCGGCCAGGATGATGGCGATGATCAGCAGGCCGGGTGCGGCGGCAGCCAGCGACAGCCACACCGCACGCCAGCCGGGGAAGGTGCCGGCCGGATAGCCGCGATGCACCGCCACCGCATAGGCGGCCACCAGCATGCAGATGGTCAGCACCAGCGCCGGCACCACGCCGGCGGCGATCAGCGCGCCGACCGAGACCTTGCCGCCGGCAGCCAGCGAATAGATGATCATGTTGTGGCTGGTCGGCATCAGCGCACCCACCAGCGAGGCGTGGGTGGTGACGTTGACCGCGTAGTCGGCGTGATAACCCTCTTTTTTCATCATCGGGATCATCACCGATCCCATCGCCGAGACGTCGGCGACCGGCGACCCCGAGACGCCGCCGAACAGGGTGCAGGCGACCACGTTGGACATGCCCAGGCCGCCGCGGATGTGGCCGACCATGCTGCGGGCAAGATTGACGATCTTGTCGGCAATGCCGCCGTGCAGCATCAGCTCGCCGCTGAAGACGAAAAACGGGATGGCGAGGAACGAGAAAATGTTCATGCCCGACATCATTTGCTGGAACAGCACCGCCAGCGGCAGGCCTTCGTAGAGGATGGCGCACATGGCCGACAGGCCGATGGCAAACGCTACCGGCACGCCCAGCAGCAAAAACGCCAGGAACGACAGGCAGAGGATGGTCAGTGCCATGCCGGCTCCACTTCCACGCCCCGTGCCAGCGCGATCACGTGTTCGATCGAGAACAGCACGATCAGCGCGCCCGACAGCACCAGCGGCACATAGCGCCAGGCTTCGGACAGGTTGATGTTGGCCAGCTTGTAGGGTGCCACCGAAATCCCCAGCAGCAGCCCGTTGTAGACCATGGCGACGCCAAACGCCGCCACCAGCACGTGGATCAGCATCTCGATCTTGTTGCGCGGGCCCTCCGGCAGCAGCACCAGCAGTGATTCCATGCCGATGTGCCCGGCGTCGCGCACACCGACGGCCGCGCCGATCAGGGTGACATACAGGATCAGCACCAGCGCCAGGTTTTCCGCCCAGGTCGGGCTGCTGTTCAGCACGTAGCGGCCGAACACCTGGTAGCCGACGATGACGACGATGACGAACAATCCGGCGATCGATAGCATCATGCCCCAGCGGGCAAGGCGCGCATTGAAGCGGGTGAATCCGCTGGCGGCGGTGTCGGGGCGGCTGCCCGGCGGGTGACTCATGGGGTCGGACTTCCTGGTGGTTGATTGCGGCACACGATCTAGGTGTCAGCCGGCGGCGCCGCAGCAGCGCCGGATCGTGCGAACGGCGGGTTCCCTACTTGGTTTCCTGGATGCGGCGGACCATGTCTTTCAGCTTCGGCGTGTTGGCAAAGCGCGCGTAGACCGGCTTCATCGCGTCGATGAACTCCTGCTTGTTCTTGACCGCAATCACCTGCGACCCGGCTGCCTCGACGACCTTGCGCGACTTCACCTCGCGCTCGTCCCACAACTTGCGCATGTGCGGCACGGAATCCTTCGCCGCCTTGCGGATCATCGCCTGGTCGGCCTTTGGCAGCGTGTCCCATATTTTCTTGGAGAACACCAGCACCTCGGGCGCCAGCGAATGCTCGGTCTGGTTGTAGAACTTGGCCGCTTCAAAGTGACGCGTCGACTCATACGACGGCCAGTTGTTCTCGGCGGCATCGACGATGCCGGTCTTGAGCGCGGTGTAGACCTCGCCCAGCGGCATCGGCGTCGGGTTGGCGCCCAGCGATTCGATCATGGCAACGAACAGGTCGGACTGCTGCACGCGGATTTTCAGCCCCTTCATGTCGGCCACGCTGCTGACCGGTTTCTTGGTGGTGTAGAACGAGCGTGAACCGCTGTCGTAGAAGGCGAGCCCGACCAGGCCGTGCACCTCCATCGCCGCCAGGATCTCGTCGCCGATCGGGCCGTCGAGCACCTGCCGCATATGGGCGGTGGAGCGGAACACGAACGGCAATACCGTGACCGTGGTTTCCGGCACCACGCTGTTGAGCACGCCGATGTTGATGCGCATCATGTCGAGCGCACCGATCCGCAGCTGCTCGATGTTGTCCTTCTCGGTGCCGAGCGCGCCGGAAGGATAGACGCGGACGCCGAACCGTCCCTTGCTTTGCTCGAGCAGCAGTTTGCCCATGTAGCGGACCGCGCTGACGGTCGGATAGTCGGTCGGGTGGACGTCGGCGGAGCGGAAGTCGCGCGCGCCGGCGGCGAGCGAAAACAGTACCGTGGCGGCGAGCAGTGCGGCGCGGCCGGGCAGACGAAGCGGATTGAACATGGTGGCTCTCCTCCAGATGGAATACGGCGGGTTGTACGCGAAGATCTTTGTCTTCTCGGGCTGTGTGGCTGGCTAACTCATGGTGGCAAAATCCGTCTCCGGCAATCCGCCCACCCCCGGCCGCAGCGCGAACACGGCGCCGGCAAACGGCTGATCGGCCCGCTCCGCTTCATTCTGCGGTCGAATCGAGGTGACGTACAGGGTGTCGAACTGATCGCCGCCGAAGGCGCACATGGCCGGTTTTTTCACCGGCAACGCAATGCTGCGGTCCAGCCTGCCGGCCGGCGTGAAGCGGTGCAGCTGGCCGGCATCATTGCCGCAGATCCAGTAGCAGCCGTCGACGTCGACCGCCGCGCCGTCGGGCCGGCCGGGGTACTGGTTCATGTCGACAAACAGGCGCTGGCCGTGCGGCGTACCGGTGCTGCGGTCGTAGTCAAACACCCAGATCTTCTGCACCGACGGGTGCGAATCCGACAGGTACATGCGATCGCCCGCCGGCGAAAACGCGAGGCCGTTCTGCGTCAGCAGGCGATCGACCACCGGACCAGCAAGACCCGTATCGGCTGCATAGCGGAACAGGCCGCCGACCGCGTGGGCGGCCGGCATGTCGGTATGCATGGTGCCGGCCCAGAAGCGCCCCTGCCGGTCGCAGCGGCCGTCGTTGAAGCGCATGCCCGGCATCGGCATTGCCACCGCCGCCAGCCGGCGGGAGGCGACGGCGCCGTCGGCCAACAGCGTCAGGTGAAAAATGCCGCTCTCCATGCCCGCCACCAGTTCACCGTCGCCGCTGAAGGCAATGCAGGCGGCCATTTCGTCCGTGGTCCAGCTGTCGACGCGGCCGCTGGCAGGATGCAGTCGATGAATCTTTCGCGCCGGTATGTCGACCCAGTACAGCGCTGCTTCGGCAGCGCGCCACAGCGGGCTTTCGCCGACGCTGCAGGTCGGCTCGGTCAATCGCTCAACGGTTGTCATGCCTGGCGGGTCCCGGTTCAGTCGTCGAATGGCCCGGCCAGCACGAACGCACCGCCCTGGTAAACCGCGGTGGGATGGTCGGCAGCCGGCGGCGGTGCGGCGGACTCGACCCGCGCACGCTGCGGATCGGAGGAGTCCTTCGGCCTGAAGCCGAGATGCGCGGCCTTGCTGTTGTCCCACCATTTGACGCTGTTGTCGGACATGCCGTAGATCACCGTGTGGCCGGCATCCGGCGCCACCAGCGAGCAGCGCACCAGTTCCACCAGGTCGTCGTAGCTCAGATAGGTGGAAAGCATGCGCCGGTCCTTGACCAGCGGAAACGATGAGCCGATGCGCAGGCAGACGGTCTCGATCCGGTAGCGGTCGAAATAGAACCGCGACAGGTTCTCGCCAAAGCACTTGCTGACACCGTACAGCCCATCGGGCCGCATCGGCGCCTCGGTGTCGATCTGCTCCGATTGCCGGTAAAACCCGGTGACGTGATTGGAACTGGCGAACACCACCCGCTTGACGCCGTGCTTGCGCACCGCCTCATACAGGTTGAAGACGCCGACGATGTTGGACTGCAGGATGGCGTCAAACCGGTCTTCGACGGAAATGCCGCCGAAGTGAACCACCGCATCGCAGCCCGCGACCAGGTCGAATACGGCACCGCGGTCGGCCAGATCGCATTGGACGACTTCTTCACCAGGCTGGGCGGTGCCAAGCGCGGCCCGGTCCGACACCCGCAGCACGCGGGCAAATGCCGGCAGGCGCTGGCGCAGGACCTGGCCAAGGCCGCCGGCGGCGCCGGTCAGCAGCAGGCGCGAGAAGGGTTTTGCTTGTGCATTCATGGTTGATTGGCACCCATCCCGGCCGGGGGCCGGGCGACGGTTGATCTGCGGCCAACAGCTTCCCGATCGGGGCGGCCAACATACAGGGAAAACGTTTTCCGCATTTTCAGATGGCCGGCGCGGCCTTGTCAAGCAGAATTTTGCCGCGCGCCGGGTCCTGCCAGGCCGCCGCCGGCCCGCCGGCAGCGCGAAAAAAGCGTCGGCCAGACGTGAACCAGACCGCAAGCGCGAGTAGAATAGCGCAGGCCAAGGGCTGCGTCCGGCGGCATTGACCGGCAGTAACCTTGGCCGGATCGACCGCCCGTTGCCGTCCGGGCGTATCCGCACCTGCGCTGGAATTATCACGGAAAACGTTTACTGATGAAAAAGAAACCCACCATCCGAGATGTCGCCGCCATGGCCGGCGTGTCGATCGCCACCGTGTCGAAATTCATCAACTCCACCCAGCGCTTCACCGCCGGCGTCGAGCGCAAGATCCAGTCGGCGATCGAGCAGCTTGAGTACCACTCCAATCCGCTGGCGCGCAGCATGATCACCGGCAAGACCGGTTCGGTCGGCGTCGCCATCCTCGACATCTGCAATCCGCACTTCACCAACATCGTCAAGGGTGCCAACCGGGTCGCGCTCGAACACGGCTACAACCTGCTGTTTGTCGACACCGAGGAAAGCCAGGCGCGCGAGGATGAACTGCTGGAGGCGCTCAGCCGCCGGGTCGACGGACTGGTGGTCAGCACCCGGATGCCGGAGGAACACATGGCGCGGGTGCTCGGTTTCGGCAAGCCGGTGGTGTTTTCCGGCCGCCCGGCCCCGGTCGGCGTGCCCAGCATCAGCATCGACGCCTACGCCGCCGCCCACATGATCGGCGAACTGCTGGTCAAGCAGGGCCACCGGCACATTGCCTACCTTGGTTTTGCGCCGGCGCGGCCGGACAAGGAGCGGATGCGCGGACTGAGCGACTGCCTCGATGCGCACGGCCTGCCGCTGACCCGGTTTGAAGTGCGCGGCCCCACCATCATCGAGGGCGAGCGCGCCTGCTCGTCGGTGATCCTGCGCAAGGACCGGCCCGACGCCGTGGTCTGCTACAACGACATGGTCGCGATCGGCTTCATGAGCGTGGCCAAGTCGCTGGGCGTCGAGATTCCGGCCGACATGTCGGTGGTCGGCATCGATAATATTCCGTTCGGACGCTTCACCAGCCCCGCCCTGACCACCGTCGACACGCAAAGCGAGCGACTGGGTGAAGAGGCGATGCAACTGCTGTTCCGCCAGATTGCCGGCGACAACCCGCCCGACATCAGCCACGTGCTGCTGGAACCGCGCCTGGTGATGCGCGATTCCACGGCGGCACGGCTGCCGGTGGCGGCGGCGGCGCCGCCAGCCAAAGCGCGCAAGCGCGCCCGCTGACGCCTGCCGGGCGGCCGGCACGACCTGCACCGCACACGCGGCGGCAAGCCCGCCGCCCCCGAACCCAACAACGCAGCCGAATGCACCCACCGCAGGCGGCGCCACGCCGCGTGCGCGGCGCGGCGGCGAACGAAAATTTTTTCCGCGCGGGAAATCTGTTCAGGAAACAGTTTTCCTTGTTTAGTAAACGTTTTCTTCTGCAAATTATTTTGCCTGCCCGCGCCAGCACTCCGCTGCCACCGTCTTGAAAATTTCGACTATTTCACCTATTAATCATGTATTTATATTGACTACAAGACAACCTGATGGTGCCGGCAAGACGCCGAAAAAAGTCGGCGGGTTTGTTGACAACCCCCGGCATTGCCGATAAATTAGAAAAACGTTTCCCCTCCTTGCGGCCTTAATGACGTTTTCGGCCGCAACGAGCAGGCGCCGGCGCGGGCTGACCGTCCGTCCAGGCAAGTGCCGGCAGCGGGAAACATGCGGAGGCCCCCGCGGCAGTGATGAATGAATGTTCGACGGCAACAGCGATTCCAGACCGGCACCAAACCGGCGATGCCGACGGACTGCATGACGCGACGACTTACCGGCAGCGCTGGACGCGCCAGATGGCGCCAATCCTGACCGGACCGAAGAAATCAATACGCAGGAGGAGAGAGTCCCATGAAGAATCGCAACCGGTTTTTGTTGTCGCCCATCGCCATGGCCGTGCTGGCCACGATTGGCCAGGCATCCGCCCAGCAGGCCGCCGAGCCCGCCAAGCCGGCGGCCGGCAACACCCTTGAAGCCATCACCGTCACCGGCTTTCGCGCCTCCCTCGAGAGCGCGCTGAACAAGAAGCGCGAGGACAACGGCATCGTCGACGTGATCAAGGCCGAGGATATCGCCAAGTTCCCGGACACCAATCTCGCCGAATCGCTGCAGCGCATCCCCGGCGTGGTGATCGACCGCGACGCCGGCGAGGGCCGCAACATCACGGTGCGCGGTCTCGGACTCGATTTCACCCGGGTGCGCATCAACGGCATCGAAGCACTTGCCACCACCGGCGGCACCGACAGCTCGGGCGGCGCCAATCGCTCGCGCGGATTCGATTTCAACGTCTTCGCCGCAGAGCTGTTCAACACCATCACGGTCCGGAAAAGTTCGTCGGCGGATGTCGAGGAAGGCTCGCTGGGCGCGACGGTCGATCTGCAAACCTCCCGTCCGTTCGATTTCAAGGGCTTCAAGGCATCGGCCTCGGTGCAGGGCCGCTACAACGACCTCGCCAAGGACGTCGACCCGCGCGCCGCGTTCCTGGTGTCGAATACCTTTGCCGACGGCAGGATCGGCGCGCTGGTGTCGGGCGCCTACTCGAAGCGCCACCTGTTTGAAGAGGGCTTCAGCACCGTGCGCTGGGACAACGGCGCGTCGTCCGGCGGCTGGTGCGCGCCGACCGGCGTCACCCCCGCCAACCCGACCAATTCAACCGCCACCACCTGCGGCCCGGCCGCACAGGGCGTGGCCCGCCTTGCCGGCACCGCCGCCAACATCGCCGCGTATGATGCCGCGCGCAGCGCCGCCAATTTCCATCCGCGCCTGCCGCGCTACGGCCGGCTGACACATGACCAGGATCGGCTGGGGCTGACCGGTGCATTCCAGTTCCGTCCTGTGGCCGGCACCCTGCTGACGCTGGACATGCTGTACTCAAAACTGAAGGCGACGCGGCAGGAGGATTTCCTCGAGGCCATCTCCTTCAGCCGCAGTGCCACCCAGGGCGGCAAACCGCAGACCAGCGTGGTCGACGTTGCCTACGCGCCCAACGGCGCCATGCTCTACGGCACCTTCAACGGCGTCGACATCCGTTCCGAATCGCGCTTCGACAAGCTCACCACCACCTTCAACCAACCCAGCCTGACGTGGGAACAGGAAGTCACCGACACACTGCGATTCAATGCCAAGATCGGTCGCGCCGATTCGAAGTTCCGCAATCCGGTGCAGACCACCACCACGCTCGATGCGCTCAACGTCAACGGCTACACCATCGACTTCCGCGGCAATGACCGGCTGCCGACCATCACCTATCCGTTCGATCCGGCGCAAGCGGGCGGCGCGCTCACGCTGGTTTCGGTTCCGCAGGTGACCAGCGGTACCCAGCCCGGCACCGTACCCAATACCACCACCAGTGAAATTCGCATCCGTCCGCAGGGATCGAACAATCGCAACGACGTGGTCCACTTCGACCTGGCGTGGGAAGCCGTGCCTGACAAATTTACTGTCAAGGCAGGCGGCGACTACAAGAAATACGCCTTCGACACCTTCGAGTTTCGCCGCGTCAACCAGAACGACACCATCTTCGCGCCACCCGCGGGCACCTCGATCGGCAGCCTGACCACCACCATCACGGGCTTCGGTTCCGGGCTCAGCCTGCCCGGCGGCACGCCGACCTCCTGGGTGATCCCCAACCTGAACGCGATTGCACAGGCCTACAACATCTATTGCAACTGCATCCAGTCCGGGCCGGCGGGCGGACCGGGTGACTACACCCTGTCGTCAACCACCAACGGCAACGCGCGCGGCAACAACCGCTCGGTGACGGAAACCGACAAGGGCGCGTTCCTGATGTCGGACTTCTCGCATGAGCTGTTCGGCCTGCCGGTGCGCGGCAATTTCGGCGCGCGCTACGTCCAGACCCGGCAGGTCGCAAAGGGCTACCAGGCGACAGGCGGCGGCACCGAGGTGACGGTCGAGAATTCCTACAACGACTGGCTGCCGTCGGCCAACCTGGCGGTCAACGTCACGCGCGATTTCATCGTCCGCCTGGCGGCGGCCAAGGTGATGGCGCGGCCGCAGCTGGGCAATCTCAGCCCCGGCGGCTCGATCAGCACCACCGGCACGCTGTCGATCACCAGCGGCAATCCGTTCCTCAAGCCGTTCCG
>CAYQKN010000129.1:0-10218 GCA_964417885.1 uncultured Burkholderiales bacterium | reverse complement strand
ACGCGGCCGTGATCGATCGTATGGCGGCGCACACGTCGATGGCAGCCCACTCGCATTTTGCATCGCCCCGCGGCGATCTGCCTGCCGCTGTACATCGGGCGGCAAAGTTGAACGTCGTCAACCGCAGATCGGGAATCTCGGCGTTGATTGCGTACGGCATACACCGCACCGTTGTCATGCGCCAGCGCCACTATAAGTTGTCGGTGCGCCGCAGGCCAAACCCCAGCATCCGCGCGCCTTGCAGGCCGAAAATGCCCGGAGAGGCGCGCCAGTGCTGGAGTTTCTGCGCATGAATGGCTGCCGTGTTCCCCCGCTGTTCTGCCGGCGTGTGGGCGGTCCGCGACCGGCCCCAGCGTGCCGGCGAAGCGCGGCTATTGCGCCGCGGATTGGCTGCCGCACACGGCGCGCGGCGCATGCCGCGAGGCGGGCGCGAGCGTTGTTTCCGTCCACGAAGCGGCAATGTGGCATTACCCGCACCGACTGTGCGCGAGCGTACCGATTGACGGGGGATTGCAGGGCAATATGCCGTCAGTGCTCGTGCTGACTCGCAGACGCGCACCGTGAGTGACGGACCCGGCGGCAGCCACGCTGCCGCCGGATCTGGTCTTCGCCTGTGCAACATCTTTCCCTGCGTCGTCGAACCACGCATCCGGCGGTCATTGCACCGCCACGCCATTTCCGATTTCTTCCCGTGCCGGCCGCGATGGCGGCCAGCGAATCCCACTTTCCTCAACCGCCCGTTGCCCTCCTGGGCCGATGCCGCACGCACGTCATCCCCCAGTCGAGTCCCGAGCGCGAAATGCCATGTCAATCCTGCACAATTCCATTGATCCGTCTGATCCCTTCTTGATGCGTCCGGCAATCGCCGTGGCGAACCTCACGTCTTCGCGGATGGCGCTGCCCGTGTCGGCAGGCGAACATTTTCGCGCCGGGCGTACTTTCTTTACCGTGGGCGGCAAGTTCGGCCTGTCTTTTGCGGCCGGGCTGAGCTGGATGCTGCTGAGCTGGTGGCTTGCGCAACCCTGGATTGACGAGCTGACGCGTCTGGCCGGCTCGGGCGTGGCGTTGTTTGCCATTGGCGGCATTGCGCTGGTACCCGGCTTCATGAATGCGTTTCTGGCTGCCAGCTTGCTGCTGGACCGGCGGCCGCCGCGCCGGATTCCGCTGCGCTACCCGGCCATCTCGATCCTGGTGGCCGCCTATAACGAAGGCGGTTCGATGGCCGACACGATCGCATCGATCGAGAAGTCAGCCTATCCGGGCGAATTTGAAGTTATCGTCATTGATGACGGCTCGCGTGATGCGACGGCGGAGATCGCGGCGTCGCACACGCATTCTTGGCTGCGGGTGTTGCGCCAGGCCAGGAACCAGGGAAAGTCGGCTGCACTCAATCGCGGCCTCAGCGAGGCGCGCCATGAACTGGTGGTGACGCTGGACGGGGATTCCTACCTGTACCGCGATGCATTGCAACGCCTGGTCGAACGCTACTTGAGCGATCCGCCGAACACGCGCGCCGTGGCCGGTGCAATGCTGGTCCGCAACTCGCGCGACAACTGGGTCACCGAATCGCAGGAGTGGGACTATTTTCACGGCATCTCGGCCGTCAAGCGCGTGCAGTCGATGTACCACGGCACCCTGGTTGCGCAGGGCGCTTTCTCGATCTATGACCGCAAAGTCCTGCAGGACGTCGGCGGCTGGGACGAGTGCGTCGGCGAAGACATTGTCCTGACCTGGGCGCTGCTGGACGCCGGCTGGCGCGTCGGCCATGCCGAGGACGCCTGCTGCTTCACCAATGCACCGGCGACGATGCGGCAGTTTGTCCGCCAGCGCCAGCGCTGGGCGCGCGGCATGATGGAAGCGTTCCGGCGTCATTGGCGCATCCTGTTCGCGCCGCGTATGTCGACCATGTTCATCTGGTGGAACCTGCTGTTTCCATGGCTAGACATCGCCTACGCCCTGTTCTTCCTGCCGGGAGTGGTGCTGGCGCTGTTCGGCATCTACTGGATTGCCGGACCGATGACGTTGCTGCTGCTGCCGATGGCGCTGCTGATGAATTTCCTGATGTTCGGCATCGGCCGGCGCATGTTTGCCGAGCAGGGCCTGAGCGTGCGGCGGAATATCTCCGGATTTCTGGTCTATGCGTTCGTCTACAGCGCCATCCTGCAGCCGGCCTGTGTCTGGGGCTATTTTTCCGAGCTGTTTGGCATGCGCAAGAGCTGGGGGACGAAATGATTCGCACCAGCAGGATGGTCCTGCCGCTGCTGTGCGCGTTGGGCGTCAGCATCAATGTCGCCAGCGCGCAGGTTGCCGGCGCGCAGCTTGGGTTGTCCGCCGAGACGGATGCGGACGATTTCACCGCCATCCGTTTGCGCGCAGCGGGCCTGGCCGAGTTCGCCTCGTCGCTTAAACATGCCGGCGTCGCGGTGCAGAACACACGCTATTCGCAGACCGGGCAGGGCGGGCAGCCGCACTGGCGCCGCAACGTCGCCGGTGTGGTCGGCATTTGGCGCGACCAGGATCGCGACACACTGTCGGGCATCAACGCGGAAATCGGCCTCGTCAAGGTCGCCGGGCGCACGCGCGCGGTGGGCGATGCGGTGTGGAGCCTGCGGCCCGCGCCCGGCACCGGCGTGGAACTGCTGGCGGCCGCCGGGCTGGTGGAGACGCGCGAGGCGATAGAACGCGGCATCGGCTATGCGTTCTGGGGGGCGTCGCTGGAGAAGAAGGTGTCCGAGCGGCTCACCGCCATTGCCATGGCCGCCTACCAGCCGTTCACCGATGGCAACGATCGCACCCATGTGCGTGCGCGCCTGATCTGGGACCTGCTGCCGGAGCAGGGAATCAACCTGCAGGCACGCTGGCGCGGGTATCACAGCAATCAGGATGGCGTGGCCGGCGCGTACTTCGATCCTGAGCGTTATCAGCAGTGGCTGGCCGTGGCCGGCTTTCGCAAACGGGTGTCCGGCTGGACCGCTTCCGGCGCCGTCGGGGCCGGGCGTGAACAGATTCGCGATGGCGACACCACGTCAAAGCCGGCGTATCTGGCTGAACTTCGAGCGCAGAAAGTGTTTGCGGCGGATTCGCTGCTGGCCGTTCATGCCGGCTACAACCGCTCAACCGGCTTCGCCAGCGTGGTCGACTACTGGTACGCCTCGCTCGGGGTCAGTGTGACGGTGCCGTTCCGCTAGCGAAACCCCGGCACCGGTACGGTTTGCAGGTCGAAAGTGCCGCCACGTCGCGGCCTGCACGCCGCTCAGATTCGCGAGGCTGGAAACATGCCTCAAGGCGTGTTTCCAGTCCACGCTTAGCTGCGCCAGTGCTTGACTTTCGCCGCGCGCGATTGCCGATCGGCATATTGCGCCAGCGTTTACATGCGGTTCACAAAATTGTTGTGCCCTCGGCGGCGTGTTGCGCTGCTAATATTGGCCCTCAACTGGGGGCGCTTGGCCGGGACGTGTGTCGTGGCCATTTTCCCCAGTGAAATTTGTGAGCCCGAGTGCGGCGCAGCAATTTCCGCCGACGCCGCGCCGGCAAACAACGTACGGCCAACCACCACCAGCGTTTGCCGGATTGGCGCAACGTGGACATTGATATGCCGATTCTTTCAAGGCGACATACAGGGGATATTCCATGCTGAGAGCCACGCTTGGCGTCATCGGCGGATTTATCGCCTGGCTGATCCTGTGGGTTGGAACCGAAATGGTCCTGTCGCTTGCCTGGCCCGATTGGTTCGGCGCGCATCAGCGTGCGTTCACCGCGGCCATCAAGAACGGCGGCCCGTTCTCGGCGGATACGACGATCCTGCTGATGCAAATCGTGCTGGCATCAATCGTGACGCTGGCGTCCGGGTTGGTGGCCGCGCTGATTGCCCGCCAACACCATCGTGCGCCGCTGATCCTCGGCCTTCTGCTGTCGGCTTTCGGGTTGCTGAAAGTGATGATGTCGTGGCCGTACGTTCCGCTCTGGCATCACGTTGTTTTTTTGGCGCTGCTGATGCCAATGGCAATACTCGGCGGCAAATTGACAGGCGCCGCACGCAAATAGCGCACCACTGGCCAACTCCCCCCCCATCGAGCCCTCATGCCGATCCATCTCTACAACGAAATTGAAATCCACTGCACCGCCGAGAAGCTGTTCAACTACGTCACCCAGCCGTGGCGCTGGCACGAATGGCATCCGGATTCGAAGGGTGCGCGCGCGGACAAGGCGGTGCTCGCGGCGGGCGACAGTTTTGATGAAACCATCGCCGTGCAGCCGCTGCTGCCACTGCCGCTGACCATCACCCGCCACCCGCACTATGTGGTGCTCGAATCGGTGCCGCACTCCACCTGGACAGCCGAGGGCAGCTTCAGCGACGGCTGGCTGTCATTCCGCTACGACATCGAGCCGCGCGGCGAACGGGCGCTGTTCAAGCGCACGGTGCGGTTCGAGGTGCGCGGCGCCATGCGCCTGCTGGTGCCGCTGGTCAGGATCAAGCAGGAACGCAAGTCGCTGGTGGCGCTGGCGGCGCTGAAGCGGCGGCTGGAAGCATAGCGGGGAGGGCCGCCGGGCCGCTGCGCGATACGTCTTTTCCTGTCAGCAGCGCAACAGCGAGCGCGGAAAGCGCTGCTCAGCGCAGCACCATCTCCACCCGTCGGTTCTTTGCCCGCCCGGCTTCGTCGGCGTTGCTCGCGACCGGCGCCAGGGGGCCGGCGCCGTCCGACGTCAGCCGGTCCTTCGCGATCCCGTGCTGACCGGTGAGGGCGGCCACCACGCTCGCGGCGCGATCCCGCGAGAGCTTCACGTTATGCTCGTGCCCACCCTGCATGTCGGTATGCCCGACGATGTAAACCTTCGCGCTGCCATTCGCCTTCAGCCACTTGGCCATTTCGGCCAGCGTCGGGCCGGACTCGGCCTTGATGGTCGCCTTGTCGGTGTCGAAATAGATGCCGTAGAAAACCACCTTGCCGCCGGTGCCGAGATCCTTGCCGATCTGCTCGGCTGAAACGACGATGGTCTGCTCCATCGCCTTCACCCGCACGATCCGGTGACTGAGCGCGGTGCATTGCTCCTGGTTGCCGCCGCCACATTTGTATTCGCCCCAGTATTCGGCGCCACCCTTGTCAACACGGTAGTAGACCGATTTTTTGTAGTCGGGCGTGGCGAGCACCTTTCCGCCGCTGGCGCGCACCGCGTTCTCGAAGTTGCGCTGCAATTCGAGCGGCGAGGGCAGTGCGCCGCTTGCATCTTTCTGGATCAGATCGTGGTAGTACCAGTACTCGCCCTCCTTGGTGACCTTTTCAAATGGCCCCTGCAGCTTGGCCGGGTCCTTGGCCACCTCGATTTCGAGCGCCATGAAGCGCGATCGTTCGCAGCTGTCGAGGTAGCTGCCCGGAAATTTTTCGAATACCGGGTTGGGCTGGCATTTGGGATTGTCTTTTGATTTGGCTTTGGACGGCGCGGCGGCGGCGGGCACGGCGACGGTGAAGGCGATGACGGTGGCGAGAAGAAACGCGGCGGGACGATTCACGTGAAGCTCCTTTGCTTTTTTGTGTGGGAGAGCAAATGTCGATTTCGAGCGTTGCCGGAAATTCAATCATGAAATTGCGCATGGCGGATGCCGCAGGGCTGATACAGATCAACGATTCGGCAACTTCCTGCCGTCAACCTGCAGTTTGGCAGGCATTGCCAGCCGTGCAGCGATACTCCGCCTGTTTATCCGGACAGACACCGGTGTCGGCATTCACGCGCGCGGCGCCAGACCAGGCTGGCCATGTTGAATCACGTCCCGCCGCCGTCGTCACCGATGCGCTGCTTGCGTAGCCCGTTTTTCCAGCAAGTCGCTGACTTTTGAGGTTGCGAAACGGTGTTTCCTTGGCTATCGTTCGGGCATGGTGATATTTTGCTACGTGACATGACTGAACTCGACACCGCCATTGCGCGCATCGACACCGAGTACGGTGCAGCGCTCGACGATGCCTTTACCGCCTACTATCCTGAGTTGCGGCAAATTGCGCATGCGCGCCTGATGCGCAGCAGCCTGCGCGGCCAACTCGAGACCACGGCGCTGGTCCACGAAAGCTACGTCAAGCTGGCCACCGGGTCGGAGCACAGGTTCGTCAGCCGTCTGCATTTCCTGGCCTACGCCTCGCGCACGTTGCGCAGCGTGGTGGTGGACATCGTGCGGGAGCAGCGCGCCCAGCGGCGTGGCGGAGAGTTTGACATTGTCACCTTGAATACCGCGGTGCAGGAAGGCCTGGCCGGCGAGATAGATGTCGAAGCCGTCAATAGCGCGCTGGACGATCTGGCCGCGCTCGAGCCGGGCCTTGCGCGCCTGGTGGAAATGCGTTTTTTCGGCGGCCTGACCTCGCCCGAAATTGCCGAGGCCCTGGGCATGTCGGAACGTACCGTGCAGCGCGACTGGAGCAAGGCGCGGGCGCTGTTGCTGACACTGATCCGGTGACAGACCCAAGTTCAACCTTCAATTGGTGATGCCCCTCTCGACTACCGGGTCGCCGTAGCGGCCGGTGGGAATCACGCCGGCCGAATTCCGCTAGTCAGCCGGTGCGTGGCGGAAAAACTGAATGGTTTCCGTTTGACCGTGGGTAACGGTGACCACACCTGGATTCGGGAAAGCTCGTGAAAATCAGCAAAGAAGCCTGGCGAACCATTGAACCGCTCCTCACCACCGGACTGGATCTGGATGTCGCCGCCCGTGCGGCGTGGCTGGCCGGCCTCGAATCCAGCCACGCCGACGTGTTGCCCATCCTGCGCCAAATGCTCGACACCCATGAACGTGCGCAGCGTGCCGGCGAATTGGAAACGGTGCCACGTCTGACCGTCAACGGGCGGCACGGCAGCTTGTTCGCGCCGGACGCCTGTGTCGGGCCGTTTCGGCTGCTGAGAATGCTTGGCCGTGGCGGGATGGGCGAAGTATGGCTTGCCGCCCAAACGGACGGACGCGTGGATCGCAACGTTGCCATCAAGCTGCCGGTGGTCCAACAGCAAAGCGAGGTGTGGCGCCAGCGTTTCCGCCGCGAGCGCGATATCCTGGCCCGTCTTTCCCATCCGCACATCGCCCGGCTGTTCGATGCCGGTGTCAGCGAACAGGAGGGCAGTCGGGGCCAGCCCTTCCTGGCGATGGAGTACGTGGAAGGCAGGTCCCTCAGCGATTACGCGGCGGCTGGGAAGCTCGATATCGACACCCGGCTGGTTCTGTTCCGCCAGGTGCTGACCGCGGTCGCGCATGCGCACCGCCATCTGGTGGTGCATCGCGACCTCAAGCCGGCGAACATCCTGGTCGATGCGAGCGGACAGGTGAAATTGCTCGACTTCGGCATCGCCAAGCTGGTGGACGATGAAAGCACCAACCCGGCGGCCACCGCACTGACGCAGGCCGGCGGCCGCCTGATGACGCTTCGTTACGCCGCACCGGAGCAGGTCAGCGACGGCATCATCAGCACCGTCACCGATGTCTATGCGCTGGGCGTGATCCTGCACGAGTTGCTGACCGGGGTCTCGCCGTATCGCACCGTGCGCGGCGGCAAGCCATTCACCGAATCTGCGCTGCTGAGCGAGGAGCCGGCACTGCCGTCCTCGCTCATCACCGGCGGCGAGGCCACCACCGAGCGCCAGCAGAACTCCCCCGGTGCGCTTGCGCGCAAACTTTCTGGTGACCTCGATGCCATCGTGCTCAAGGCGCTGCGGCGCAACCCGGCGGACCGGTACGCCACGGTCGACCAGTTTGACGAAGACATCGCCCGCTACCTCACCCGCCGGCCGGTGAAGGCGCGTGCCGGCACCTGGCGTTACCTGGCAGGCCGCTTCATGGTGCGGCAGAAGCTGCCCATTGCGACCGCCGCCGCCATTGTGCTGACCATGGCAGCCGGGCTGGTGATGGTCGAACAGCAGCGTCGCATCGCGGTCGCGGAAAAGGCCCGTGCGGAGAAACACTTTGCCAGTGTGCGAAACCTGGCCAATACCTTCATGTTCGACGTGCACGACAAGGTAGCCAGGCTGAGCGGCACGCTGGAAGTGCGCGAACTGCTGATGAACACGTCGCTGCAATATCTCGACAGCCTGTCGGCTGAAGCGGCCAGCGATCCCGCGCTGGCCGCCGAACTCGCCACGGCCTATCGCAAGGTGGCCAATATCCAGGGTGAACCGGGCGACAACAATCTCGGCAAGCTGGGTGATTCCATCCGCAACTACGAAAAGTCGGCGCAGCTGTTTGAGTCGCTGGGCGAATATGGCAAAGACGACCTGCGGCTGCAGCGCAGCAAGATGAGGGTTTACTATTCCATTGCCCGGCACCAAGCGCAGAAGAAAGATGCCCGATGGCATGGCAATCTGGATACCGCCATCACCATCGGTGAACACTGCGCCGGACTGTCCGGCAGTACCTCGCTGGATAAATTCTTCCTGTTTGGTTTGTATGCCGAAAAAGCGTTGCAACTCAGCCTGGAAAACGGCCAGTCGCCGGAGGTGGGGGCACTGCTGGAGCGCGCGGTCAGCGGCATCGAGGCCATGTACCAGCAATTGCCCGATGACCGGGTTGTGGCCGCCGGTGTGGTGCAGATTTACCAGCGGGCGTCCTTTGTCTACGGCGGTACCTCGAGCACACCTGAATCGTTGTCCAAGGCGATCGCGATTGAGCGCAAAGCCATTGCGCTGGCGGCCTCGCTGGAGCAAACCAGAAAGCCAGACAGTCCGAATTACCTGGATCATGTTCGCAACGGGCTGATCAGCCTTGGCCGGTATCTTGCCGACGCCGGCCAGTTCGCCGAGGGCGAAGCCGTAACGAAGCAGGCGCTGGAAATGACCTTGACCGAACTGCGCGCCGAGCCGAACAACCAGGACCTCGCGGCCAGGGCGCTGAACAGCATCCACAACCTCACCTTGGCAGCTTTTGATGCGAAGAAGTACGACAATGCGGTTGTCTATGCGCGGCAGGCCTTCACCCTGCATGCGGGCCTGTCGGCCGACACCCGCAAAATCGTTTATCACCGGAACTACATGGCCAGCATCAATGAATGGTTTGGACTTTCGCTGCTGACACTGGATCGGCCGACGGCCGCCCCGGCCGTGCGCCGCGCCCGGCTTGACGAAGCGTGTAAAGCGCTGACGGCGAGCGTGAACTACATCGAAGAAATGCGGGTGGAGAAACTCGGCACGCTCAGCGATGAACAGCGCATTCATCGTATCGACGGTCTGGCGCGCTGTCGTGCAGCGCAGGCGGCATTGGCGCGCTGAATTCATCGATCGGCGCCAGCCGCCAACCTTGGCTTGCGGGGCTCAAAAGCAGCGGTTGCAAACTGGTGTCTGCGCGGCGCCAGATGCTGGCCACGTCGGCCCCACCTGTCCATTCTTTTTCTCTCGACTCGGTAGATAAACTCCAGCACTGGAGCGCCTTCTGGCGGCATTTTGCCCGGAGATCCGCGCCAGTGCTGGAGTTTAATCAGTTTTCCCTCGTTTCGAGGCATCTTCAGGCACCCATTGCGGTCGATGGCCGCAAGGTGTGGCGAGTTTTCCGCGCGGATCACGTTTGAATGGCAAGCGGGTAACAACAGCGTTGCCCGGCATGCATTTTCCGAAAAGGTCCGCCCATGACTCCGATTGTTCGCCGCCTGCTGTGTGTTGCAATGATTCTGATTGCGCCATGGGTGAGCGCCGCGCCACCGCAAACCATCAACTACCAGGGCTACCTGACCAGTTCGGGCGGCGTGCCGGTCAACAGCGCCGTGGTGATGACCTTTCGCCTCTACAACGCGGCCAGCGGCGGTGCCGCCATCTATTCCGAGACCCAACTGGCTGTGGGCGTCTCCAATGGCAGTTTCAGCGCCGTCATCGGCTCGGTGGTGCCGCTGTCGCTGCCGTTCGACGTGCCGTACTGGCTCACCGTGGCGATCAATGCCGACGCCGAGATGAGCCCGCGCCAGCCATTGTCCAGCAGCCCTTACGCCTTTCGCGCGTCGTCCCTGGACAGCAGCGCTACCGTCGATGGTGCCCAGGTCACCGGCACGGTGGCGTCGGCTGGATCGGCCAACGTTGCGACGATGGCGATGCTGGCCGGCGGCTTGCAGGGCACATTGCCGGCATCGCAGGTTTCCGGTGCGCTCACGGGGGCGACGCTTGCGGCGACGCAGCTGACCGGCACGCTCGGCAGTAGTCAGTTGGCCGCCACGCAACGGCTGCCGACGGTCGCCTGTGCCGCCAGCGAAATCGCGCAGTGGAATGGCA
>CAYQKN010000128.1:0-10252 GCA_964417885.1 uncultured Burkholderiales bacterium | reverse complement strand
GGACGTGATCATGATCGGCGAGATCCGCGACCTGGAAACCGCGCAGATCGCCGTGCAGGCCTCGCTCACCGGTCATCTGGTGCTGGCCACCCTGCACACCAATTCCGCCGCCGGCGCCGTGACCCGCCTGGTCGACATGGGAATCGAGCCGTTCCTGCTGGCCTCGACCCTGTCCGGCGTGCTGGCGCAGCGGCTGGTGCGCAAGCTGGTGCCGGGCAGCAGCGATACCTTCAAGGGCCGCACCGGCATCTACGAACTGCTGACCATCGACGAGAACCTGCGCAAGCTGATTCACGATCGCGCCTCCGAGCGCGACATCGCCGCCGCCGCGACCGCCAACGGCATGGTCTCGCTGCGCGACGACGGCATGCGCTGGGTGGAGTCGGGCGTGACCTCGCTGGAAGAAGTGCTGCGCGTGACGAGGGACTGATCAGGTTTCCCACGACGGAAAAAGAGAGACATGCGGTAAATGAGGAAAGACGGTAACCGCCGAATTCCCGATTATTTTCATTCACACCATTCCGCGGCAAACGCCGCAAGCCGGCTCCTTCCCCCGGCAACGGGGGAAGGTTGGGATGGGGGCGATGCCCGCAGCAAAGACGCCCGCGGCCCTACGTTGTCTCTGTGGTCGTTGCCCCAAAGCCACAACAGAAGAATCGCCAACATTCGTCACCTCACCCACCAAGGTTGATGTGAAACTAAAGTAAAGACATGCCCGGCTACCAATACACCGCCTACGACATCGACGGCCGCGAACAGCGCGGCGTGCTCGAATCCGACAGCCCGCGGCTGGCGCGCGCGACCCTGCGCGAGCAGGGCCTGTTCCCGCTCGATGTCACGCTGATCGAGGCGGCCGGCGACGGCGGCACGCGCCCGCGCCGCAATCGCATCCGCATCGGCAGCGGCGACCTCGCCCGCATCACCCGCCAGCTCGCCACGCTGCTGGGCGCCGGCCTCACCATCGAGCAGACCTTCAATGCGCTGATCGAGCAGGCCGAGAACGAGAACGAGCGCCAGCTGCTGGCGCGCTTGCGCGGCGCAGTGCTGGAGGGGCAGTCGCTGGGCGGCGCGCTCGGCGCCTATCCGGAGACCTTCTCCGACCTATACCGAACCCTGATCTCGGCCGGCGAGGCATCTGGCAAATTACCCGAGGTGCTGCTGCGGCTGGCCGATTACGTCGAGGAACAGCAGTCCGTGCGCAACAAGTTCATCGTCGCCATGATCTACCCGGCCATCGTCATGCTGGTGTGCGTGCTGGTGGTGACCGGGCTGATGATCTACGTGGTGCCGCAGGTGGTGGGCGTGTTCGAAACCACCAAGCAGACGCTGCCGCTGATCACGCGGCTGCTGCTGGGGTTTTCCAAATTCCTCCAGGCCACCGGCATCATCTGGCTGGTGTTGCTGGTTGGCGGCATCATTGCCGGCCGGCTGGCACTGCGGCGCGAATCGATCCGCCGCCTGTGGCATGCGCGCCTGCTGTCGCTGCCGGTGCTGGGGCGGCTGATCCGCGCCCACCAATCCTCGCAACTGGCCGCCACGCTGTCGATCCTGGTCGGCAGCGGCGTGCCGGTGCTGACGGCGTTGAACGCCGGCGTCGGCGTGCTCGGCATCCTGCCGATGCGCGATGCGCTGGAACGCGCCGCCGCCGCCGTGCGCGAAGGCGCCGGCCTGTCGCAGTCGCTCGGCCAGAGCCGCCAGTTTCCGCCGGTGATGGTGCATTTGATCGCCTCCGGCGAAGCCAGCGGCCGGCTGCCGCAGACCCTCGCCACCGCCGCCTTCCAGCAGCAGCGCGATGTCGACACCCGCACCGCGGCGCTGGCCGCCATCATCGAGCCGCTGATGATCCTGGTGATGGGCGTGGTGGTGCTGACCATCGTGCTGGCGGTGCTGCTGCCGATCTTTGAACTCAACAGCCTGGTGCGCTGAGCATGCTGCGCGCCAGTCAAATATTTAACCGAACCGATGGACGAGGCATGAGAAAACATTCCGGTGTGACCCTGATTGAACTGATGGTGGTGGTGCTGATCATCGGCATCCTGGCGGTGGCGGTGGTGCCGCAGCTGATGGGCCGCGCCGACGACGCCAAGGTCACCGCCGCCCGCGCCGACGTCGCCACCATCATGCAGCAGCTGAAACTGTATCGACTCGACAACGGTTTCTATCCCTCGACCGACCAGGGCCTGCAGGCGCTGCTGGTCAAGCCGACCACCAATCCGCAACCGATGAACTGGAAACAGGGCGGCTACCTCGAGCGCCTGCCGACCGATCCGTGGAAGCGTCCCTACCAGTACCTGAACCCGGGCGTGCGGGGCGAGATCGACGTCTTCAGTCTGGGCGCAGACGGCCAGAAGGACGGCGACGGCGTCAACGCCGATATCGGGTCGTGGGGGCTGTGATCGATTGATGGTGCACGCGATGGAAACAAGATGCGGGATCCGTTTGCGGTGGCAGGCTAAGGAATCAACCTGCGCAAAAGAGGAACCGATTAATGCCGTGCGAGTCTGTCGTCCCGGATGTCGTCCGGGGAAGGAATCAGCCTGCGATGACGGTGCAAACTCCAGCACTGGCGCGCCTCTCCAGCCATTTTTGCCCGGAGAGCCGCGCCAATGCTGGACTTTCACATTCGGGAATTTCTTGAAACAACCAAAATTCGTCATTCCAGCGAAGGCTGGAATCCAGTCCGCCCATATTTTCAAAAGCTTGGATGGGGCTGGGTCCCAGCCTTCGCTGGGACGACAAGGTTTTTAGATGTTCCTTCTCAAATCACGCGCAAACTCTTCCGCCACCCGCACCCGCGCGTTCTCCGCCGCCCAATCCGGCATCACCCTGATCGAGTTGCTGGTGGTGGTGCTGCTGATCGGCATCGCCACCGCGGTGGCCTCGGCGAAGCTGTTCCCCAGCGAGGAGGAAACGCTGCAGCAGGAAGGCGAGCGGATGCTGGCGGTGATGCAATTCGCGCGCGACGAGGCGGCCTTCGGCGGGCGGGTGGTGGCGGTGGCAATCGACCAGACCGAAATCCGCTTTCTTGAGCGCGACCTGGCCGACCCGTCGCGCTGGAATACGGCATCAGCCAGCGAGCTGAAGACGCGGCAGCTGCCGGCCAGCATCGCCGCTGCGCTGCGTGTCGGCGCGGTCAGCAGCGAGCGAGCGGCCAATGCCAGGACCACGCAATCGCATGTGGTGTTCCTGCCGGTTGGCATTGCGGCGCCGTTCGAACTCACGCTGCAGTCTGCCGCCGGTGCGCGCCACATACGCGGCGACGCGCTGGGCAACCTGCTGTTGAGCCGGGAACCCTCGTGACGTCGCGTCGGACCCATCGTGGCTTCACGCTGGTCGAGGTGCTGGTGGCACTCAGCATCCTCGCCATCGCGCTGGCTGCCGCGGTGCGCGCCGCCAGCGTCGCCACCGACGCCGCCGGCGAGACCCGTCTGCGCGCGCTGGCAACCTGGGTGGCGCAGAACCGCATCGCCGAATTGCAGGCGGCCGGCGTATTCCCCGCCAGTGGCGGCGCCAGCGGCAGCAGCCGCATGGGCAATGCCGATTTCGACTGGAAGCAGGTGACGGTCGACACCCCCAATGCCGCGTTTCGCAAGGTCACCATCAGCGTCAGCCGGCCCGGCGAGACGCAGACGCTGGTCTCGCTCAATGCCTTCCTGGTGCGGCCACCCGGGAGCGGGTCGTGATCCGCCGCCCCGCCCGCCACGCCGGCTTCACGCTGATCGAGCTGCTGATCGCGATGGCGATTTTCGCCATCATGGCCACGCTCTCGTACCGCACCCTCGATTCGGTGTTCCGCACCCGCGAGCAGCTGACCGACCAGACCGCGCGCCTGCGCGATGTCGCGCTGCTGTTCGCGCGGCTGGACGACGATTTCGCCACGCTGATGGACCGGCGCGTGCGCACGGCCGACAACCTGGCCGATGACGCGCTGCGGCTGTCGGCACTGCTGCCGGGCGCCAACGACGCCTCGCTGGTGTTCACCCGCAGCGGCTTCGCCGGTAGCGATGGCGCCGCCGCGGCACCACAGCGCATCGGCTACCGCCTGCGGGAAGGCACGCTTGAACTGGTGCTGTGGCCGGCGCTGGATGCCGCACCGCGCTCGGCGCCGCAGGCCTACCCGGCGCTGCGGCAGGTGCGCGAGGCCAAGTGGCACGCGCTCGATCGCGGCGGCAACTGGCAGGACGTGTGGCGCTCGACCAGCATCGGCTCGGCCATCCTGCCGGCGTCGTACCCGGCCGCGCTGAGGCTGAGCCTGACGCTGGCCAACGGCGAGCAGTACCAGCGCGTGTTCGCCCTGCGGGATGTGCGCTCATGAGGCGCTGCAGCGTGCCCGGCACGCGCCAGCGCGGCGTCGCCATCATTACCGCGCTGCTGGTGGTGATGCTGGCCGCCAGCATCGCCGCCTTTCTGCTGGCCCAGCAAAGCCAGGCGCTGAGCCGCACCGCGCGCGCTACCGACCGCGCGCAGGCCGCCCTGTACGCCGCACCGACGCTGGACTGGGCGCGCGCGATGCTGTTCGAGATGCAGAAAAAATCCGCCCGCGTCGACCTCACGCAACCGTGGACCCAGGGCCTGGCCGCGGTACCGATCGACGGCGCGGTGGCGTCCGGTTCGCTGCGCGACGATGCCGGCTTGTTCAACCTGAACAACCTGCTGAAAGACGACGGCAGCCACAGCGAGCCCGATCTGGCGCTGCTCCGCCGCCTGCTGACCGCGCTCAAGCTCAATCCCGACCTGGCCAATGCGGTGGTCGACTGGATCGACGCCGATGACGACGTGACCTTTCCCGGCGGCGCCGAGACCGCCGCCTATCTGGGCGCGCCGACGCCGACTCGCGCCGCCAACCAGCGCCTGCTGCACCTCGATGAATTGCAGCGCGTGGCCGGCATCGACGCCGTGGTGCTGGGGCGGCTGCGGCCGTTCGTCACCGCCCTGCCGCTGCGCAGCAAGATCAACATCAACACCGCGCCCGCCGAAGTGCTGGCAGCCCTGCTGCCCGATCTGGGCAGCGAGGACATCACCCGGCTGGTGCAGCAGCGGCTGGCGCGGCCGTTCGCCCAGGTGGAAGGCGCGGGCGGCGTCAAGGAGACGCTGACCAAGGTGCCGGCCGCCCTGCTCGACCAGTCGGTCGACGTGCGCAGCAGTTTTTTTTCGGTCTACCTCGCCATCGACAACAACGGCGCGCAGATCCGGCAGTCGGCATTGTTGCAGCGGCGTGACGCCGGCAGCGCCGGCGGCGACAGGTGGCCCAGTATAATTTGGGTCAGAAACGACTGATCGCTGGCCCAATTGGCACTGACCCTCCTCCTCTTCATTCCCGACCTGCCCCGCTTCGATCCGGCCACCAGCGCCCGCTGGACCCTGCTCGACGGCGCCGCCGCGGTGCTGCGCGCGGGTGAGGCGCCGCTGTCGGCGGTGCCGCAGGCCGACCGGGTGGTCGCGGTGGCGCCGGTCAACCAGCTGCTGTTCATCGAGACCGCGTTGCCGCCGGTGTCGCCGGCCAAGCGCAATGCGCTGCTGCGCTATGCAATCGAGGACAAGCTGACGATTGATCCGTCCACCGTACATGCGGTGGTGCTGGGTCGCACCGGCGACGGCGACGCCACGCCGCGCCATGTGATCGCCGCCATCGATCGTAGCTGGCTGTCGGCGGCACTGGCGTGGATGGCGCAGGCGGGCTTTAACGCCGACAGCCTCGTCTCCAGCGCCTCGGCCGTCAGCGTCGGCAGCGGTGAATGGGCGGTGGTGCTCGATGCGCAACACGGCTTCGCGCGGCGCGCGGATGGATTCGTCTACAACTTCGACCTCGGCGCCGGCCGCGAGCCGCCGTTCGGCCTGGTGCTGGCGCTCAACGAGGCGCGCACGCGGCAGCTGCCGCCCGCAGCGCTGGTGCTGCAGCCGGGCGACAACGGCACGGTGGATGCATCACTGGCCGCCGAATGGTCGAAAGTGCTGCAGGTGCCGGTGAAAATCGGCGCGGGCGTCGACAGCGGTCATCACGCGCTGCTGGCCGAGAGTCGCAGCGCCAATCTGCTGAGCGGCGAATTCGCCCCGCGTGCGGCCGGCTCGGCCCGGCTGGGCATGCTGCGACCGGCGCTGACAGTGCTGGCGCTGATCGCCTGCGCGCAGTTTGCCTTCACGCTGATCGACAACGCACGCCTGCAACGCGAGCGCGTGGCGCTGGACAGCGAGATGGCGCGCATCTTCAAGCAGGCGTTTCCGGCCGCCCAGGCGATCGTCGATGCGCCGCTGCAAATGCGCCGCAACCTGGCCCAGCTGAAACTCGAACGCGGCCTGGCGGCCGATGGGGACGCGCGCACGCTGATCGGACAATTGACCCAATTGCTGCAGAGCGTGCCGGGCGCACCGGCGGTCGCCGGCCTGCAGTTTCGCGACGGTGTCGCCACGCTCGATGCGGTGCTGGATGCGCCAGCGCAGCAGGATGCGCTGCAGCGGGCGGTGAATGCGCTGCCGGGCGCCCGCCTCACCACCCAGCCCGGCAGCCAGGCGCCGGCAGTGCTGGCGCGCATCACCCTGAAAGCCGGCTCGTGAACGCGCCTGCCGTCTGGCGCAACCTCGGCGCGCGCACCGGCGATGCCCTCGCCCCGGCCCGCCAGCGCTGGAATGCGCTGGAGCCGCGGCAGCAGCGCATGATCCGCATCGGCGGGGTGCTGGTGTTGCTGGTGCTGGTGGTCGCCTGGCTGTGGCTGCCGGCGGCGCGCGAGCGCGAGCGGCTGCTGGCGCGCCTGCCGCAGATGGCGGCCGACCTGGCGCAGATGAAACAGCAGGCGGGCGAGATCAGCCAGCTGGTGAACAGCAACGCCGCGGCACCGGTGAACCGGGTGCCGGCCGACAGTGCGCAACTGCAGTCACTGTTCGGCGCCGGCGCCAAAATCAGCATCGACCGCGAGCGCGGGTTTCGCGTCGTCATCGCGCGCATCGCCTATGCCGCGTGGTGGGACGCACTGGCCGAGGCGCAGTCGCGCCACGGGCTGCGCATGACCGCGCTGGCGATGAAGCCGGTCGCCGGCGGCAATCGCGAAGTCTCGATCGAGATGGTGCTGACCGATCCCGCGCGCCCCGCCGCGCCCGCCGCCGCCGCGGCCAAATGACCAGCCTGTCGCGCCGCCTGCTCCTGCTGGCGATCGCCTTCGCGCTCGGCCTGGCGCTGTTCCTGCCGGCACGCCTGCTGGAGTCGCCGATCCAATCGCAGCTGGCGCCGGCGCAGGTTGCCCTGCGCGGCACGGTCTGGAACGGCCGCGGCCTGTTCCGCCACGCGGCCGCATCGATCCCGTTTGCCTGGCAGTTCGAGCCGGCGGCCCTGCTGCGGCTGCGCGCCGGCTGGCGGGTGGAATTGCTGGCGTCCGCGCTGTCCGGCGCCGCCAGCATTGGCGGCAATTTTTCCAACATCGAAATCCGCCGCGCCGAGATCTCGGCCGATGCCGGCCTGCTGCCGCAGTTGCATCCGACTGCCGCCATTGTCGGCCTGATGCAGCCGGCGGGCCGCGTCAGCCTCACCGTGGCTGAGGCACTCACGGCCGGCTACGGCAGCGTGCCGGCGGTGCATGGCAACGCGCTGATCAAGGCCCAGGCGTTCACCCTGGGCAGCGTCGCGCCGCAGCCTCTGGGCAGCTACCAGCTGCAGCTTGTCGCGCGCGACAGCATCGTCGATTACCGCGTGATCGAATCATCCGGCGCGCTGAAGCTGGACGGCGGCGGCAGCATTGGGCTGGCCGGCCGGCGCCAGTTCAGCTATGCCGGACATGCCACCGTCGATGCGGCGCTGCCGGAACGCCTTCGCTCGTCGCTGCAGGCGGCCGGACGTCCGCTACCTGATGGCCGCCTGCGCCTCGACTACAAAACCGCCTGGTAGCGTCGCGATGCAAGATTCTCCGCCCCCTGTTTCGTACCGCGCGCCGTGGTGGCTGGGCCGCGGCGGCATCGGCGCCCACGCGCAGACGGTATATCCGTTCGTCTTCGACCGCCCGCCGGTTCCCGCTTACCGCCGCGAGCGCTGGGACACCACGCCAGACGGCAAACCAGATGGCGATTTCATCGACGTCGACCGGCTCGACGGCCCGCTCAACCGGCCGATGGTGGTGGTGTTTCACGGACTGGAAGGCTCGTCGCAGGCGATCTACTCGCTCAACCTGATGGCCGAGGTCGCACGCCGCGGCTGGCGCGGGCTGGTGCCGCATTTCCGCGGCTGCGGCGGCGAGATCAACCGCCTGCCGCGCGCCTATCATTCCGGCGACGCGACCGAGATCGACTGGATCCTGCGCCGCGCGAAGGCCGAGGCACCGGACCAGCCGCTGTACGTGGTGGCGATCTCGCTGGGCGGCAATGCCACCCTCAAATGGCTGGGCGAACAGGGCAGCGCGGCAACCACGGTTGCGGAAGCGGTCGCCACCATCTCGGCGCCGGTCGACCTGATGGCGGCCGGCAATATCCTCGAAGTCGGTTTCTGCAAGGTCTACACCTGGCGCTTCCTGCGCACCATGAAGACCAAGTCGCTGATCAAGTTGCGGCAGCATCCCGGCATCTTTCGCGAGCAGGTGATGCTGCGCGCGCGCACCCTGCGCGAGTTCGACAACGAAGTCACCGCGCCGCTGCACGGCTACCGCGACACCGACGACTACTGGACCCGCGGCTCGGCCAAACCGGGGCTGATCAATGTTAAGGTGCCGACTCTGGTGCTGAACGCACGGAACGATCCGTTCCTGCCGGCCGCTGCGCTGCCGACCCCGGCCGCGGTTTCGCCACAGGTCACACTGGATTTTCCCGAACACGGCGGACACGTCGGCTTTCTCGACGGCGCCTTTCCCGGCAACGGCGGCTGGATGCCGCGCCGGGTATTCCACTTTTTCGATCATGGCAACTGACAGAGAGACACTATGAGCAAAGTCGCAACGGAAATTTTCAAGGCCTACGACATCCGCGGCATCGTCGGCAAATCGCTGACCGACGAGACGGTGGAACTGATCGGCAAGGCGCTCGGTACCGAGGCGCGGCGGCGCGGCGGCAACACGATCACCATCGGCCGCGACGGCCGCCTGTCGGGGCCGGCGTTCGCCGCCGCACTGGCGCGGGGCATCCAGTCGACCGGCATCAATGTGATCGACATCGGCATGGTCGCCACGCCGATGGTTTACTTCGCCGCCCATCATCTCGAGACCGGCTCTGGCGTGATGATCACCGGCTCGCACAACCCGCCGGATTACAACGGCATCAAGATGGTGATCCAGGGCGACACCCTGGCACTGGAGGCGATCCAGGTGCTGCTGCGGCGGATCAACGACGGTGATTTCGAGACCGGCGCGGGCACCTACCGGACCGCCGATGTCACCGACGCCTACATCGCGCGCATCGTCGGCGATGCCAAGCTGAAGCGGCCGATCAAGGTGGTGGTCGATTGCGGCAACGGCGCGCCCGGCGCGTT
Organism: uncultured Burkholderiales bacterium; assembly: GCA_964417885.1. Lineage (GTDB taxonomy): Bacteria > Pseudomonadota > Gammaproteobacteria > Burkholderiales > Usitatibacteraceae > UKL13-2. The sequence goes on along the minus strand of CAYQKN010000128.1, from coordinate 813 downwards.
CGCACCGAAACTGTTCCGCGCCATGGGCTGCGAGGTGATCGAGCTGTTCTGCGAGGTCGACGGCAATTTCCCCAATCACCATCCCGATCCGGCACGCCCGGAAAATTTGCAGGATGTGATCCGCACCCTGAGGGAAACTGACGCTGAACTGGGCCTCGCCTTCGATGGTGACGGCGACCGCCTCGGCGTAGTGACCAAGGACGGCGAAATCATCTACCCGGACCGGCAGCTGATGCTGTTCGCCGCCGACGTGCTGTCGCGGGTGCCGGGCGGCGAGGTGATTTTCGACGTCAAGTCCTCGCGCAACCTGTTCAAGTGGGTGCGCGATCACGGCGGCCGCCCGACCATGTACAAGACCGGCCACTCGCTGCTGAAACTGAAAATGAAGGAAACCGGCGCGCCGATCGCCGGCGAGATGAGCGGCCATATTTTCTTCAAGGAACGCTGGTACGGCTTTGACGATGCGCTCTACTGCGGCGCACGGCTGCTGGAAATCGTCACCGCGTTCGCCGACAGCAACGCGCCGCTGAAGGCGCTGCCGGATGCGATCTCGACGCCGGAACTCAACTGGGCGCTGAAAGAGGGCGAGCCGCACGCGCTGGTCGACCGGATCCGCGATACCGCCACCTTCGAAGGCGCCACCGAGGTCATCACCATCGACGGCGTGCGGGTGGAATATCCGGACGGATTCGGGCTGGCGCGCGCGTCCAACACCACGCCGGTGATCGTGCTCCGCTTCGAAGCTGAAACCGAGGCGGCGCTGGCTCGCATCCAGGCCGATTTCCGCCGCGTGCTGTCGGCCGCCAAGCCGGG
>CAYQKN010000127.1:0-10302 GCA_964417885.1 uncultured Burkholderiales bacterium | reverse complement strand
GGCCGCGCCGAAACCGTTTGCCGACATCATCAAGGATGCCAAGCTCACGCCCGGCCTGTTCAACGTCTACCGCAAGGACGACAAGGTCTGGATCGAGATCCGGCCGGAACAGTTCAACAGCGGCGTCTATTTCCAGGCCAACTCGACCCGCGGCATCGGCTCCAACGGCATCTATCCCAACTGGATGCTGCGCGGCCACATCGTCGAATTCAACAAGCTCGGCAACACGGTGCAGCTGATTGCCAAGAATCACCGCTTCACCGCCAAGCCGGGCACGCCGATCGCGCGCGCGGTGCAGGAAAGCTACACCGACAGCCTGCTGGCCGCCGCACCGGTCACCAGCGCGCCGCACCCGGAGCGCAAATCGATCCTGGTCGATGCCAACGCGCTGCTGCTGGCCGACATCCCCGGCATGGCCACCCAGCTCGAGTCCACCTTCCGCATTCCGTATGCCTACGACGCCCGCAACAGCGGCTTCGTCAAGGTCCGCTCGGCCGACGACATGACGGCCTTCAGCGTCACCGCCCATTACGGCGTACCGAAGCTGGCCGCGCCGCCGCTGACACCGTCGCCGGTGCCGCTGCCGCCGCCGCCGAACACGCTGGAAGACAACCGCAGCATGTTCCTCGGTTTCTACTACACCTTCTCCAAGCTGCCGGAAAAGCCGATGGCCGCGCGCGTCGCCGACAGCCGCATCGGCCACTTCACCCGCCAGCAGTGGAATTACACCGACGACGTCGCGCCGTTCCCGCGCAATTACATCGTCAACCGCTGGCGCCTCGACAAGAAAGACCCGAACGCCGCGATGTCCGAGCCGGTGCAACCGATCGTCTACTACCTGGACAAGAATATCCCGGTCAAGTATCGCGCCAAGGTCGCCGAGGGCGTGCTGGAGTGGAATGCCGCGTTTGAAAAGATCGGCTTCAAGAATGCGATCCAGGTCAAGCAGCAGCAGGACAACGACGAGTTCGACAACAACGACACCCGCCACGCCTCCGTGCGCTGGTACGTCGACACCAGTGATGGCGCGCTGGCGATCGGCCCCAGCCGTACCGATCCGCGCACCGGTGAGATCCTCGACGCCGACATTTCCTTCTCCGACGGCTGGACCCGCCTGCCGCGCCGTCGCGCGGTCGAGCAGCTGACCAGCGTCGCGGTCGAAAAATCGCACAAGCACCAGCACAGCGCGGAAGAGATCAGCCAGGCGCTGGCGCGCGGCGAACTGTCGGGCTTCTGCGAATACGAAAGCCACGCCATGGATGAAGTCGGTTTCGCGCTCGACCTGCTGGCGGCGCGCGGCGAGATCGATCCGGAAAGCCCGGAAGCGGAAAAGATCGTGCTCGATACGCTGAAGGACGTGGTCTCGCACGAGGTCGGCCATACGCTCGGCTTCATGCATAACTTCCGCGCCTCGACCATCTATTCGCTGGAACAGCTGGAAAACAGCGAGTTCGCGAAAAAGAACGGCCTGGCCGGTTCGGTGATGGAGTACAACGCGCTCAACATCGCGCCCAAGGGCAGGAAGCAGGGCGAGTACGTGCAGCCGACCATCGGGCCGTACGACTACTGGGTGGTCGAATACGCCTACAAGCCGATCGACCCGGCCAGCGAGAAGGCGGAACTGCTGAAGATCGCCTCGCGCTCGAAGGAACCCCAGCTGGCATTTGCCAATGACATCGAAGCCGGCCTCGGCCCGATCGAAGGCATGGACCCGGAAGTCACCCGCCGCGACCTCGGTAACGACCCGCTGGCCTTCGCCGAGCGCCGCATGCAGCTGTCGCGCGAACTGTGGGACCGCCTGCAGGACAAGCAGCTGAAGCCGGGCGAGCAATATGCCCTGCTCAGCCGCAACTTCATCAGCGCCAATGCGCAGGTGGGGCTGGCCGCCAGCGTCGCCGCCAAGTACGTCGGCGGCGTGGTGCTGTTGCGCGACCATGCCGACAGCGGCCGCGCGCCGCTGAACCCGGTGCCGGCCGCCAAGCAGCGCCGCGCGCTGAAGCTGCTGACCGACGGCCTGTTCCGCACCGACAGCTTCAAGTTCAAGCCGGAGTTCGTCGCCCGTCTGGTGCCGGACCAGTTCGAGCGCCAGTACGGCGGCGGCAGCCTGGCGGCGGCGGTCAATCCCGACGCCAGCATCAGCGGCGCCGTGCTCGGCCTGCAGCGCGCCACGCTGGACCAGCTGATGAGCGACGCGGTGGCCGCGCGCATCATCGACGCGCCTAGCAAGATGACCGATGCCAAGCAGGCGATGACGCTGTCCGAGCTCTATGACACGTTGCAGAACGCGATCTGGAGCGAACTGAAAGCCGGCGGCGACATCAGCCCGCTGCGCCGCAACCTGCAGCGCGAGCACCTGCGCCGCGTGGTCAACGCGCTGCTGCGTCCGGCCGCCACCACCCCGGCCGACGCCAAGAGCCTGCAGCGCGCCAACGCGGGCCAGCTGCAGGGCCAGATCCGCGCGGCCATGGCCAAGGCCGGAAACAAGGAAACCAGGGCGCACTTGTCGGAAAGCCTGGACCTGCTGACGGAAGCCCTGAAGGCTCCGCTGCAACGCACCGCCTGATCGATACTGCGGGCACCGGATGCCGGCGTGACCTCGAACCTTTGATTCGAGGTCACGCCGGTATTTTTTTGTCGGGCAGTACCGGTGTCTGGCGCCAGCCGGAGCACCGCGCTATGCTTGATTCACGGGGTTTTGTCGAATTGTCATTCTTGAGAGGCGGTATATGTCAGCCACGGTTTCGTTGCGTAAAAAATTCCTTCCCTGCCTGATTGCTTCATTGTTCGCATCGGGCGTTTTCCCGCTTGCCGTTGCGCAGACTCCCGCGACGGGCGTCGCCGGCCCGACTGGCCCGACCGGCCCCGCCGGCCCGCCAGGCGCGGCGGCGCGTCCCGATGCGGCCGCGCCGAGGCCGTTCGCTGACGTCATCAAGGGCGCCAAGGCAATACCCGGCTATCTCACGTTGCATCAGAAGGACGAAAAGATCTGGATCGAAATCCGGCCGGAGCAGTTCGACAAGCTGTTTTTCTTCAGCTACAACATTCCGCAGAGCGTCGGTGAACGCGGACTTTACGGCAGCCAGATGGGCGGCTCGGCGATGGTGTCGTTTCGCCGCATCGGCACGCAGGTACAGCTGATCTCCGAGAACATGAAGTTTTTCGCCAAGGCGGGAACACCGCAGGCGCAGACCGTCGCGCAATCGTTCTCCAACAGCCTGGTGGCCAGCGCAGCGGCGGCGTCCGCGCCGCATCCGGAAAGCAAGGCCATCCTGGTCGATGCGAGCGCGCTGCTGTTTACCGACATCCCGGGCTACCTGAGCCGCCTGGAAGCGGCCTTTCGCATGCCGTTCGCGCTCGACACGCGCAACAGCAGTTTCAGCCACGTCACCAATAGCGCAGGACACACCGGCCTGCGGGTGAACGCGCATTTCTCGGTGCCCAAGATCACGGTGCCGCCGCTGACACCCTCGCCGGTGCCGATCCCGCCGCCGCCCAGCGCCACGCCGGATCCGCGCAGCCTGTTTGTCAGCTTTTACTACAACTTCACCGAACTGCCCGCGCAACCGATGCGCGCACGTGTCGCCGATGAGCGCGTCGGCCATTTTGTATCGACGCGCAACGACTACAGCGACGACCTCACCGTCAAGCAGAGTCGCCACATCGTGAAACGCTGGCGTCTGGAGAAGGCCGATCCGGCCGCGGCACTGTCCGAGCCGAAGCAGCCGATTGTCTATTGGCTCGACAAGAGCATTCCCGAGAAATACCGCCAGGCGGTGGCGGAGGGCGTGCTGGAATGGAACAAGGCCTTCGAGCGCATCGGATTCAAGAACGCGGTGGTGGTCAGGCAGCAAACCGAGAAAGACGACTTCGATACCATGGATTCGCGGCATGCCTCGATCCGCTGGTTTACCGGCGCGGATGTGGGCTTTGCCATCGGGCCGTCGCACATGGACCCGCGCACCGGCGAGATCCTCGACGCCGATATTGCCACCGGCGATGGATTCACCCGCATTGGCCGCCGTCTCGCCATGGAAGAGTGGGGCAAGAGCGAAACGTTCGACCAGCACGAAATCTATCGCACCGATCCGCTGAATGCGCATCGCGGACTCGATCAATCGCCGTTCCTGGCCTGCAACTATGCCGAGCATGGCGCACACGATTTCAACTTCGGCATGGAATTGCTGGAAGCGCGCGGCATGGAGTTCGACAGTCCCGAGGCCGAGGCGCTGGCCAAGGCCAGCATTCGACGCAACGTCATGCACGAGGTCGGACACACGCTGGGCTTGCGCCACAACTTCCGCGGCTCGTCGATCTATACGCTCAAGCAGCTGGAAGATCCCGAGTTCACCCGCAAGAACGGCATGGCGGGTTCGGTCATGGAGTACCTGGCGTTCAACGTGGCGCCACTGGGCGCCAGGCAGGGCGACATGATCAACACCACGCTAGGCCCCTATGATTACTGGGCGATCGAGTACGCCTACCGTGAAATCGATCCGGCGCTGGAAGCCGATGAGCTGGCCAGGATCGCGGCACGTTCCACCGAACCACAGCTTGCCTATGGCGAGGACGAGGATGCCGGCGCCGGCACCGTGCGCATCGGTATCGATCCGGCCGTCAACCGATTTGACCTCGGCAGCGATCCGCTCGAGTACTACAAGCGCCGCATGGCGCTGAATCGCGAGCTCTGGGATCGCGCCCAGAATCGCAAACTCAAGCCGGGCGAAAGCTACGAAAAACTGGCGGCGACGGTCGGCTATGGATTCCGCGAGCTTTCCGTGGTTGCGCCGCTGGCGGCGAAATTCGTCGGCGGCGTGACGCACTATCGCGATCGTGCCGGCTCGGATCGTCCGCTTTACGAGCCGGTGCCCGCGGCCCGGCAGCGCGAAGCACTGGCGGTGCTGACCAAGGATCTGTTTGATACGACAAGCTTTCGTTTCAAGCCGGAATTCCTGAGCCGGATTGGCATGGATCATTTTGATCGCCGCGCCAACCCCGACTTCTCGATTGCGGCCGCGGTGCTCAATGTGCAGAACACGGTGTTGGACTATCTGCTGGCCGACCATGTGGCGGCGCGGGTGCTGAGCTCGGCGGAAAAGGTAGCCGATGCCTCGCGGCTGCTGAAGCTCTCTGACCTGTATGAGAGCCTGCAGGCATCGATCTGGAGTGAATTGCGCAGCGGGGGGGAGATTCGCGCCATGCGCCGCAATTTGCAGCGTGAGCACCTGCGGCGGGTGGTGAATACGTTGATCCGGCCCGCCGCGACCATGCCCGCCGATGCGCGCAGCCTGCAACGCGCCAACGCGCAACAACTGCAGCAGCAATTGCGCGTGGCATTGGGCAAAGCCGCCAGCAAGGAGACCAAGGCACACCTGTCGGAAAGCCTGGACTACGTGACCGAAGCGTTGAAAGCGCCGATGCAGCGGACAGCCTAGGACGGGAAGTTGAAGCCGAAAGTCCAGCATCGGCGCGGGTTTCCAGCCATTTTTGGCCTGGAACCCGCTTCCATGCTGGACTTTGCCCCTGTTTTGCAGGTGAAACACAAAATTACTAGGTGTTTTTGCCGCTCTCGCGTATAGTCCGGTTTGTGCGATGCAGCAGGACGCTTTTGGCATCGCAATTGTTCATCGTCTCCTCCCCCCGCTTTTCCTCCCAGTCTTTCCAGACTTGTGAATCGCAAATAGGTTGGCGCCGATGTTGGTGCGTCACCGTTTGATCAGATTCACGAGAATCCCCGATCCAGCTTGCCGTTTCGTTTCCGTTTTCGAAACGACGCCCCGTCTTTTTGTATTGATGCGTGCCTACCGGAATAGGCGCGATGGATAAACTTGAACATGAATTTTGACTCTTTGGGCCTTGCCGCCCCGATCCGCGAAGCGATTGCGCTTGCCGGTTACACCGATCCGACCCCCGTGCAGGCGCAGGCCGTGCCTGAAGCCATCGCCGGGCGCGATCTCCTCGTTTCCTCACAGACCGGCAGCGGCAAAACCGCCGCCTTCATGCTGCCCGCGCTGCAGATGCTGACCGAGCCGCACCCGGTCGCCGGACGCGGTCCGCGCGTGCTGGTGCTGACGCCGACGCGCGAGCTGTCGATGCAGGTCACCAAAGCCGCCGAGACCTACGGCTGCAAGATGAAAAAGATCAAGACCATCTCGATCGTCGGTGGCATGCCTTACCCGGTGCAGAACCGCCTGCTGAAAAGCGGCGTCGACATCCTCGTCGCCACCCCCGGCCGCCTGCTCGACCAGATGCAGTCGGGTCGCGTCGACCTGTCGCGCCTGCAGATGCTGGTGCTCGACGAAGCCGACCGCATGCTCGACATGGGTTTCAAGGATGACCTCGAAGCCATCGTCGCGCAGATGCCGGCCACCCGCCAGACCCTGTTCTTCTCCGCCACCCTCGAAGCCAACATCGCCCGGCTCGCGCAGTCGATGCTGAAAGACCCGGTGCGGATCGAAGTCGACAGCCAGCAGACCAAGCACGAGAACATCGAGCAGCGCCTGCATTTTGCCGACGACATGGGCCACAAGAATCGCCTGCTCGACCACCTGCTGCGCGACGTCGACATGAACCAGGCCATCGTCTTCACCTCGACCAAGCGTGCCGCCGACGACCTCGCCAGCAACCTGAACGAAGCCGGTTTCTCGGTTGCCGCGCTGCATGGCGACATGAAGCAGGGTGCCCGCACCCGCACGCTGCAGGCCCTGCGCCGCGGCGGACTCAAGGTGCTGGTTGCCACCGACGTGGCCGCCCGCGGCATCGACGTGCAGGGCATCTCGCACGTCATCAATTACGACCTGCCGCGCCAGGCCGAAGACTACGTTCACCGCATCGGTCGCACCGGCCGTGCCGGCAAGAACGGTGTGGCGATTTCGCTGGCCAATGTGCGCGAGCATTTCCAGGTCAAGCTGATCGAGCGCTTCACCTCGCAAGCGATCCCGGTCAGCACCATCGCCGGGCTGGAGCCGAAGGCGCGCGTGTTCTCCAAGCCGTCGGGCGCACGCCCGGGCAACGGCCGTCCGTCCGGCAAGTTCGGTGCCGACGCCAAGAAGTTTGGCGGCTATCGCAGCGACAGCAAGCCGGGCGCCAAGCCGGGCGGCTTCAGCGGTTTCGGCAAGAGCGGCGCCGGCAAGTCATTTGCCAAGCCCGCCGGCAAGCCGGCCTGGCAGGGCAAGTAAGCCCTCCAGGCAGCAAATAAAAAAGCCCGCGTTTCGCGGGCTTTTTTTTGACTCCGGCGCCGGCCTCGCGCGGGATGGATCAGCCGCCCGCCGCGGCGGTCTCGTCGACCCAGTCGGCGATGGCGTGGATCAGGACTTCGCTCTCGCCCAGTGCCGGCAGCACGCGAAAACGGATGGCCGTGCGCTGGCGGGTGGCGGCGATCATGTTCGGCAGGTCATTGCGCAGGTGTCCGCCGAGGGCGAGAAAAATCGGCGCCACCGTGATCTCGGTGACCCCGTCGGCGTGCAGGGCGTTGACCACCTCGTCGAACGAGGGCTGCATGCGCTCCAGATACGCCAGTTCCACCCGTCGCGCCGGGTCGCGGGCCTGGATCGCCGCCCGCAGGCGGACGAACGGCCGGGCCCAGCCCGGGTCGGAGGAGCCGTGGGCAAACAGCAGCAGGGCGCTGGTCGGTGGCAGGGAATTCATCCGCATCATGATAGCGCGGCCGGCGGCTGGTACGCCGATTGCTTGATGCCCTCAGGCCATGAGCCCGATTCCCGTCAACAAAGCGCCTGCCCGCCTCAAAGTCATGCTGGTCGATGAGGACCCCGACCGCGCGGCCGGGGTGCGCGCCGCACTCGAGGCGAACGGCTGCGAAGTGGTGTCGCGGCTGGCCTCGCCGATGGAAATCTACGATGCGGTGGCGGCCTGCTCGCCGGATGTGATCATCATCGACACCGAATCGCCGTCGCGCGATTCGCTTGAGAGCCTGGCGTTTGTCGCGCGCGACCGGCCGCATCCGATCGTCATGTTCTCCGGCGACCGCAGCAGCGACACCATTCGCGAGGCGATTCGCGCCGGGGTCTCGGCCTATGTGGTCGACGGCCTGTCGGCGGAGCGCCTGCAGCCGATCCTGGAAGTGGCGGTGGAGCGATTCGCCGCCGAGCAGGGCTTGAAACAGGAGTTGGCCGATGCCCGCAGCCAGCTGGCGGGGCGCAAGGACGTGGAGCGCGCCAAGGGCATCCTGATGAAGCAGAAAAATCTCGCCGAGGAAGAAGCGTTCCAGCAACTGCGCCGCTTCGCGATGGATCGCGGCATCAAGATGGCGGACGCGGCCGCGCAGGTGATCGACATGGCGAAGCTGCTCGGCTGAGCCCGGTTTGCCGGCCGCGACGGGCCGGAATGGTGCATCGCAACATGGCGGCGCGCCGGTTTTGGTGCGCGCGACCTCGCGGCGGCTGCCGTGAGCGCTCGGCGCAAAAACTAAAACCCCCATTCAAATCAGGGCGCTAACGGCAACTCGCCGCGGTTGGCATCGATATTGCAATAGAGGACTCATAGCGCATCAACGTCGATGCGCATCAGGACAACGGCGTCCAGACAGTGGTGTTTGCCAGTTCGGCGGGCTTTTGGCTCGCGGCTACGGCGAACGCAACCGTCTGGACGCTTTTTTATTGGCATTTCAACACTGGAGAAACGGAATGGATCATGAAACAGGCAAACCCGTCATCGTCACCGCGGCACACCCGATCGACGACGCGCCACGCCGCCAGTTCATCCGCGGCGGCGGCGCCCTGCTCGGCGGGGCGGCACTGATGTCGATCGTTCCGCCCGGTGTGCGTTCGGTGGCGTGGGCGGCAGGCAGCGACGCGCCGGAAAAGAAGGAAGTGAAGGTCGGCTTCATTCCGCTGACCGATTGCGCCTCGGTGGTGATCGCCTCGGTGATGAAGTTCGACGAGAAGTACGGCATCAAGATCATCCCGTCCAAGGAATCGTCCTGGGCCAGCGTGCGCGACAAGCTGGTCAACGGCGAACTCGACGCCGCGCACGTGCTGTACGGGCTGATCTACGGCGTGCACATGGGCGTCGGCGGGCCGAAGAAGGACATGGCGGTGCTGATGAACCTCAACCACAACGGCCAGGCGATCACGCTGGCCAACAAGTTTGCCGACAAGGGCGCCAAAGATGGTGCCGGACTTAAGGCGTTCATCGACAAGAACAAGGCCGAATACACCTTCGCCCACACCTTTCCCACCGGCACCCACGCAATGTGGATCTACTACTGGCTGGCGACCTACGGCATCGATCCATTCAAGGATGTGAAGACCATCACCGTGCCGCCGCCGCAGATGGTGGCCAACATGCGCGTCGGCAACATGGATGGCTTCTGCGTCGGCGAGCCGTGGAACAACCGCGCCATTGCCGACAAGATCGGCTTCACCGCCGAAACCACGCAGGGGATCTGGAAGGACCATCCGGAAAAAACCCTCGGCACCACCGCCGAATTCATCAAGAACAATCCCAACACCGCGCGCGCCATGACCGCGGCCATCCTGGAGGCGGGCAAGTTCATCGACGTGATGGCCAACCGCAAGAAAGTCGCGGAAATCATCGGCGACAAATCGTACGTGAACTGCCCGGTCGACATCATCGACCAGCGCCTGCAGGGGGTGTACGAGAACGGCATCGGCAAGAAGTGGAACGACCCCGACTACATGAAGTTCTACAACGATGGCACCGTCAACTATCCCTACCTGTCCGACGGCATGTGGTTCCTGACCCAGCACAAGCGCTGGGGCCTGCTGAAGGAAGACCCGGATTACCTCGCGGTGGCAAAGCAGGTCAATCGCATCGACATTTACAAGCAGGCGGCTGCGCTGGCCAAGGTGCCGCTGCCGAAGTCGGATCTGCGCAGCGCCAAGCTGATCGACGGCGTGGTGTGGGACGGCAAGGATCCGAAGAAATACGCCGCCTCGTTCAAGATCAAAGCGTGACCACCGGGAGAGCATCATGAGTGCTGCCGCAAATGAAATCATGGCCGTCACGGTGACCTCGCCGCCGGCAAAAACCACGGTGGCCGAGCCGGACAAGGCCAAGCTCGCCGTGGTGCCGGCGCCCAAAAGCAGCATCCGGCCGGCCATCATGAAATGGACCATGCTGGTGCTGCCGCCGCTGATGGGCATCGCCCTGTTCGTCGGCGTCTGGGCCATCGTCGCGGCATCCAGCCCCAACCTGCCCGGCCCCGGCAAGACCTGGGTGTCGGCGGTGCAGCTGTTCAGCGATCCGTTCTACCAGAAGGGACCGAACGACCAAGGGATCGGCTGGAACATCCTGAGCTCGCTGAAACGCGTCGGCATCGGCTTC
>CAYQKN010000126.1:2511-10440 GCA_964417885.1 uncultured Burkholderiales bacterium | reverse complement strand
AGTCCGCGCTGCGCGAGGATCCGGACATCATCCTGGTCGGCGAAATGCGCGACCTGGAGACGATTCGCCTGGCCATGACGGCGGCGGAAACGGGGCATCTGGTATTCGGCACGCTGCACACCAGTTCTGCCGCCAAGACCGTCGACCGCATCATCGACGTGTTTCCGGCGGCGGAAAAGGAAATGATCCGCGCCATGCTGTCCGAGTCGCTGCGCGCCGTGATCTCGCAGACGCTGTGCAAGACCAAGGACGGTTCGGGCCGTGCCGCCGCCCACGAGATCATGATCGGCACACCGGCGATCCGCAACCTGATCCGTGAAGCCAAGGTGGCGCAGATGTATTCGGCGATCCAGACCGGCCAGGCGATCGGCATGCAGACCATGGACCAGAATCTTGCTGACCTGGTGCGGCGCAATGTCATCAGTGTGGCGGAAGCCCGCAACAAGGCGGCCAACAAGGACGCCTTCAACTAACCGGACCGAGCCCCGGCTCGCCGCAGGAGCATTTATGGAACGCGAACAGGCACTGAAATTTGTCCACGAACTGCTACGCGCCATGCTGGCCAAGCGTGCGTCCGATCTGTTCATCACCGCCGGCTTCCCGCCGGCGATGAAAATCGACGGCAAAATGACCCCGGTTTCCCAGTCCAGCCTGTCGCCGGTGCATACCGGTGAAATTGCCCGCTCGATCATGACCGACAAGCAGGCGGCGGAATTCGAGGCGACCAAGGAATGCAACTTTGCCATCGCGCCGTCCGGCATCGGGCGCTATCGCGTGAATGCTTTTGTCCAGCAGGGACGAATCGGCCTGGTGCTGCGTACCATCACCACCACCATCCCCAAGTTTGAAGACCTCAATCTGCCGGTGGTGCTGAAGGATGTCTGCATGACCAAGCGCGGGCTGGTGATCCTGGTTGGCGGCACCGGTTCCGGCAAATCGACCACGCTCGCGGCAATGATCGGCTACCGCAATGAAAACAGCTACGGTCACATCATCACCATCGAGGATCCGGTCGAGTATGTGCACGACCACAAGAACTGCGTCGTCACGCAGCGCGAAATCGGTGTCGACACCGACAACTGGTTCGCCGCGCTGAAAAACACGCTGCGCCAGGCGCCGGATGTGATCCTGATCGGCGAAATCCGCGACCGTGAAACCATGGACTACGCGATTGCGTTTGCCGAGACCGGACACCTCTGCATGTCGACGCTGCACGCCAACTCAACCAACCAGGCGCTTGACCGGATCATCAATTTTTTCCCGGAAGAACGTCGGCACCAGTTGCTGATGGATCTGTCGTTGAACCTGAAGGCGTTCGTATCCCAGCGGCTGATCCCGAAAAAAGAAGGCAAGGGTCGGGTGGCCGCCATCGAGATCCTGCTGAATTCTCCCCTGATCCAGGATCTGATTTTCAAGGGCGAGGTTCACGAGATCAAGGAAGTGATGAAGCGCTCGCGCGAGCTGGGCATGCAGACCTTCGACCAGGCGCTGTTCGACCTCTACGAGGCCGACATGATTTCCTACGAAGACGCGCTGCGAAATGCCGACTCGCTGAACGATTTGCGCCTCAAGATCAAGCTCGAAGGCAAGAATGCCAAGGAAAAAGACCTGGCCGCCGGGCTCGAGCACCTCGAAATCGTCAAGTAGCGCGGCCGGATCCGGTGAAATTCACCCCCGCGCACGGATGACAGGCACCTCAGCCGGAGACGCGTGCTACGACGGCAGGAATAGCGGGGCAACCAGCGCGGTCGGGCTGCTGGCAGCGCCAAACGCGTTGAGCAAGGCGAACACGCTTCCGAGCACCATCATCGTCAGCACAATGGTTAACGTACCTTGTTGCGACGTCGCATAGTCAATAAGGCGTTTCATGATTGGGTCCTGGTTCATTGCGTTGCTGTTCAACGCACAATCAGTATGCGATCGGCCGACCCCCAGTCCTTGAACAAACCTGTCGATTTGTTGAATAAACCGGCTATTCTCTTGAACAAACCTGCCGATTCATGACCAGCCGCGAATCCCAACTTCATCTCTACGTCTGGCACGACCGCTTCCTCTACGTCGGACCGAGCAAAGCCACCTCACTGCACCGCAATCATGCCGCGGTCTGGTTGAACGCTTCAGCTGGCCAGATGCATGTGACGCTGGCAGACGGCACGGCGCTGACTGACCGCATCATTTATCTGCCATCCGGAACCGAGTACTCGACCGAAGAGGCGCCGGCGGCGATTGCGGCCTTGTTCTGGGAACCCGAAAGTGCAAGTTATCTGCGCGTCGCCGACCATTTCGGCAGCCTGCCTCGCGCGCTTGGCTGCCAGCACAGTGATGCCGCTGCGTGGACAACGCTGGCTGACCCGTCGACCAGCCTGGCCGATGCCGAACAGATCATGTCGCGCATTTTTGGCTTCGAATTTGGCGCCAGCGAATTTCCCGCGCCGGTTGACAGCCGCATCAGCGTCGCGCTGTCATTCCTGCGCGAGTCTCCCGAGCAATACGGCAGCCTTGAATCGCTGGCGGACAAGGTTCATCTTTCGCCGTCGAGGCTGGCACACCTGTTCAAGCATGAAGTGGGCGTGCCGGTCAGGCGATATGTGCTGTGGATGAAGATGCGGCGGGCACTTGACCTGGCCATTGGCGGCAACTCGCTCACCACGGCGGCGCTATCGGCCGGATTTGCCGACTCGGCACACCTTTCCCGTACCGTCCGGGCAATGATGGGCATCGCGCCGGAATTCCTGTTTCGTCATCGCGAACGGCTGGTGGTGCACCACTAGTCCGGCCGGCTCGCCGGTTATTCAGCGGGTCTGCGGTTGCTGCCGGCAATGATCTTGTATTCAAACAGCCGGCACTCGAGCTTGCCGTTGAACAGCGGGGTACGTTTGCTGGCGGCAAGCCTGACCAGCTTGGGCAGCTGCGGATCGCCGGTAAAGAAATAAGCCCGCCAGCCGGAGAACTTCTGCTTGAGCAGGTCACCGAGCTTCGGGTAGAGCTCGGCAAGATCGTCGACCTGTCCCAGCCTCTCGCCATAGGGCGGATTGGTCACCAGCACGCCGTGGGACGCCGGCGCGGAAATTTCCAGCACGTTCACCTGTTTGACGTGGACACAGTCGGCGAGACCGTTTGCCGTCAGGTTCGCCCGCGCATCGGTGATCGCATAGCCGTATTTGTCCGAACCAAAAATTTCCAGCGGCTGCGCCGGTCGCGGCAGCTGCATGTCGCGCGCCCGCTCCACTTCGGCATTCCAGACCTGGCGATCGAACACGTTCAACTTCTCGAGGCCGAACGCACGCGTCCGGTTGCCGGACAGTCCCGGCGCAATGTTGAGCGCCATCTCAGCGGCCTCAACGACAAAGGTACCGCTGCCGCACATCGGATCGAGGAACGGCTCCTTCCTGTCCCATCCGGTCAGGCGGATGATGCCCGCCGCGAGGTTTTTCTTCAGTGGCGCCTCGCCGGTGTGCTCACGCAGCCCGCGCTTGAACAGCGAGTCGCCGGAAAGGTCGACGTACAGACTGGCGTGGGTTGCATTCAGGAACGCGTGGATGCGCACGTCCGGCATCCGCGCATCGACCGAAGGACGCGAGCCGACCTGCTCGCGAAAGCGGTCGCATATCGCGTCCTTGATGCGCAGGGTGATGAAATCGAGGCTCTTCAGCGGGCAGCGATGGGCGTTGATTTCCACCTTGATGGTGCGGCTGACGGCAAACCACGACGGCCATGGCTGGAGCATCGCTGCATCGTAAATGTGCTGCTCGGTTTCGTAGGCAAAATGCGCCGCGCGCCACAATACCCGGCTCGCGATCCGCGACTGCAGGTTGGCCCGGTAGGCCAGCGCCATGTCACCCTCGAATGCGGTGCCGGCCTCCTGGGCCAGGATATTGGATGCGCCAAGCTCGCGCAGTTCGTCCGCCAGCACGCCGGCCAGGCCTCGCGGACAGGGAGCAAAGAAATGTTCGCTCAAAATGGTTTCACCACAACAAGGATGGTGATGCCGATCAGCGCCGGAAGCGCCGGGATCTCATTGAGCCAACGGTAGAAAACGTGGCTGCGGCGGTTGCGGTCATGCTTGAAGTCGGTGATCAGTTTGCCAAGGTAGAAATGGTGCACGACCAATACCGCCACGAGGGCAAGCTTGGCATGCAGCCAGCCGCCGGAAAATCCATAGCCCAGCCACAGCCAGGTGCCAAGCGCCAGGGTGATGACCATGCAGGGCGTCATGATGCCGGCATAGAGCCTTCGTTCCATCACTTTGAACCGCTCGATCGACGCCGCGTCGTCGGCCATGGCATGGTAGACGAACAGGCGCGGCAGGTAGAACAGGCCGGCGAACCACGCAACCATGAAAACGATGTGAAATGACTTTATCCAGAGCATGCCTAATCCAGGTACTTGTTGAGGGCGGATTCCAGGGTGCCCCGCGCGTGCATGATGATTTCGCAGAACTCGCGCACCGCGCCGCGCCCGCCGCCGGCTGCGGTGACGTAATGCACGTGATCGCGCATGTAGTGCGGCGCGGCTGGCACACAGACCGCAAAGCCGCAGCGCGTGAGGTAAGGCAGGTCGACGACGTCGTCGCCGATTCCTGCCACCTCCGGGCCCTGCAATGAAAGACTCTGCAACAGGTGTTCAAACACCTGCAGCTTATTCGGCACGCCCATGAACAGCTGGCTGATCTGCAGGTCGCGCGTGCGCCGCGCCAGCGCCTCGGAAGATCGGCCGGAGATGATCGCCAGTTCGACACCCGAGTCTTTCAGCATCTTCAGGCCATGACCGTCGAGGGTATTGAAAACCTTGACCTCTTCGCCCGCCGCACCGTAGTGGAGCGAGCCGTCGGTCAGCACCCCGTCGACATCGAACACCGCCAGCCGGATCCGGGCCGCGCGAGCCAGCAGGGAATTGTCCAGCCGCTCGGGCGCAATCCAGTTCATCACAGCACCCCTGCGCGCATCAGTTCAAGAACGTGGACGGCGCCCTGCAATTTGCCGGTCTCGTCAACCACCAGTAATCCGCTGGCGCCAATGCGATGACGCTGAATCAGTTCCGCGGCTTCAACCGCGAGCTTGTTCGCGCCGATCGTCTTCGGGCTGCGGGTCATGACTTCCGCAACCGGCGTGGCGCGGATGTTGTCATGGGTTTCGAGGGTCCGACGCAAATCGCCGTCGCTGAAGACGCCGACCAGCATGTCCTGGGCGTCGACCACGGCCGTCATGCCGAGCCCTTTCTTGGACATTTCGACGATCGCGGCCGGCAGCGATGCATCCAGCCGCACCTTGGGAACGCGGTCACCGGTGACCATGACGTCACTGACATGCATCAACAGACGCCGACCTAGCGAGCCGCCGGGATGATGCATCGCGTAATCCTCCTCGCCGAAGCCGCGTGCATCCAGCAGCGCCACCGCGAGCGCATCACCCAGCGCGAGCGTGGCCGTGGTGCTGGCGGTCGGCGCGAGATTCAGCGGACACGCTTCTTTTTCCACCGCCGCGTCCAGATGCACCGTGGCGGCCTCGGCCAGCGTCGACGTGGCGCGGCCGGTAATGGCAATGATCGGCGTGCCGCGGCGTTTCAGCTGCGGCAGGATCTTCAGGATTTCGTCCGACTCGCCGGAGTTGGAAATGGCAATCACCACATCGCCTGCGGTGATCATGCCGAGGTCGCCGTGGCTCGCTTCACCCGGATGCATGAAAAACGCCGGTGTCCCGGTCGATGCCAGCGTCGAGGCGATCTTGCCACCGACGTGCCCGCTCTTGCCCATGCCGGTAACCACCACCCGGCCCTTGTTTTCAACTACATCAAACAGCAATTTGTGTGCGGCGAGGAAGGCTTCGCCAAGCTTGGCTGCCAGCGCCCTGACCGCTTCCGCTTCGATTTCAAGCGTGGCACGCGCCAGTTTCAGTGTGCGTTCGGTGTCGGCAACCGAGCGGGGTTGTAATAGACTCTGCATGTCGACATTGTAATGTCAACCATACCCCCAAACCACCGGTGCACTGATCGGCGATTGTTCAAGTACCCATGACCGACCATTCCACCCTCCCGCTGGTAGTCATCCTGCTTGCCACGGCGGTGGTGATGGTGGTGATTTTCCGTCGCGTGCACATGCCGGCCATTCTCGGCTACCTGCTGGTCGGAGTGCTGGTCGGCCCCCGCGCGCTGGGATTTGTGCCCGATACCCCCGGCACCCGCTATCTGGCCGAGTTCGGCGTGGTGTTCCTGATGTTTTCGATCGGCCTCGAATTCTCGCTGCCCCAGTTGATGGCCATGCGCCGCCTGGTTTTCGGCTTCGGCGGGCTGCAGGTATTGATCAGCATCCTCGCGGTCATTGTCATCGCCACTCTCGCCGGCCTGAGCTGGCAGGCGGGCCTGGTGCTTGGCGGCATCCTCGCCATGTCGTCGACGGCCATCATTTCCAAGGTGCTGGCCGAGCAAACACAGCTCCATTCTGCCCATGGCAAGCAGATCATGGGTGTGCTGCTGTTCCAGGATCTGGCGGTGATCCCGCTGCTGGTGCTGGTGCCGGCGCTGGCGCTGTCGGGCGAACAGATCGCGGTCGAGGTCGGCACCGCCTTGCTCAAGGCCAGCGTGGTGCTGTTCGTCATCCTGATACTCGGCCAGCGCATCATGCGGCCGTTGTTCCAGGTCGTTGCCGCGCAGAAGTCCTCGGAACTGTTCGTATTGGCGGTGTTGCTGGTGACGCTGGGCCTGGCCTGGGCAACCGAGGCGTCCGGACTTTCGCTGGCCCTGGGCGCATTCCTGGCCGGCATGCTGATATCGGAAACCGAGTATCGCTACCAGGTCGAAGACTACATCAAGCCCTTTCGCGATGTGTTGCTTGGGTTGTTCTTCATCACCATCGGCATGCTGCTCGACCTCACGGCTGTGCGGGACCGGTGGCTGCTGGTGCTGCTGGTGTTGGTCGGCCTGATTGCGATCAAATTCCTGATCATTTACCTGCTCGGCCTGGGCTTCAAAAACGACAAAGCGGTGGCGCTGCGCTGCGGGCTGGCGCTGGCGCCGGCCGGCGAGTTCGGCTTCGTCCTGCTGTCCCTTGCCGGGCGACATCAGTCCCTGCCCGAGCCAGCGATGCAGGTGGTGCTGGCCGCGATGCTGATTTCGATGATGCTGTCGCCACTGATACTGGCGAACAGCGAGCGCATTGTCATGCGGCTGGTCGCCAGCGAATGGGAAACGCGCGCGGTCCAGCTGCAGCAGCTCGCCATCCAGTCGATGAGCAAGCGCGGCCACGTGATCATTTGCGGCTATGGCCGCTCCGGCCAGAGCCTGGCCCGCTTCCTTGAGCAGGAAAATGTCTCGATGATCGCACTGGATGCCGATCCGATGCGGGTCAAGCAGGCGGCCGCTGCAGGCGATTCGGTGATGTTCGGCGACGCCGCGCGACAGGAGGTGCTGACCGCTGCCGGCTTGCCGCGCGCCTCGGCGGTGGTGGTCAGCTTTGCCGATACGCACGCAGCGATGACCATCCTCTCGCACGTGCGCGCCCTGCGGCCGGAGGTGCCGGTCATCGTCCGGACCTTTGATGACAGCGATGTCGAGAAGCTGAAGGCGGCTGGCGCCGCCGAGATCGTGGCGGAGGTGGTGGAAGGCTCGCTGATGCTGGCGACGCAAACCATGCTGCTGCTCGGCGTGCCGCTGAACAAGGTGCTTGCCCGCCTGCGCCAGGTTCGCGGCGAACGTTACCAGCTGATGCGCGGCTTCTTTCCCGGCGCGACCGATATCGATGACGGTCAGCTGGATTCGCAGCAACCAAGGCTGCACTCGATCGTGATCGAGCGTGGCACCGTGTCTGTTGGCAAAACCATCGAAGCACTGAAGCTGGATGACATCGGCGTGCAACTCACCGCGCTGCGACGCAAGGGCGTGCGCGAGACCCAGCCGGCGCCTGACTTGCGGCTCGACACCGGCGACACCCTGGTG
>CAYQKN010000126.1:0-2411 GCA_964417885.1 uncultured Burkholderiales bacterium | reverse complement strand
TGAATGGTACGGAAATCCTGCGCAAAGCTCTTGGCCTTGGCACTGTTGATCAACTCCTGGCCCTTCAGGATGCCGCCAAGCAGCAAGCCGATGATGACCAGAACGATGGCGATTTCCACCAGCGTAAAGCCCGACTGCTGGCCTTTCATGCTTTTCATAGTTTTCATTTTATTCTCCGAATCTAGACAGGTTAGAGTGCGCTGATATTTCAATGTTTATTGTGTTTGGTCAGCGAAGCGCGAAGCCAATGACCATGCCGAAGGCAATAAAAAAGGTAGCCAGGTCATAAATTTCGATTTGATCCATTGACTTCATTTTTTGGCTCCGGCGGTTAAAATTTACTTGCACGACCCAGTAAAAGCAATCGACGTGCCACATTCATAAGTAATTGTTTATTAATAATAAAAATGTGACGTTGCGCATCGACTCAGATTCGCAGGTGGCTCGGCAGCAATTTACTGTAGGCAACGCACACACCTGTCCGGATTTCCGACACCCCAGCCGCCGCGCTCCGGCTTGGCGTCTCGCTGCGAATCAGGCTAGTCTTGCGCAGCGGCGGCGCCTGTACCCGCAACCAGACTGAGTTACGAAATTCATACCCCTGCAAAACCCATTCCCCTGTTTCTGATGCGCAGCCGCCGCTGGGTCATCCTGGCCATGCTGCTGTCCTTGCACGCCGGTCTGATCGCGGATTCCGGTGGCTCGTTCCAGCGCATCTGGCTGATGGTTCACTTCGGCCTGTTCCTGCTCTGGCAGCCTTTCTTCAGCACGGAGCGCGAGTTGAAGGTGTTCGCGATCCTGCTGCTGCTGGGTATTACCGGTGTGGTGCTCTACAGCCTGGCCGGCTGGATGCTGGTTACCTGGATTGCGATCATGATCGGCATCATGGGCGGCAAGGTGTTTACGCTGCAGGCCGCGCGGCGAAGCCGTTTCTACCTGGTTGCCGCGTTCTACCTGTTTACCATTCTGCTGGTCTGGACCGTGCCGGTATCGCTGCTCGGGTTGACGGACGTGCCGCGCGAGCTGCGCACCGTAGCCAGCGTGTTTCTGCCGCTCACGCTGACCGCCATGGCGATACTGCCGTTTCGCGCCGAAGACGAGGCGACCACGCAGGTGTTCGACTTCTTCTACAGCCTGATCGTCTTTCAGCTGGTGGTGGTGTTGGTACTGGGCAGCATTGCCGCCATGCGGGTCACCAACAACCAGTATTTCCAGGGTGTCGTCCTGACGGTGCTGGCCTTCGCCGGCGCGCTGTTCATCCTGGCCGTGCTGTGGGGCCCGCGCACCGGCTTTGGCGGATTGCGGACTTATTTTTCGCGTTACCTGATGAGTGTCGGCATGCCATTCGAACTCTGGATGCGGCGTATCGCGGAACTTTCAGAAGCGGACTTGACCTCGGCGCGATTCCTGCAGAACGCGCTGGAAGAAATCGAAAAGTTTCCCTGGATCGTCGGCTGCGTCTGGTCCTCCCCGGACGGCGAGGGTCAATATGGCAGAAAGACGGAATTTGACTCCCGCTTTCGCTATCACGACCTGGAGATTGCGTTTTTTACCGAAATTCGCATGTCGCCCGCCATGTTCCTGCACCTCCGTCTGCTGGCCCAAGTGGTCGGCGAGTTCTATGAAGGCAAGCGCCGCGAGCAGGTGCTCAAACAAAACGCCTACATGCAGGCGGTCCACGAAACCGGGGCGCGCCTGACACACGACATGAAGAACCTGCTGCAGTCGCTCTACTCGCTTACCTCGAGCGGCGAGGCACGACCGGGAGATGATCGCCGCAAAAAGTCGGACTACGAGCTTTTGTTGCAGCGGCAACTTCCGCAATTGGCAAAACGCCTGCAGTCCACACTGGACAAACTGCAAAATCCGGCGCTGGGTGCGGCCAATGTCATGCTGCCGGCCGCGCAATGGTGGCAGGAAGTGCAGAAACTGCATGCCGACGATGAAGTGCGCTTTACAGTGGATGGAGACCTCGCAACCGTCATCCCCGCCAACCTGTTCGATACGGTGCTGGAAAACTGCTTTGAGAATGCAAGACGAAAACGGCAGGCTCAGCCAGCGACTGAAATTCGCGTCGAGCTCTCCCTGCTTTCATCCGGTCCGGTACTTGCCATTACCGATACGGGGCCGGCAATCCCGAGCGGCACCGTTGATGGCCTGCTTCGCACGCCCGTGGCCAATTCACGCCAGGGCGGTTACGGCATTGGCCTGTATCAGGCATTCCAGCAGGCACAGAAGCAGAACTACAGCCTCAGCCTCGCCTGCAACAAGCCGGGTGAGGTGCGCTTTGAACTGCGGCCGCGGCAGCCTGCGTAGCTGCGCTCTGTAGCCTGAACCACCTATGGCAATTTGCCCGCATCGAGCATTTTCTTGATGATGGTGCTGACCGGGATCCAGGTCATGATGTCGTC
>CAYQKN010000125.1:0-10459 GCA_964417885.1 uncultured Burkholderiales bacterium | reverse complement strand
CGCGGGTGCTGACGATGCTGAAGGACCCGGAACACATTCGCTGGACGAATCGGGGAATCGGGAGTTTGTTTGTGGTGGCGGGTGGGGCGCTGGCGGTGTTTAAGCGATCGTAATGTGAAGTGCGGATAAGTCTTCTAGCCTGGTCAAGGCAACTCCTCTGGCCGCAAAGAGATCTGTTTAGTCCAGTTCTAAGATCAACTATTGAGGTCAGCCAGACCAACAGTATTTCGGGTGTACTTTGCATCAAGTACGGGGGGACCTACGTGGGAAACTTCAACTTGGGCCCCGGACTAAATCCGGGGAGACATTCGTGATTAATCGACCGGGGTCCCCATGAGAGTCGCCGAGCAACGCAGCGAGTGAAGGGGTAGTCGGCGAGGACTGTCTGAGGGCGAGCCCAGGCTGAGACCATTTGTGCAAAACCTTCCACGAGCCCGAGTTCCGCAGCCGCCTTCATTCGCGAGTAGCGCAGGGAACCCCGACAGCTTTATCGTCGGGGCGACGAACCTGGGGTCGCCTTTCTTTGCTTACTTTCTTTGGCGAAGCAAAGAAAGTAAGTAGCCGCCGGGCTACCCCCGGCAACAGTCGCAACTGAAACGCGCTATCAGCCGTTTGCGAAAAAGGCTATGCCGAGAGGTATCCGCCTTCGCGAGGACGACAGGCCTACCGACTCTTCCCCCCAAACACCGCCAGAAAAATAAACAGCAACACCAATATCCCGCACACCAAAAAGAATATCTTCCACCCCGACTTCGGCGACTCGCCCTGTACTTCACCGGTCTGCCCATTCACCACAAAGCGGTAAGTCTTGCCGCCGTAGATATAGGCCGACACCCACATCGGCAACAGGATGTGCTTGAAGGTGAGGTGACTGTATTGCGTGTTGAGCGATGAGATGCGCTGGTGATCGCCGCCGATATCGGCGCGCACCAGTTGCTCGACCTTGCCGTCGATCAACTGCTTGGCGGTGACGAACGACGCCTTCAAGCCGACCTGATAGGCCTCGGCCTGAAAGCCGGTGATGTATTCCTCCTGGTACGGCACCAGTTCCTTCGTGTTCCAGGTGCGGAGGCTGGACGAAAATTTGCTGGCGATCATGTTGCCGACGATGCCTGCCTGGCCAATCAGCGCGCGCTGCACTTCGGCTGCGCCGGCATTGCTGCCGCCGCCGGCATAGCTGCTGTTGCTGCCGGGAACCAGCACGTCGTCATGGAAGAACGACACCGTGCCGGACACACTGGTCCAGTCGGTGCGCGTGCGCGTTTCGGTCACGCGTTCGCCCTTGGAGTTGGTGGTCTGGTAACTCTCGCTGTGGTCGTCGCCGCGCTGGCCTGAATATCGGGTGTAGGTCTGCGCATCAAAGGTCCAGTACGGCACGTAAACACCTTTGATGCCGCCGTCGCTCTGGGCGTATTTTTTCAGCGCCGACGGCGCCAGCCACAGCCCCTTGATCCAGCCGCGCCATTTGTCCTGCGCCTGCAGCTTGGTGATCTTGAACGGCACCAGTGACTTCGGCTTGATCAGCCGCTGGGCGTAGCTTTTTGACGTCAACGGGGTACCGCAGAAGGTGCAGGCACTGGCGTAGAGGTTGGCGGCCAGCGTCTGCTCGCCGCCGCAGTTGCCGCACTTGATCTGTTCCTGCTGGTGGGTTTCGCTTTCGCTTTCGAGCTTGGCCAGCCAGGCCTCGAGACTGAGTTCCTCGACGCTGTCGTCGGAGTCGGGAATCTCGTTGACTGCCGCGCAGTAAGGACATTTCAATTCCTTGCTGCCGGGGTTGAACGATAACTTGGCGCCGCAGGATTTGCAGGGGAAGGCGCGCACCTTGGCGGTCATCTGGTCGAGCGTGGTTTGCGACGGGTTCGGGTTTTCCATATCCAGTGTGGCCGCCTGGGGCGGGCATTGATTGTTTCCGCGCAAGCGGGGGGAAAGTCCTACGATTTCAGGCGTGCCATCGTGTAGACATCGACGTACTCGCCATTGCGCATCGCATACTTCCGCAACGTCCCTTCGATCTCAAAACCGAACTTTTGGTACAGGGCAATCGCGCCGGCGTTGTCGACAAAGACCGTCAATTCCAGCCGCGTGTACTGTAGCCAATTGTCGGCCAGATCAAGCCCCGCCTGCATCAGCGCGGTGCCGACCCCGCGGCGGTGCCAGGCGTCGTGCACCACCATCCCCAGCGCGCCGGCATGGCGGCGGCGCGGCGAAGTCGCGGCGACGTGCAGGCCCAGGTTGCCAACAACTTTGCCATCAAGCTCGGCCACCAGCACGTGATCGCCGGGCGGTTTTTCAGCGATCCGCTTCTTCCACATCTCAAGGGACGGAAACGGCAGCTGCAGCGTTTGCGCCTGGGCGCGCGGCTGCGCCATCGTTTCACGGATGGCGTCAAAATCGGATGGTTCGGCGGCGCGGACGGTAATGGTCATGGCAGTATTTCCTCGCCCTCGCGGGCGGGGAAGCACGTTGAACCGCTGTTGCTAGGCTGCCGGCGGAACCGGCGGCGGCACATTGGCGAACAGCGCAGCCAGTTCCGGCACCGAGCCTGCCTGCGCCCACTGCGCCATGCCGGCTTTCCAGACCAGCGAATCGCGTTTCAGCGTACCGCTGGCCGCATGGCCCTGAAGGATGTTCAGGTCGAACGGTCCGGACTGCTGCCCATTGATCGCGACGTGATAGGCGCTGGCGGCGGGCAGCGGTGGCGGCATCGCCACGCCGGGTGCGGCGGCACCCGCCGCGCCGGCACCAAAGGCGCCGCCAACCTGATTGATCATGTTGGCGCCCATCGCCAGACCGGCGCCCAGACCCATGCCGGCGCCTGCCGCGCTATTGGGGGTGGTGGCCGCGTCCTTGATGGCGCTGGCCGTTTCGTATTGGGTATAGGCCTGCAGATTGCCGACGGCGGCAATCGCACCGCGCTTGTCGATCGCCTTCTCGACTTCTTCCGGCAGTCCGACGTCCTGCACCTGCACTTCGACCAGTTCCAGCCCCATGCCTTCGAAATCGGGCGCGATGCGCTCGCGCAGCATGCTGCCCATCTGCGAGACCTTGGCTTCGAGGTCGATCACGGACAGACCCAGCTCGGGCATGACTTCCTTGATTCGCAGACCGATCTTGCCGCGCAGGTTTTCCTGGATCTGATCGGTGGTGAAGCGGCCTTCGGTACCGGAAATGTCCTTGATGAAGATGCCGGGATCCTTCACCCGGATGGTGTAGATGCCGAACGCGGTGGCGCGCACGATGCCGAACTCGCTGTCGCGCATGGTGGCCGGGCCGGGCGTACCCCATTTCAGGTCGGTGAACTTGCGTGTCGAGACGAAGTAGACCTCGGCCTTGAACGGCGATTCGAAACCGTATTTCCAGCCCTTGAGTGTCGACAGGATCGGCAGGTTCTGCGTGGTCAGCGTGTACATGCCGGGCTTGAACACGTCGGCGAGCTGGCCCTCGTTGATGAACACCGCCATCTGCCCTTCGCGCACGGTGAGCTTGGCACCGTACTTGATTTCATTGTTCATCCGCTCGAAGCGGTAGACCAGCGTGTTGTTCGAATCATCCAGCCATTCGATGATGTCGATCAGTTCGCCGGTCAGTTTTTTCCAGAGGTCAACCATTGCAGTAGTGCTCCCATCGTTGAAAGAGTCTTAACTACGTTAAAGAACCTGGCACGTCATCGGCAACGCCACCAAGGAAAACGCAATTGGCGGCGTGTAAACCGCGCCAACTGCGGAATAATACGTTATCACGTTTGTTGACCGAGATCATGAACACGACCCTGTCCGGAATTCACATCTATCCCGTCAAGGCGCTTGGCGGCATTTCACTGCCTGAGGCCCAGCTCACACCGCGCGGACTGCGTCATGACCGGCGGTTCCTGGTGATTGACCGCGACGGTGAATTCATCACCCAGCGCGAGCAGCCGAAGATGGCAACGGTCTGGATGGAGATCGACCAGGGACAACTGGTGTTCTCGGCCGCCGACATGGACAGCGTCGCCGTGACAATCGAGCCGGCGGAACAGCCTTCACGAATGGTGAGGGTCTGGTCGAGTCACGTACCCGCACACCCGGTCTCGGCCGAGGCGGACGCGTGGCTGTCGGCCTATTTCGGCCGCGACGTCCAACTGGTGTACATGCCCGACTCCAGCGAACGCCGGATCAATCCCGATCACGCCCCAGACGGTGAACTGGTGAGTTTTGCCGATGGCTACCCGCTGCTGATCGCCGCTGAAAGCTCGCTCGCCGACCTGAACCAGCGCATCGTCGCCAACGGCGGTCGCGCCATTCCGATGAATCGTTTTCGGCCCAACCTGGTCATCAAGGACAGCGAGCCGTTTGCGGAGGATCGGCTGGGTGTCATCCGCATTGGCGAGGCAGTATTTCGCGCAGTCAAGCGCTGCACGCGCTGCCAGGTCACCACCACCGACCAGGCCAGCGGCGAGGTCTTCGGCCCGGAACCGCTGCGGACCCTTGCGTCTTACCGCGACACGCCAACCGGGGTAATTTTCGGCATGAACCTGATACCGGTGAATCAGGCGGTGTTGCGGATTGGCGATCCGGTGTCGCTGGCGGTTTAGCCCGCATCAGAAATCAAAACTCCGGCACTGGCGCGGCTCTCCAGCCGTTTTCAGCCGGAGAGCCGCACCAGTGCTGGAGTTTTATCCTCAGTCCGCCGTCAAAACTGCGTAGGCGACCATGCCCCACGCCAGCAGAAATGCAACGCCGCCCAGCGGCGTCACGGCGCCGAGCATGCGCATGCCCGTCACGCTCAAGGCATACAGGCTGCCGCTGAAGATGACGATGCCCGCCACCATCATCCAGCCGGCAACCGGCAACCATTTTGCGCCCGGCAGCAGCTGGACCAGGATGCCTATCAGCACCACACCAAGCGCGTGCCAGAGATGGTATTGCACGCCGGTCTGGTAGACCGCCAGCATGTCGGCTGCCAGCCTGGCCTTCAAGGCGTGCGCGCCGAATGCGCCGAGCCCGACACCGAGCAAAGCCAGTATCGCGCCAGAGACCACCAGTTGCTGCGCATTTGCATTCATGGTCTTCTCCAAATGAAAAGCGCCCGCGAGCGGGCGCTTTCCGATTTCATCGTGGCAAACGCCGGGCTCAGGCCTTCTTGTGCGGCTTCAGCAGGAACGCGGCCAGCGCCGGCAGCAGGAAAATGGCGCCCAGCATGTTCAGGAAGAACATGAACGCCAGCAGGATGCCCATGTCGGCCTGGAACTTGAGCGCCGACATGGCCCAGGTGCCGACGCCCAGCGTCATGGTCACCGCGGTGAATATCATCGCCGTGCCGCGCTCGCGCAACGCCTCGAAGAACGCGCGCGAAAGTTCCATCCCTTCTTCCAGGTGAACCTCCAGCCGGTCGTAGAGATAAATGCCGTAGTCGACACCGACGCCGACCCCGAGTGCGATCACCGGCAGTGTCGATACCTTGAGGCCTATACCCAACATCGGCATCAGCGCTTCGCACAGGATCGACACGATGCCGAGCGGGATCAGGATGCAGAGCGTGGCACGCAGGCTGCGAAACGTCACCATGCACATCAGGAACAGCGCACCGAAAATGGCCGCGTGCATTTCGTACCGCGCCTTGTCGACCGCCTCATTGGTGGCGGCCATCACGCCGACGTTGCCGGTGGCGAGCTTGAATTCAACCTTGTCGCTGTTGTAATCCTTGGAAAAATTCTTCACCTCGGTCACCAGGCGCTTGATGGTCTCGCCCTGCTGGTCGGTGGTGTTGATCAGCACCTGCATCGCCGAGCAGTCCGGATTGAGCAGGCCGGTATCGGTGTTGATCGGCGTCACGCTCTGCGCCATCACCTGGGGGTCGCGCGGCAGCTGGCGCCAGCGCAGGTTGCCCTCGTTGTAGCCGGCATTCATCATTCGCGCCGCACCCGGCAGCGAGATGACCGACTGGGTGCCTTCGACGTTCTGCATGTACCAGTCGAATTTCTCGATCACGGTCATCACATCGTAATTGGTGCACGCGCCCTGCACGCCCTTGGTCTGCGCCACCACGCCCAGGGTATTCACGCCGATCGCGAATTTCTTCACGATCATGTCGTTGTCCTGGTTGTAACGCGAGGTGTCGCGCAACTCGGGCACGCCCTGGCCGTAGTCACCAACCTTGAGGTCGCGCGCCTTGTAGATGCCGGCGGCCAGCACCACGGCGGAGATCAGCACGATCACCAGCGCGCGTTTCTTCTGCACGCACTGCGAGGCCATGGTCCAGATGCCGTCAACCCGGCTCTCCTGCTGGACTTCCTTGCTCAGCGCTGACTTGGAAATACTCAGGTGCGACAGCAAGATCGGCAGCAGCATCTTGTTGGTGATGATCATCCACGCCACGCCCAGCGACGCGGTGATGCCGAGCTCGCGGACGATATCGATCGGGATCAGCATGATCACGGCAAATCCGAGCACATTGGTCAGCAAAGCCAGGGTGCCGGGAATGAAAATGACAGCGAACGAGTGCTTGGCCGCAGTCAGGCTGTCGGCACCGTGCACCATTTCGCGCTCCCAGGTCTTGGTCATCTGCACCGCATGCGACACGCCGATGGAGAAGATCAGGAACGGCACCAGGATGGACAGCGGATCAATGCCGAAGCCGATAATCGGCAGCGTGCCCAGCAGCCACAGCACCGGCATCATCGCCACCACCAACGCGACCAGCGTCAACTTGATGTCCTTGACGAACCAGAGCATCAGCGCCGCGGTGATCAGGAACGCGATGCCGAAGAACATGATCACGCCCTTGGCGCCGCTGGCAATGTCACCGACTGCCTTGGCAAAGCCGATGATGTGAATGCTGTGGTTGGGCCCCTCGTACTTGGCGCGCAGTTCGTCCAGCCTGGCCGACAACTCGAAGTAGTTCAGTTTCTCCAGCTTGCCGTCGCCTTTCGGGATGTACTCAAGCAGGCCCGCTGCCACCAGGGCGCCGGAAAAATCGGTGGCGACCGTGCGGCCGATCTCGCTCGATTTTTGCACGTTGCCACGGACAATTTCCAGATCCTCCTTTGAGCCCTGGAAGGTCGCGTGCACCACATTGCCGCCGGAGAACCCCTCTTCCACCACCTCGATGAAACGGGTGTTGGGGGTGAACAGCGATTTGACTGAAGGCTGGTCGACGCCCGTCAGGCCCTGGACATCCTTGGTCAAGGCCTTGAGTTTGTCCATGAACTCCTTGTTGTAGATATCGCCCTGCTTTTGTACCAGCGCGATGGCGATCCGGTTGGCGCCGCCGAAGACCCCCTCGTATTCCTTGTAGACCTTCATGTACGGATGGGTCAGCGGCACCATCTTGTTGAAGCCGGCATCAACCTTGAGCTGGCTGGCCGAAATGGCAAACAGGATGGTGACGACACTGAAGACGATCAGCAGCGTCTTGCGGTTGTCGAATACCAGCGCGGAAATTCTGTCGATGAGTTTTTGTAGATTCATTTTTCGCTCTTGAGCAGGCGGCGAGGCCAGGTATGCAGGTTATCGGTCAGGACGGGAACCGGGAATGTCCGCTTCAGCGGGCGGCCGACAAGACGACATCGCGTGCCCCGGCCTCACCGACCAGCAGCAGCGCATTCGGTGCGCCCAGCAACGGTGCAGCATACGCTTTGGTGATGCCCGTTGGCAGTGGCGAGAACGTCTGGCCATTGTCGCGCGAAACCAGCACGGTGCCGGACAGGCCGGATATCACCACCGCGCCGTCAGGCAGCCTGGTCGAGCCCATTAGCGAGGCGACCGAATTATTCTGCACCGGCCGCCAGTCCTTGAGCGACGCATCGGTGCTGCGGAAGATCTTGCCGCGCATGCCGTACAACACCACCGACCCATCCTGCGCCTGGATGGCACCAAAGAACGAGCCCTTGTAGGGTGCCGCCAGCTTGCTCCAGTTCTTGCCGCCGTCATCGGACTTGAGCAGGATGCCGGCCTCACCGACAATGAACAGGCGATTGTCGCCAAGCTTGAGCACGGCATTCAGATGGCGGTCTTCATCGCCGCCCTTGCCGCCATCATCGACATCGAGATCCGCCTTGCCTTTTTTCGCCGCCGGCGCAGCGGCTTTCTTGGGTGTCTCGAGCAATTTTCGCGGGTTCCAGGTCTTGCCCCCGTCTGTGGTCTCGTAGCACGAGCCGTAGGCCCCCACCGCAAAGCCGGAATTGGCATCGGTGAACACGATGTCCATCAGCGGCCGCTGGTCGTTCGGCGCCGAAAACACCTGGGTCCACTTTTCGCCCCGGTCGGTTGATTTCAGGATCACCGCATCGTGTCCGACCGCCCAGCCGTTCTGTGCATCGGTGAAATAGACCGCATTGAGCAACGGCACATTTGCCGGCGACTCCGCACGAACCCAGCTTTCCCCGTTGCTGTCGGAGTAGACGATGTAGCCTCGATCGCCGACCGCAACAATCCGGTTACCGATGCGCGCCACGTCTGTCAGCAGCAGGCGTGACATGGTCTGCTTGGAAAGCGGACCGCTGGCAGGCATCACCGCCAGGTTGACCTGCGCATTGGCTGTCGGAGAAAGGCCGGCTGCGGCAGCGATACCGAGCGCGGCGGCTATTGCATTAAACGTTTTCATGTTGAGGCAACTTTCAAACAGGGGCTATCGGGCACCATGGGTGTGGCGACGCTCTCAGCGTGAATCGCACGGGCGGCAAAAACAATTCGGGGACAATCAGATTGTCCCCGAACTCTACAACTTGATGATCGGCAATGCCATCATTCCGCTTGGATCAGCGCGTACCCAGGTTGCGCAGGTTTTGCGGCGTGTAGTCTGCCGGCGTGCGCTTGATTGGATCGAAGATCACTTTTTCTTCGGAACGCAGGCCCATTGCGATGTAGCGACGCGATTGCAGGTCATGATGCACCTCGATCGTGCCGAACCACATTGGAACGTTGTACCAGTTCTCGCTATGCTGCTCGGAGAAGCGCCACAGCTGGCCACGGCCGTCGTACTTGTCGATGGCAACCACGTTCCAGCTATCCTCGTCGATGTAGAAAGTACGACGGGAATAGATGTGCGAAGTGCCCGGCTTCAGCGTGGCATCGACCACCCATACGCGATGCAGTTCATAGCGTGCCAGATCCTGGTTCATGTGGCCCGGGCGCAGCTGGTCGGTATATTTGAGCTTCGGATCAGACATCCGGTACGAGTTGTACGGAATGTACATTTCCTTCTTGCCGACCAGTTTCCACTCGTAGCGGTCGGTGGCGCCGTTGAACATGCCGAAGTCGTCGTTGGTGCGCAGTCCGTCCGCCGCGGTGCCCGGGTTGTCATAGGCCACGTTGGGGGCCAGGCGCACGCGACGCTGACCCGGGTTGTAGGTCCACGCCGAACGCGGCTCGCGAGCCTGGTCGACGGTCTCATGCACCAGAAGGATCTGGCCCGCCAGGCGTGCCGGCGCGGTCGTGACCTGCAGATAATTGAGGATCTTGTTGTTTTCGCGTTGGGCGACCGGCTTCGACAGGTTGCCATACGACAGGTCGTATTCGTATTCGAACTTCACCAGCGCGAAATCGCCCGACGCCGTCACGGCGGCCTGCGCCCAATGCTGGGCAAAGGTATCACCCTTGTAATGCAGCACGTGATTCCAGATCGCCTCATTGCCGTTCTTCGGGATCGGGAACGGCGTACCGCCGGTGCAGCCGACCACGCCATTGCCACCCGTGGCGAGCTTGGCCTTGGCCGCACAATCCCTGGTTTCGGCGTAGTGCTTTTCCGGATAGGCGGCAGTACGGCGGGTCTGGAACACCGGCAGCTTGTAGGTCGGATACTGTTTCAGCATCGCCAGCTGGCCGGGTGACAAATTGTCCTTGTATTTGTCAGCCGTGGCACCGGTGATGGTGAACAGCGGCTTGTCGTTCGGGAACGGGTCGGGATAGGTGCCGCCCGGCTTGAAATTCACGCCGGCCGGAACCCTGGTGATACCGCCATCCCATGCCGGGATCGTGCCGGCCGCGTTGGCGGCCTTTTCTGCGCCCATTGGCGTCAGCGTCGTGCCGAGCTTGGCCAGGTCGGCGGCTGCCAACTGCGCGTAGGCGCCGGCCGAGATGGTCAAGGCGCTCAACGTTGCCGACGCTACCATCGTCAATCGCTTCAGGTTCATGTTTCCTCCAGAAAGTTATTATTCAGCTGCGACAAAGATTGTCTGTTCTCGCGCTTCAAATTGCTGTGAAGTGATAACGCGGAACTGATCTCTCCCGCCGACATCGCCGGCGGGAGAGCAAGGACTAGAACGAGTACGACACCGAGACCGAGTAGAAATCGCGGTCGCGTATCGGGTTGGCATTGGAACACCAGCCCGCACCCTGCGCCGGACGGCCGAGCGCCGCAACGCCGGCGATTTGCGCCGCCAGTGCTGTCTGGCCGGCGTTGGTCACCTGGTCAGTACCGCAGTAGACATTGCCGCCAAAGAACGTGGTGTAGGAAACGTCAAACAGCCATTGTTTTTTCAATT
>CAYQKN010000124.1:0-10525 GCA_964417885.1 uncultured Burkholderiales bacterium | reverse complement strand
CGCTCACCGCGCTATCCCGCCTGCACCTTCACATCCGGATAGCCCATCAACTTCAGGATGAAATAGTTGGCGGCAGCCTCGCCCGGATCGTCGGCGATGCAGATGATCTCGGCATAGCGCGTCAGTCCGGCCTTGACCAGGATGTTCAGGATGTCCTTGGCCGCTTTCGGCGTGCCATCGGCATTGAGCAGGTCGGTATGCGGCAGGTGGATGACCTTGCCGCCCGGCGCGCCGAGCGGCAGAGTCTTGCCGGAAGCGATGAATACCTTCGGATACGGGCCCTGCGTGCCACGCGCATCGGCCGTGACGATGCCGGGCCGCAGGCTGGCCGGATAGATGGTGGCGGGAACGGCCAGTTCCTGCGGCGACTTCCGCGGCCCGACCACGGTCGGCTCGCGGGTCAGCGGCAGGCCGCCCAGCCCCCACTCGTCGATCGATTCCAGCAGCAGCGAAGTCTTTTTCTGCCCCAGCTTCTCCAGCATCAGATAGGCCAGCGCCGCGTCGGTGCTGACCCCGCCGCCGGAGACGATGACCGCCTCGTGACTGGCGTCGACGCCGGCAGCACCGAGCAGTTCGGCCAGGCGGCCGGGCGTGGCGAGGTGGCGCCTGAACACCTCGGCCGGGATATTGACGGCGTACGGCAGGTGGTTCTGCCGGAACGCCTCGGCCGGACGCACATCGATCACGCTCAGCTTCGCCACGCCGAAATTGCGCATCATCGGGCTGCCCCAGCCGTTGACCCAGTTTTTGTCGCGCGTCATGTTCGGTGCGGCGTAGGTCCAGAACGGCAGGCCGCGGTCGTCACGCAGCCATTCCAGCTGCGATTCCTTGTAGAGCTTGACCTTCGGGTAGTCGAGCATCACCTTGATGGCGAAGAACGGCACGCTGGCCGCAATGCCGCCGCCGCAATGGGTGTGGATCTGCTGCTCGGGCCGGATGCCGAGATGGGTGAGCATGCGCCGGATCTCGGCGGCCGGCTTGAAGGTCTTGTCGGCGTTGAAGAACTCCTCGCTCGGCATCGAGATGGCATTGGGCACATGCCCGGCGCGGTCGAAGAATTTTGCGCCGCCGTAATGGTGCGCCGGTTCCAGCGCCTCGACCAGCGCGTGGTTCGCCGGATCGCCGGATGCCACCAGGAATTCGGCGAGCCTGACACGCACGCTTTCGTCGCGTTTCACGACGCGAAAATCTCCCGGCTTCGGCGCGGGCGTCGGATCTTTGGTGACCACGCCACCGGTTGCCTGCCACTTGGCGATGCCGCCGTCGAGGACAAACAGCGAATCTACCGGGAAGCCGTGATAGTAAAGGTCGAAGAACAGGCTGGTCGCCATGTAGGTGCCGCCCTGGTCGTAAATGACGATCTTCCTGCCATTGCTCACCCCCCAGGATCGGATCCGCTGTTCCATCTCGGCAGCCGACTGTTCACGGCCGCCGAAGCTGAACACGTCCACGCTGACCGCGCCCGGTATGTGCTTGGCCGCATAAAGCTGGCCGGGCGAGGCGTCGATCAGCAGGACGTCGCCGCGCAGCCGGTTCTGTTCCAGCCATTGGACGCTGACCAGATTGCCCCTCCCCTGCTCGGCCGCCGTGACGACCGGCGAGATGAAAAGACTGCAAACCATCAAGATGAAAAAACAGCGGCTCAAAAACATCGACATGTTGTGCTCCGGTTGCGGTGTGGCGGCAACTGTGCGGCGCGGTCGCGCAGCGGACAAGACCGCTGTGATGAGCCACGATTGGCGCGGACGAGGTGCGTTGCGGCTGGACGAGCCGCAAGCGGCCCCCCCGTACTGCGGGGCCTGCCTCACATCATGCGGAATTGATGGATGAAGGTACGGCTGACCGGCAGCACGTCGCTGCGGTATTTCAGGTGGATGTTCGCGGTCTCGTTTTGCCCGCGCAACACCTGCTTGATGGCGTGCAGGTTCACCACCACCGCGCGGTGCACCTGCACGAACTGCTCGGCGTCGAGCTGGCTGATCAGTTCCTTCAGCGGCGTGCGCACCAGCCCCTCGGCCAGCTGGCCGGCCTGGTCATGCCAGGCGACGAGGGTGTACTTGTCCTCCGAGCGCAGGAAGTCGATCTCGTCGGCCGACACCAGCCGCAGCGCCTGGCCGACGGAGACACGCAGCCAGCGCAGCGAGGCGGGCGCCGGATTCCTGAGCACACGCGCGGCCAGTTGATCCAGCAGGTCGCTGCGATCGACCGGATCGGGGGCGGCGCGAAGCCGCTCCTTGAGCCGCGCCACGGTATCCATCAGGCGCGGCAATTCGACCGGCTTCACCAGGTAATCGAGCGCGCCCTGGTCGAAGGCCTGCACCGCGTACTGGTCGTAGGCGGTGACGAAGACGACGTGCGCGCGGCGGCCGATGAAGCGCGCCGCCTCGATGCCGGACAGGCCGGGCATGTGCACATCGAGAAAGCAGATGTCGGGCCGCTGTGCCTCGAAACTCTCCACCGCGGCGCGGCCATTGCGCGCCTGCGCGATCACGTCAAGCTCCGGCCAGGTCTGCGCCAGCAGGCGCGTGAGCGACTCGCGCAGCAGCGGTTCATCATCGGCGATCAGCGCGGTAACCGGCTTGGTCATGGTTCGTCCGCCATTGCGTTTGCTCTCACTCACGCGCGCCCGGTATGGCGCTTGTGCGCTCGCGGGCGCAAAGCCATGCTTTGCGAATTCCCCGCTCCCGTGTCATCGGCGATCAGCGCGGTAACCGGCTTGGTCATGGTTCGTCCGCCACTGCGTTTGCTCTCACTCACGCGCGCCCGGTATGGCGCTTGTGCGCTCGCGGGCGCAAAGCCATGCTTTGCGAATTCCCCGCTCCCGTGTCATCCGCGATCAACGCGCTAACCGGCTTGGTCATGGCGTCACCCCGCGCGCCGGAAAATCGATTTCAGCGCGCACACCGTGCGGCAGGTTCTCGCAGAGCCGCACGCCGGCATCGCCGCCGAATGCCAGTTGCAGGCGTTCGCGCAGGTTGGCAAGTCCGGTGCCCAACCCCTGCGCCGCCTCGTTGCCGCGCGCGAGGCCGAGGCCGGTATCGGCCACTTCGGCGCAGCCACGGCCATTCTTGACGCTGACCCGCACATCGATCCGCCCGCCTTCCTCGGACGGGTCGATGCCGTGGCGCATGGCATTTTCGACCAGTGTCAGCAGCGTCATCGGCGGGCACGCCAGCGCGCGCGCCGCGTCGTCGGCATTGACGCTGAACTGCAGGCGATCCGGCATCCGCATCTGCATCACCTCCAGGTAGGCGCGGACCAGTTCCAGCTCCTGGCCGATGGTGCTGGCCGACTGGTTGAGACGCGGCACCGTCGCGCGCAGGTACGCAATCAGGCTCTCCAGCACCGGTGCCGCGCGCGGCGATGCCGTGCTCACCAGCTCGCGCACGTTGGCCAGGGTGTTGAACAGGAAATGCGGCGCCACCTGCGCCTGCAGCAATCGCAGCCGCGCGTCGAGCGCATTGCGCGCGTATTCGCTGCGCTCGAGCTCAAAGGTCAGCGCGAGCTTGCGCGCCTCGTCCTTGATCTGCCGCAGCAGCGCGGCAACGACGATCCACGGCGACACCAGCATCCCCAGCACCGTCATGATGGCGAAGCCGGACAGGCGTTTTTCGTTGCGCCACCAGGGCCCGGCATCGCCGATGGTGGTGAAGGCGTAGGCCAGCGCGGTGGCGATCGGGATCGACAGCGCCACCGCGAATACCTGCAGGCCCCAGCGCGCAATCCAGTCCGGCAATCGCGCCGGCCAGCGTTCGAACACGCCAAAGGCAAGCAACGCGACCATGCCGATGAACAGCACCCGCACCGCCAGCATCCAATAGGCTGCCTCCCAGGTTGCCAGGATCGGCAGATGCAGCACGAAGCAGGTCACCAGCACGACTTTCAGTCGCCGCCAGGCAAAGATGCGTTTCAGGCCGTCAACCGGCGCGGGGAGGTTTGCAGCAGTCATCGCGACACGATACCAGCGCCGCGCGACCGGTCAAAATCGCCCGCGGCATCGCGCCATGCCGCCGCCGCTATGAGGGCACGCGGCCGCATTCGGCCAAAACAGTCGCCCGTCGGCGCCGGGCGCGGCTCGGTGCCGATTCACGGTCAATGGTCGCAATGACGTGTCCGCTGCGAAAGCGAACGGTCAGGCGGATCGGTCCGTTACCTCAAATGTCAGCCCCGCGTGCGCCGTCAGCCGCGCATGCAGTGCCGCGCCCAGCGCCGTGGCCGGGGTCCAGAATCCGCCAGCGACGGCATTCTTGGCAACATCGCGCGCCAGGCACGCCGCCGCCTCACCGAGGATTTTGGCGGTGGAGCCGTAGCCGGGGTCGCGATCGCCGGTGACTTTCACCCGCAGCTCGCGTCCGTCGGCGGTGCGGCCGACAAAGCGGAAGTCGTAGAAACCCCGCTCCTGCGCCGCCGGGCTGGGGCCTTCGCCGGGCGCGGGCAGGATGGTCTTCTCCATCAGCCAGCGCGTGGGCGCGATGGCGGCGGCGGCGACAAAGCCGCCGAGCCCGGCGGTCACGCCGGCTGCCTTCAGCCGTCCGGCCATTCCCCGGCCGGTGAGCATCGCCTCGTCGTATCGGAAGTCCCTGCCGTACCGGTAGTCCTGCAGCGCATTGCTGCGCAACACGATGCGAACGTTGATCGCCGCCATCACGAACGGCGCCGACCACGCGTGGAAATCGTGGTCGAAGCGGGGGCCGTGCACGTTGGCCTGGCGGATTCCCGGCGCCGTGCCGGGCGGGCAGAGTGAATACGGATTCGCCAATTCCTTGCGCAGCGCGGCATCGCCGCTCGCTTCGCGAACGACATTGACGATGCTTGCCACCGTGCCGCCGGAGGCGGCGCCACGCATCGCCTTGACGCGCATTTTCACTTCCACGCACGGCACGCCGAACTGCTGCATCGCCTGCTGCTGCAGGAACCAGACGCCAAGGTCGGACGGGATTGAATCGAAGCCGCAGCAATGGACGATGCGCGCACCGGACCGCTCGGCATCGCCGCCGTATTGGGCGATCATGCGTCGCACCCAGTGCGCTTCGCCCGACAGATCGCAATAGTCGGTGCCGCTGCGGCTGCACACGCGCACCAGTGTTTCACCGTGCAGCGCATACGGTCCGACGGTCGATACCACCACCCGGGCGCGGGCACAGAGCGCAGCGAGCGCCGCCTCGTCGCCGGCATCGGCGATGAACACCGCCAGCGCCTGTGCGTCGGCGCCGAGTGACGCCACCAGCTGGTCGAGCCTGGCGCGCGAGCGGCCGGCGATGGCCCAGCGCAGCGGGCGCGCGCCGGGCTGTGCGCCGGTGCCGAATTCGCGCAGCAGATAGCGGCACAGGATCTGGCCGACAAAACTGGTTGCACCGAACACGATCACGTCAAGCTGGCTGTTCTTCATGCGGACTCCGGTTGATGCAGGCAAACGCTGGCGCCGCCGCCAGCCGGCGGCAGGCGGAATACCGCCTACGGCAGGTAGCTGCCCGAGCGCGCTTTGACCAGCGCCAGATCGAGGGTATCGATCTCGCCCGACAGATCGATATCCGACAGGAAATTGAAATGCGCCAGCGGCTGGCCGATGCGCCGCTTGCCGGCCAGGATGTCGACCACGTTGATGGTCCGCGATCCATTGATGTCGCCAAGCAGGAAACCCAGCGCGATCGAGAATGAATCGCTGCTGCCGTTGGTGCCGGAGAGGGAAACGGTCGCGCGCCTGCCATCGGCAATGGCCGGCAGCTTCACCACCACGCTGTTGCCGGACGCGGTCGCGGTCGCATTGCCCAGGTCCGCCATATTCTGGTCTCTCACCGTCACCGTGCCGGTTGCGGTGATCGGCCGGTTGAAGAAGAACACCAGCTCATGCCCGTCACCGGCCGCGCGCGGCTCCACCGTCAGGTAGTAATTGATGTTGTACCAGGAATCGAGCGGCAGATCGAAGGCGCCGGCGCTGCCGTGGTGCTTGCGCGAGACCACGCCGACCTTGATCAGCGGCGCATTGGTGCTGGGCGTGAGCGAAAAGGCGCCCGACGCGCCACCCAGGCCGTTGATGTTGCGCGCGATCACCACGCAGTTGTACACCTGGCCATTGACCAGGCCGGTGCGCGTGACCGGGCTCGAGGTGCCGGCGACGACACCGCTGTCGCCGTTGCAGGAAACCAGATAGTCCAGCGGACCCGCGCCACCGGTGATGCGCGGCGGGCGGAAATGGAGCGTCACGCTGCCGTCACCGGCCGCGCCACTGATGCCGGTCGGCGCGCCGGGCAATCCGTCCGGCGGAACGGCATTCGGTGTGGTGGTCACGGTAAAGGTGGTGGACGCCCGGCCGACATTGACCGTCATCGATGCCGCGCGGCCCGGAATGGCGGAGGAAAGCAGGCGCAGGCGCAAATATTGGCCGGGATTGATGACGCCGGGCTGGCTGGTAAACGCGCCGTCGTCAATCTGGTATTCGCCGCCGGCAACCGCAACCGGCATGGCCACATTGGCGTTGCCGATAAACTGCGAATACGAGGTGATCTGGCTGGCGGCCGCGACATAATAGAGTGGGTAAAAGTCCAGCGGATTGGGCAGGTCATCGACAATCTGCTGGATCGGTACCGTGGAATTGATCCGCACGTAGCCATGCATCGGCTCCGCGGCACCATTGCAGGTCTGGACAAAGTCCAGTGCGAGCCGGGTCAACGTGCCATTGGTTCCGTACTCGATCTCATGCACCCGCAGCGTGCCGGAGGCCTGGTAGGCGTAACAGTTGCCGTATTGAAAACGCGGATAGCTGTTGGAACCGGCGACAAAAGTGTATTCGCCTGGCTGCAAGGACACATTGGGTGTCTGCCAGATATAGGCATTGAAATTTCCGTTGTTGCCGGTATAGGGCGTGGTCGACACCTGGATAGTGGACGTGTTGCCGGTAGCCGTGATCGAATCGCGCAACGCACTGCTGAAAATGCGGTTGTAACCGTTGCCTGCCGGGTCGCCCGGCTGGCTGATGGTGACGATCACGTTGACACCGGCAGTCGGCTGTGGATACAGGCCGGTACGGGTGCCCACGGTAAAGCGCGCGACCCGGCTGTAGACCGTCAGCTCGGCGGTCGTCAGCCGGTTTTCCTGATCCGGTGCACGAGTCCGGACGGTAATCAGGTTGCCGTTGGTAACCACCCCCGGCCCGCTGGTCCAGTCACCATCGCCAATGCGGTATTCGCCGTTACTGATCGAGACCGGTACCGGGACGTTGATGCCGGTCACGGTCTGTGTATTGGAGATCACCATGGTGCCCGGCACCACGCCGCCGGCAGCGCCCAGGTAAAGCGGGAACGGGTCGGCGACGGTGTAGTTGATCGGCACCATCGAGTTGATCCGCACGTAGCCATAGACGGCGTCGCTCATGCCATCGCACCAGATCACGAAATCCATCGCGAGGCTGGTCGGATTGCCGCCGGCGTCGTAAGTGATTTCGTGAACCCGCACCGAGGACTCCGCCCGCGGCCCGGCATCATAGGTAAAACACACGCTGATGGTGGTGGAGAAACTCGCGGTATCGAGGTACAGGCCGGGGTAGAAGCCGGGCATCACCCGGAGCGCCGGCGGCGTGGACAGTGAGAATGCGAACCTGTTTTCCGGTTTGTAATCCGGCAACCGCAGCCCGGCGACCAGCCGCACAACGCCGGTACTGTCCGGCAAATCGGGATAGGGGTTGGTCAGGAAAAAGTCCTGCCCGTTTGCCGGCGCCAGCACCGTGGTACCGGCGTCACTGGTCATTTGACTTTTTCTGATCAGCACCACCAGCGGCTCACCGGCCGGTTGCGGCCGGAGTCCGGTCGCCGTGCCGATACGAAAATTGGCCGCCTGACCGCCGACGTTGACCCGGACGATGGCGTACTGCGACGCCGGAGCGGGCGCCAGGCCGCGCAGCCGGATGCGTTGCTGGTTGTTGATCAGGCCCGGTGCGCTGGTGAAGGGTCCGCCATCGACGCTGTATTCGCCGTTGACGACGCTGATGGGGGCCGGCGCGTTGATTCGCGCGACCACGGCCTCTTCCGAGGTCGCCATCGTGGCCGGCAGCACGTTGACCGCCGGGTTGAAGCCGAACGGGATCGGACGCGTGACGCGGTAATCGATCGGAATCGCGCTGCCGATGCGGATGTAGAGATAGTGGGTGGTGGTGGAATTGCTGCAGCGAAGCACGATATCTGCGGCCAGCGCGAGCGGGCTGCCGTCCGGCGCATAACCGGCCTCGATGATCCGCAGCAGCGAACCGTCGCCGGCGTCGCACAGGCCATATGGCCAATTGTCGCTCTTGATGGTCAGCGGACCGGTGCCAACCAGGCTGGCAGCGGCATTGGCACCCTCCAGCGAAAACACACCGGCAACCAGCCTGGGCTGGTTGGTGAGGACGAGACGCAGCGAGCCCGCCACGTTGCCACCGTTCAAATCCGGGTCGAACAACTCGACCACGGTGCCGGCGGGATTGCTGGCAGCCGCCAGCCGGACCTGCAACAGGGTGGCATCGCTGTAGACGGTGGGAAAGCCGGTCTCGATCTGGTACTGGTCATACACCGCCACCAGCGGCCGGCCGTTCGGTTGCGGCACGCCGGTCCGCGATGCGACGGCAAAGGTCCCGCTGCGCGCGCCGACCGTCAGCGTCATCGACCGGATGTCGT
Organism: uncultured Burkholderiales bacterium; assembly: GCA_964417885.1. GTDB lineage: Bacteria > Pseudomonadota > Gammaproteobacteria > Burkholderiales > Usitatibacteraceae > UKL13-2. The sequence continues at coordinate 1,880 of CAYQKN010000124.1, read as the reverse complement.
TCACCGCGGCCGGCGCCAGCGTGCGCAGGCGAATCTGCCGGCCGTTGGTGACGGTACCCGGCGTCGCGGTAAACGGGCCGCCATCGATGCTGTATTCACCGCCGATGACGGAAATCGGCAGTGTGACGTTGATGCCACCGACGGCGAGCTCTTCCGACAGCACCGGCGCGCCGGGAATGGCATTGGTGACGGTTTCGAAATCGAGCGGCAGCGGCCACGACAGGTTGTAGTCGATCGGCACCGTCGAGCCGAGGCGGAAGAAGAAATCCTCGTTGGTGCCGCGGCCATACGGTGCGCCGCAGCGGACGCGGACATCGGCGGCGAACTTCACCGGCGTGCCATCCGGCGCGTACTCGGCCTCGTGAACGCGCATCGACGACGAGGGCAGCAGGCCGAAGGTGCAGGCCGTGAGCGTGGCCGTGAACACCGCCAGCGATGGATCGGGCGCGTAAGCCGTGAGCGGCGAATAATCACCCGCCACGATCGGCGGCGACGGATTGCCGACACCCCGGAACCGGTAGTCGCTGGTCGGCCAGGTCGCCCCTTGCAGCACGCTGTGAATTCCCAGCAGGGCGCCGCCGCTCGCCGTGATGTCGATGCCCGCGGCGGGGCTGGCGATCTGCTCGATCGGGACGATGTTGTCGCGATTGGAAAAATAGCGGACGATCAGGGGCTCGCCGTGCGGCTGCGGGAAACTTCCCGGCGGGGTGCCGACGCTGAAGTCGTCGTAATAGCTGCCGACGGTCAGCCGCGCCACCGTGACCGCGTTGGCAATGCCCGGCGCCTGTGCCCGCACCTGCACGCTCTGCCCGGACTGCACCATGGCGGTGGCCGAGGTGTACGGCCCGTTGTCGATGCGGTACTCCCCATTGGTAATCGAGATCGGCACCGGCACGCTGAGACCGGCGATGTCGACCGGGTTTGCGGTGACGGTCTGGCCGGGCGGGGTACCGAGCGCATCGGTGAACCGGTACGGATTCGGCACCCGGATCACGGTGTCGATCGGTACATCGCTGTTGAAGCGCAGCTGGCCAAACAGCCGCGCACTGGTTGGCAGGGGGCCGGCCACGATGAAATCGAGCGCGAGGCGGGTGATGTTGCCGTCCGCGTCGTTGTCGAGCTCAATGACGCGGAAGCTGCCGGTGTCACCGTAGCCATCGCCCCAGAACGTCAGCACCGGATAGCTGCTGCCCAGCCGGAGCATGTTCATCGCGCCGTCGTACATCCCCACGGTCGGCATGGTGTTGTTGGCGCCGGCGACATACAGGTTCCAATAGCTGCCCAGCGCCGGATTGCTGCCATCGCCGCTGGCCTGCACTGATATGGAGCCCCAGTAGGTATTCCTGGCAACGGTGAAGGCGAACCCGTCCGCCTGGCGGATCATCAGCGTGCGGCCGCTGGCAACCGCGTGCCCGGGCTGGCTGTGGATGAACAAGGCCGTTTCCGCCGGCGCCGGCAGGGACGCGAGGCACGACCAGGCCAGCAGAAAAATCTTCAACCACCGATCCGGCACGCCAGCCTCACTGAATGATTTCTGTTGGGCGCCATTATCCTTGGTTGCACACACCGGCGCATGCGCGCGGCCCAACTTTTTCACCCGGCCACCGACAACAAGTGAGCACTCTCCTTGGCAAAACTCAAGCACTGGCGCAGCTTTCCAGCCACTTTCGTCCGGAAAGCCTCGCCAGTGCTGGAGTTCGCTTTTCAGCGGGCTACCAGGCGGTGGCCGACATCGCGGGTGGGGCGATGCACTTTGCGTGACGCCGACGCGGGCGTTCGTACCCGCGCCACAAGTCGAGGCTCCCGCTAGCCGCCAGGCAGCGCAGTCTGCGCCAGCAGCGCCTCGACACGCGGCTTCGGCGCGCGCGCCGCCACCGTCA
>CAYQKN010000123.1:0-10564 GCA_964417885.1 uncultured Burkholderiales bacterium | reverse complement strand
ATCGGCGTGCCGCTGCTGCTGGCGTGGTTTTTCCACCGCAAGGAGGAAGGCCTCAGCCTCAAGGACTACGCCGTCGCCGGCCTGATGCTGATGATCCCGGTCGGCCTGGTGATGCGCCAGCCCGACCTCGGCACCTCGATCATGATTTTCTCGTCCGGGTTCTTTGTCATTTTCCTGGCCGGCCTGTCGTGGAAAATCATCGTCGGCGCCGCCGTGGCCGGTGCGGCCGCGCTGCCATTCGCCTGGAACCTGCTGCACGATTACCAGCGGCAGCGCGTCTACACCCTGCTCGACCCGACCCAGGATCCGCAGGGCGCCGGCTATCACATCATCCAGTCGACCATTGCCATCGGTTCCGGCGGGGTGCTGGGCAAGGGCTGGCTGAACGGCAGCCAGGCGCAGCTCGATTTCATTCCCGAACGCTCCACCGATTTCATCCTGGCGGTGTTCGGCGAGGAATTCGGCCTGCTCGGCAACCTGCTGCTGTTCACGCTCTACCTGATCGTCATCGGCCGCGGCCTGATGATCGCGCTGAACGCACCGACCACGTTCTCGCGGCTGCTGGCCGGCGCCATCAGCCTGACTTTCTTCACCTACGCCTTCGTCAATATCGGCATGGTCTCGGGCATCCTGCCGGTGGTGGGGGTGCCGTTGCCGCTGATCAGCTATGGCGGTACCGCCATCCTGTCGCTGCTGGTCGGGCTGGGCATCCTGATGTCGATCTCGACCCACAAGCAGCTGGTGTCGACCTGATGGCGGCAGGTGGCGTGTTCTGCATCGCCGGCAATGGTCTGTGCATTTCGCCGGCGCGCCTCGTTCACCGCACATTGCCCGGCCTCATCGCACTGGTGCTCGCCGTCGTCCTGTCGGCCTGCGGCAGCACGCCAAAAAAACCGGATGCCGCCAAGCCGCGGCCCGGCGCCTATTACCTCGACGACGGCCCCGGCGACCGGCTGCCGGCGGACCTCGACGCCATCGCCGATGCGGTGCCGAAAGCCGAGCCGCTGCATCGCGGTGCCAACCGCCCCTACACCATCTTCGGCCGCACCTACGTGCCGAACGTGTCGGCCGAACCGTTCCGCCAGCAGGGCATCGCCTCGTGGTACGGCCGCAAGTTTCACGGCAACATGACCTCGATCGGCGACATCTACGACATGTACGCGATGACCGCCGCTCACCCGACGCTGCCGCTGCCGTCCTACGTGCGGGTGACCAACCCGGCCAACAAGAAGTCGGTGGTGCTGCGGGTCAACGATCGCGGGCCGTTTCATTCCGACCGCATCATCGACCTGTCCTACGTGGCGGCAGCCAAGCTCGATCTTGCCCGCAAGGGCAGCGGCCTGGTGATCGTCGAGCGGGTGTTTCCGGGCGACGCGCCGCTGGCGGCGCCGACCCTGGCCGCACCCGCCTCGCCGGTGGCGACACCGCTGCCGCCGCCGGCGCCGGTCATCGTCACCTCCACCGTGATCCCCGAATCGGGCGAACTCTACCTGCAGCTGGCCGCATTCAGCTCGCTGGAGAACGCCGAGATTTTCCGTGCCCGCATGGCGCGCGAACTCGACTGGAACCGCGAACCGATCCAGGTGATCCAACGCGACAACCTGTTCCGCGTGCGCATGGGCCCGTACCGCTCGCGCGAGGAAGCCGACGCGGTCGCCGCCCAGGTGCGCCAGTCACATGATTTTTCACCCGTCATCCAGAAACCGTAACCGCTCCCCGCAGAAAGCTCCAGGAAACAAATGAAACTTGTCCCCGCATTGTCCGCATCGCTGTTCGCCGCCGCCCTGCTGCTGCAACCCGCCATGGCACAGGTCGCCGTGTCCTTCGCCGATATTCCCGCGCCGCCGATCGCCGCCCGCGCCTACGTCCTGTTCGACGCCTCCAGCGGCCAGACGCTGGCGCAGCAGGCGGCCGGGGACCGGTTCGAGCCGGCCTCGCTGACCAAGCTGATGACCGCCTACCTGGTGTTCCAGGCGCTGAAGGAAAAGAAGCTGACCCTGACCCAGACCGTGCCGGTATCGGAGCGCGCCTGGCGCGCCGAGGGTTCGCGCATGTTCATCGACCCCAAGCAGACACCGGCGGTGGAGCCGCTGATCCGCGGCATGATCGTGCAGAGCGGCAACGACGCCTCGATCGCACTGGCCGAGGCGATCGCCGGCTCGGAAGACCTGTTCGCCCAGCTGATGAACAAGCAGGCGCAGCGGCTGGGAATGAAAAACACCAGCTTCGTCAATGCCACCGGCTTGCCGAATCCGCAGCATTATTCGACCGCCGGGGACCTGGCCCTCCTGGCCAACGCGCTGATCCGCGATTTTCCCGACAACATCGGCTACTACCATGAGAAAGAATTCACCCACAACAAGATCACCCAGCCGAATCGCAACCGCCTGCTGTGGCTGGACCCGACCGTCGACGGCCTGAAGACCGGCCACACCGAGGCCGCCGGCTATTGCCTGATCGCCACCGCCAAACGCGGCGACGCCGACAAATCGCGCCGCCTGATCTCGGTGGTGCTGGGCACCACCTCCGATGTGGCGCGTACCCAGGAGAGCCAGAAGCTGCTCAACTACGGCTACCAGTTCTTCGACTCGCAGCGCCTGTACAAGAAAAACGAGCCGATCGCCACGCCGGAAATCTTCAAGGGCACGCAGAACGCCATCAAGCTGGGATTTGATCGCGATATCTGGCTGTCGCTGCCGAAAGACCGCTTTACCGGCATGAAGGCCACGCTGACCACCACCCAGCCGCTGATCGCGCCCTATTCGCCAGGCCAGAAAGCTGGCGTGATGAAATTGACGCAGAATGATAAATTGATCGCGGAAATCCCCGTCGTTGCACTGGAGAATGTGCCGGTTGCCGGCTTCCTCGGCCGCGGCTGGGATGCGATCCGGTTGCTGTTCAAGTAAACCCTTTTGCCCCCGCGGTTGCGGGGGCGGGAAGCCCGCCATGTCAACCTCAGCGCTTTGCCTGCCCATCGTCTACCTGAACGGCGCGTTCATGCCGCTGGAGGACGCGAAAATCTCGCCGCTGGACCGCGGATTCATTTTTGGTGACGGGGTCTATGAAGTGATCCCGTACTACGCCGGCCGCGGGCTGCGCGCGATCGAGCATCTGAAGCGGCTGCAGCGCAGCCTCGACGAGCTCGACATCGCCAATCCGCATTCGATCGACGAGTGGCAGGCGATCCTCGCCACGCTGATCGAGAAAAACGGCGGCGGCAATGTCGGCGTCTACATCCAGATCACGCGCGGCGTGGCCAAGCGCGACTTCCCGCCACCGAAAGGCCTCACGCAGACGGTGTTCCTGATGGCCAACCCACTGGCCACGCCGAAGCCGGAGATCTACGAGCGCGGCATTGCCTGCGTATCGCTGGACGACAGCCGCTGGCTGCGCTGCCATGTGAAAGCCACCGCGCTGCTGGGCGCGGTGCTGCTCAAGCATGAAGGCAACCAGGCCGGCGCCGATGAAGTGGTGCTGTTCCGCGACGGCTATCTCACCGAATCGTCCGCGTCCAACATCGCCGTGGTCAGGAACGGCGTGATCCTCTGTCCGCCGATGGACAACCTGATCCTCGGCGGCATCACCTATGAACTGATGATCGAACTGGCGCGCGCGAACCGGATGCCGCTGGAGATCCGCCGCGTGCACCGTCGCGAAGTGAAAAAGGCCGACGAGCTGTGGATCATGTCCTCGACCAAGGAAGTGGTGCCGATCGTGACGCTCGACGAGAAGCCGGTTGGAAGCGGCAAACCCGGCCCCATCTTCAGGCAGATGAAGAAACTGTTCGATGACTACAAGCAGAACCTGCCCGCCGCGCCGGCGCTGAAAGCGGCCGAATAGCCGATGAGCGACCATCCCAAGGACATCGGCGAGGGCGAGGAGACGATCCTCAAGTTCCCGACCGCGTTCCCGATCAAGGCGATGGGCAAGCGCGAGGACGGCTTCGCCCAGACGGTGCTGGACATCGTGCTGCGCCACGCGCCCGATTTCGACGCCAGCACGATGGAAATGCGGCCGTCGAAAAACGGCAACTACCTGTCGGTTACCGCCACCATCAACGCGACCTCGAAAGCGCAACTCGACGACATTTACCGGGCGCTGACCGCGCACCCGGCGGTGTTGATGGCGCTCTAGGAATGCCGGTGCCGCGCGGCAAACTCCAGCACCGGCGCGGCTTCGCGGCCGAAAATGGCTGAAACGCCGCGCCAGTGCTCGACTTTCGCCGGGAAAAATCGTTGACGGCGATCGTCAGGAATCTCGGCCTGGTCGACTATGAACCGACCTGGCGGGCGATGCAGGCAGCCAACCGCGCGCACACCGCCGACACCGCCGATGAAATCTGGCTGCTCGAACACCCGCCGGTATTCACGCTCGGTCTCGCCGCCAAACCGGAACACGTGCTGGCCCCCGGCGCGATCCCGGTGGTGCGCATCGACCGCGGCGGCCAGGTGACCTACCACGGCCCCGGCCAGTTGGTGGCTTACCTGCTGCTCGACCTGCGGCCGGGCAGCTGCGGCGTCAGGGAACTGGTGAAACGAATTGAACAATCGGTGATCGAACTGCTCGCACAGTACGGCATCGACAGTCATCGCCTGGCCGGCATGCCGGGCGTGTACGTGACGCGGCAGCAGGCCGAGGCCAAGATAGCCGCCATCGGCCTGCGTGTCGCGCGTCACGCCACCTATCACGGCCTGTCGCTGAATATCGACATGGACCTGGAACCGTTTTCGCGCATCAACCCCTGCGGTTACGAGGGTTTGGCGGTGACGCAGATGCGGGATTTCGGGGTGACGGATAAAATGTCGCTGATTGGCGAGAAACTGGTCTCGCACCTGCAACGCAACCTGTACCCGCCGTCGTCCTGAATTTCCGGGACGACGCTCACTGGAACCACCATGGCTGACGCCGGCGTCAAACAGAAATCCGAATCCAAAACCGCGCGCATCCCGATCAAGATCGTGCCCGCCGAGCGGCTGAAGAAACCCGAGTGGATCCGCGTCAAGGCGGGATCGGTCAGCTCGCGCTTCTACGAGATCAAGCAGACCCTGCGCGAGGCCAAGCTGCACACCGTGTGCGAGGAAGCGTCCTGCCCCAACATCGGTGAATGCTTCGGCAAGGGCACCGCCACCTTCATGATCATGGGCGACCTCTGCACCCGCCGCTGCCCGTTCTGCGACGTGGGCCACGGCCGCCCGCTGCCGCTGAATGAAGACGAGCCGCGCCACCTGGCCGAAACCATCGCCAGCCTGAAGCTGAAATACGTGGTCATCACCAGCGTCGACCGCGATGACCTGCGCGACGGCGGCGCTGCCCACTTCGTCAGCTGCATCCGCGAAACCCGCGCCCTCTCCCCGGATACCCGGATCGAAATCCTCACCCCGGATTTTCGCGGCCGGCTCGACCGCGCGCTCGGCATCCTGCGCGAAGCCCCGCCCGACGTGATGAACCACAACCTCGAAACCGTGCCGCGCCTGTACCAGCAGGCGCGTCCGGGATCGGATTACGCGCACTCGCTGAAACTGCTGAAGGATTTCAAAGCCGAGCACCCCGATGTCCTGACCAAAAGCGGATTGATGGTCGGGCTGGGTGAAACCAACGAGGAAATTCTGGAAGTAATGAAGGATTTGCGTGCCCACGACGTCGACATGCTGACCATCGGCCAGTACCTGCAGCCCTCGGCGCATCATCTGCCGGTACTGCGCTACGTGACGCCGGCCGAGTTCGACATGTTTGCGGTTGAGGCGGAGAAGATGGGGTTCAGGCACGCGGCCAGCGGGCCGATGGTGCGGTCTTCGTATCATGCGGACCAGATGGCGCACGGGGCGGGAGTGGCTTGAATTTTCTGGCCCGATGGCGGCGAATGGAACGCCGGCAAGCCATTGGTGAATGGTTCGGGCTCGCCGGTGTTGTGCTGTTTGTGATCGGTAGTTACTTCACCTGGTCGTTTATGAGTCTTGCCGTTCTGCTGGGCATTTCGCTCGTGCTTTGCTGCATCGGCGCAGTGATCGCACCGCCAACATGGTGGCGCTGGGGGAAATACCCGGTGGCAATAAAAGATCCTTCGCACGAGCGGAAGATCTGACGGCTCTCGCCGCGTGACGTAAAGACTTACAGCGTAGCTTGAAGCGTGGGAAAAAGTCCGGGCGCCCGGGCGATAACTCACCGATGTCGTACCGGATTTAGTCCGGTGCCTAAGTTTACAAACTTCAAATTGGGTCCCGGACTAAATCCGGGACGACATTACCTTTTGATTGCGGTCGTCGCGCTGCGACACGGGGTCCCCATGAGAGGCGCCGCGCAACGCAGGAATGACAGGGGGTGTCCGCGAGGACTGTTTGAGGGCGAGCACAGATCCAAGCGCAGCCATGCTGCCTATTCGAGCCCGAGTTCCGCAGCGGCCTGTCATTCCGAGTAGCACAGGGAACCCCGACAGCCTTACCGTCGGGGCGCCGAACCTGGGGTCGCCTTCTTTGGCTTACCTTTCTTGGCGAAGCAAGAAAGGTAAGTTGCCGCCGGGCAACCCCCGGCACTGACCGCAGCCAAACGACACAATCAACCGCTAGCGAAAACCCTTTGGCGAACTACGCGCTTTGCGCAAACACCACAAATCAAGTCAGCTCGTTCAATCAAACGAAATCGTATACAACACATCCACCGCACTCTCCGTCCCGGTCTGCGCCTGCACCGACCAGCGGCCGGAAATCGTATAGCGAATCTTCAGCAGGTTCGACACCCGGTCCAGCCCCTGCTCGTAGACCACGAACAGCCGCGACGAAATCCGCTTGCCGATCGACAGGAAACCACTCTGCCCGGCACTGGGTCCGGTAAAGCCGATCTCGTCCACGCCCAGCGCGCCGGCAATGCGCGATTGCAGCGACGCGCCCTGGCTCGAACCGAGCAGGCCGCTGGCCGCCGCCGAGAGCAGGCTGAAATCGGTCTGGCTGCTGTTCTCCAGCCCGCGCCCCAACACCAGCCACGACAGCTTTTCGGTATCGGGTACGTTCGGCGTCGACACCAGCTTGGCCTTCGGCAGGTTGGCGCTGCCGGTCACTTCCACGCCCGCTTCGACGCCGATGCCCGGCTGCGGTGATTTGCGTACCGCCAGCAGGTTGATGCCGGGGTTGTGCACCGGACCCGAGAAATTGAGGATGCCGCGCTCGACCGTGAGCCTCTGGCCGTAGACGGTATAGAGGCCGTCCTCGATGCGCAGCGTGCCGACGGCACGCGGCAGGCCGGCGCCGGCACTGACCACCCGCAGCGTGCCTTCCAGCCGTCCGCTCAGTCCCGCACCGCGAATCCTGAACTGCTTGCCCATGTCGATGGCGAGGTCGACCTGCGTTTTCATGCGCACATCGCTGCCGTCGCGCGCCGGCGTGCGGCCGACAATGACGATGTCGTCGCTCAGCGTCACTTCGCTTTTTTCGGGCAACTCGAAGAATCCCCGGTCGGCTTTCAGGTTGCCCTTGATGCTGAGGCGGTTCTCGTCGAACTGCAGCGTGCCGTTGCCGCTTGCCACCACCACCCGGTCCGGCCGCGACACGGCCTCGAACCGGTCGAGGGTGGTTTTCAGCTGCCCGCTGGATTTGATGCCGGACAGCTTCAGCGTCCCCTCGGCGACCAGCTTCCCCTCGCCGGACTGGATCGTCAACCGCTTCACGGTCAGCAGGTCGTCATTGAACACGGCATCGAGTTCACCATCGCGATAGCGGATGCCCTGTTCCGGCCACACCAGCGCGAGGCCGCTGCCGCGCGCCTCGCCGCGCCAGCACGGTGCGGCGACGGTGCCATCGGCGGACAGGCTGGCGCGCAGCGCGCCGTCGGCGGTCAGGCCCGGTTCGCTCGCCAGACGCGAGGTCCAGCGCAGCGACGGCACATCGATCTTGCCGGCCACCTTGAGCGGCGCGTCGGCGGGAATACTCCAGCCGCCGTCGCGCCGAACAGCACGGGTACTGGCGCTGACATCAACACTGCCAAGCTGGCGGCCATTCGCCTTCAGCGTCGCGTTGATGACATTGTCGATGGCCTCGGCCTGCAGTTCGAGCTGCTCAAGTCCCGCCGGCAGACGCGCGTCGGCCAGGAACACGACGTCGCCGGATTCGCGAAACACTTTCAGCTTGCCGCGCAGGCGGCCGCCGTGTTCGCCATCGGCGGAGATGTCCCACACCGCCCCCAGGCGGAGGGTCGATTCGAGATTGCGCTTCATCGATTCCGAAAACGATACCGCCAGCGCCAGCGGCACGCCGCTAGCGGTGCCCCGTGTGGTGATCACATCGCCCGCCAGGCGGAATTCGCCGATCTGCAATTTGCCGCCGCTGACATCCAGCGTCGCCGCACCCAGCTCGACCTGTTCGGCGGCGCTCACCAGCAAGCTCGCCGGCGCCTGCAACGCAAACGGCACCAGCCCGCGATTGTCCAGCCGCGTGACCTGGCCCCGCCACACGTTGCCGGCATCGAGCCCGCCGGCGGCGTCAGCCCGCACATTGAAATCGTCATTGGCGGCGGTCGCGCGCACAACGTGGCGCCGCAGACTGCCGTCGAATGCGAGGGTTGCCGTCGCCAGCTTGATGCCCGGCGACGCATAGCCGGCAGAGGTCGCGTCGACCTTCAGCTGCATCTCGGCCAGCCCGCGCGCCGGCGCACCGTCGGCGCGCATTGTTCCACGCAGCGTCGTGAATCGATGTCCGCCGGGCAATTTGAGCTCGCGCGCCTCGATGCTGGCCTCGGCCTGTTGCGCCGCACCCCGGCTGACGATCTCGCCGCTCGCCGTCACACTGCCGCCGAACGCATCGCCAAGTTCGGCGAGCCGCGGTGCATCGACATTCCACACCAGTTTCTGCCCGGCCGGCGCTGTCGCACCGAATGCCACGGCGCCGCGCGCATGGAGCCGGTTGCTGCCGATTGCCAACGCCACGTCGACATCGCGCAACGCCTGGGCGGTGGCAACCAATTCCGCCTTGCCGGTCAGCGGCCGTCCGATCAGGCGGCTGGGCGCGAACGCCAGCGCAGCGTGTACCCGCCACGCCTCAGCGGCCTCGCCATCAGCCTTGAAATCGGCGTTGAGGTCAGCGGCCGGGTAGTCACCGAAATCGGCGGGATTGAACTGGCTGACCTTGCCCGTCAGCGCAAAGGCGCGCGCACCCGCCAACTGCAGCTTGCCGGCGGTGGTGATCGAGCCTTTGCCGGCGGTGAGTTCGGCACGCCGGATATCGACGGCATCGCCGCCGGCCAGCACTTCCGCCCGCAGCGCCAGCCTGGCGTCGGTCAGGGCAGCAACCACGCGCACGCGGTCGTCGGCCGGCGAGACCACGATGTCGCCGCGAATCGCCGTCTTGCGCAGGCGGCTGTGGATGCGGCTCAGGTCCAGCCCGCCGGTGGTTAGCGTGAGCGCCATGTCGCGGCCCGCCGCCTCGCGCCAGCGACCGCTGCCGCGGAACAGGCCGGCTTCACCCAGGTCGATGGCGATGTCCGGCGCGGCAATCGCATCGAGGTCACCGCTGAAACTGGCGCGCATCGCTTTCAGCGGCAGTCGCTGCTGATCGAGCGTGCCGGGTGCGCCATTGACCAGCTCGACGTTGCCGGAGAATTTTCCACTCGCACCTCCTGGCACCAGTGCGGCACGCAGCGACAGCGCGGCTTCCGGCCAGCCGGCATTCCAGGTGCGCGGTGACGCATCGTCGATCACCAGTTCGCTTTTGCCCAGCGGCTGGCGCTGGAACGGCATCAGCTTTGATACCAGCTGCGCACGGATTTCGCCGTTCGGCGCCTTGACCGCAAGCTTCGCCGCCGCGTCGATTTCCGCCAGCGTGCCGCCCAGCTTGATGGCGACCTGGTAGGGGTGCCCGCCACCTGTCTGCACCAGCCCCGCTTCGCCGGCGAGGGCGTAGGGCTTGGCGGCATCCAGCTTCAGCGCCGCCGTCGCCGCGCCCCACGGCGTCGACACGGTCAGTCGCTGCAGGTCCCAGCGGGTCCGGTCGTAACGCGCCGCGAGGTCAAGGTCGGCCAGGCGCGTCACCTGCCCGCCCTGCTTGATGTTGACGACCTTCACCCGCACCTGCGGCGCGATGATGCTGAACGGCGCATCCAGCGAAGCCGGCAGCGCCAGCGGGTCGGTGGAGCGGCCGGTGACTTCAATGGTGACCGCTCCCACCTCGGCCTGGGTGATCAGCAGCGTGCGCGTGAACCACATCGACGGCTCCCAGCGGATCACGCCCTGCTCCAGCGTGATCAGCTGATGGGGGGCGCGAAACTGCAGCCGGTCAAAGGCGATGCCCTGATAGAGACCGCCGCGGGTGCCGAGCACGGTCAGCGTACCGCCGGCGCGCTCGACCGCGGCATTGACGGCGTACTGCATCGCACTTTCGCGGCCCAGCAGCCACAGCACCAGCAGCAGCAACGCCAGCATCGCGCCGCAGGCGATCAGCAGCCATTTGATCAGCCGGGCGCGCATCAGAAACTGACCCCGAGTGAAAAATGCAGCCGCGCCTGCCGCACCTGCTGGCCATAGGCGAGATCGAGATTGACCACCCCGACCGGACTTTTCCAGCGCGCGCCGACGCCGTAGCCA
>CAYQKN010000122.1:2789-10908 GCA_964417885.1 uncultured Burkholderiales bacterium | reverse complement strand
GCGCGTCACTCCGCCCGCGCAGCCAAGTCAAGCGGAAACCGTACCCGCGCCTCGGTTCCCCCACCGGCACGCGGCAGCAGTTCGAATGACGCGCCGTGAGCCTTGGCGATGCGGTCGACAATGGCCAGCCCGAGGCCGGCGCCGGACTGGCCGCTGCGCGACGCATCGAGGCGGGTGAAGGGTTGCTTCAGCCGTTCCACCTCGGCTGGCGGAATGCCGGGGCCGCGGTCGGCCACGGCCAGCACCAGGTGCCCGCCCTCGCGGCGGGTGGTGATGGTGATGTCGTCGCCGGCGTGCTTGCGCGCATTGTCGACCAGGTTGGCGAGCAGGCGCTTGATCGCCAGCGGGCGGATTTTCAGCGTGGCATGCGGGTCGAGGTCGAGCGTGATGCGCGCACCGGCGCGACCGGCGCGTTCGGCGTGGGCGCGGATCAGCAGGTTGAGGTCAATCGATTCCAGCGGCTCGTTGCGTTCGTCGCGGGCGAAATCCATGAACTGGTCGATCACGCCATTGATGTCCTCGATGTCCTTTTCCAGGTCGGCGCGCATCGCCGGATCTGCCGGCAGCATTTCGAGACCGAGGCGCAGGCGCGACAGCGGCGTGCGCACATCGTGCGAGACGCCGGCGAGAAAAGTGGCGCGCTCCTGGTCGAGGCGGGTCAGGTTGTCGCGCATCTGGTTGAACGCGACTGCCACCGCCTTGACTTCTTCCGGCCCCATTTCGGTCAGCGGCGGCGGATGGCGGCCCTGGCCGATCTGTCGCGCGGCATCGGCCAGCGCCTGCAGCGGGCGGTTGACGCGGCTCACCAGCAGCAGCGCCGCGGCAAGTGCCAGGATGCCGCCGAACACGCCCCAGCCGATCCATGCGGTGGAAAAATCCTGCTCAACGATGCGGCTTTGCGGAAACAGCACCCAGTAGAACGTTGCGCCGACCGGGATCTTGGTGATGAAGGTCGGCGGGATGGCGGGCAGCGGCTTGCCGTCCTGTGCCGCCTGCGCCTGCGCGGCCAGCGCGCGCGCGGCGCGCTGCGGGCGCTGGAAGACGAAAATATCCGCCTCCGGGCCGAACTGCTCGCGCAGCCGTTCGCGCGCCGCGCGGATCGCCGGCAGGTTGGGTGCCGGATCGAGCGGCTCTTCCGCAATCCGCTGCGGCGGAATCACCCGGATGCCGCGCTCCTCGCGCAACTTGAGCAGGAACTCGCGGTGCTGCGCCGGCGGAATGGTGTCGAGCGCGGCGCGGATGGTTTTCAGGTGGCTGATGTAGCCGGCCGCGACCAGCTGGAAGCGCGGCTGCTGCGAGTAATAGCGGAACAGCAGCACCGACACCAGCTGACTGGCGATCAGGGCGAAGACGATCACCAGCGCGGTGCGCGCCAGCAGGGATTTGGGCAGCAGGCGTTTCATGCCGGCACGGTGCTCAGCCGTGCTTCACGCCGTCGGGCACGAACACATAGCCGAGCCCCCAGACGGTCTGGATGTAGCGCGGATTGGACGGGTCCTCGCCCAGCAGCTTGCGCAGGCGCGACACCTGCACGTCGATGGCGCGATCGAAACTGTCGTGCTCGCGGCCGCGCGCGAGTTCGGTCAGCTTGTCGCGCGAAAGCGGGGTGCGCGCGTGCTGCACCATCACTTTCAGCAGGCCGAATTCGCCGGTGGTCATCGGCAGCGCCACGCCGTCGCGCGCCAGCGCCCGGGTGCCGAGGTTGAGAGTAAACGGGCCGAAGGCGACGATCTCGTCGTCGGCTGCCGGTGCGCCCGGCGTCGGCAGGGGAGCCTGGCGCCGCAGGACGGCATGGATCCGCGCCACCAGTTCGCGCGGGTTGAACGGCTTGGGAAGATAATCGTCCGCCCCCATCTCGAGGCCGACGATGCGGTCGACGTCATCGCCCCTGGCGGTCAGCATGATGATCGGGATGCCGGCTTCGGCGCTGCCGGAGCCGCGCAGCCGGCGGCAGATGGCGAAGCCGTCCTCGCCCGGCAGCATCACATCTAGCACCACCAGGTCGTAGCGGCTGCGGGTAAAGGCGCGATCGAGTCCGGCACCGTCGGAGACCGTGTCGGCGGCAAATCCCTGTTCGGTCAGGTATCGTTTCAGCAGGTCGCGCAAGCGCAGGTCGTCGTCAACGACCAGGATGCGGTGGCGGGGCGGATGGGTGGTGTTCATGGCTGCATGTTAGAGGGGGTGCGGCGAAGAAAGGTGCGGCCGGCCGGCACCAGATGTAAGTAAATGTTAGCAAATGGCCCCGGCGGCGATTCGCGTTACATGCGGTTACCAAGCTTCGGCAACCAGAAAAGACTTTGCGCGTTCTATTGCTTAACCTGATCGCGTTGGCAATAAAACCAGCGGCATCAGCGCCCTCAACAGTTTATTGGAGAACACCATGAAAGCATTGCACACCGGTTTGCTCGCCACCTTTCTGGCAGCGGCAGTTTCCACCTCAACCGCTTTTGCCGAACCGCCCGCCGACGGCGCCAAGGGTGACCGCGCGCACAAGATGCACGCACACCTGAAGGCCGCCGACAAGGACGGCGACGGCAAGATCAGCCGCGCCGAAGCCGACGCATCGATGCCGGGCCTGGCGAAAAATTTCGAGGCGATCGACGCCAACAAGGATGGCTTCGTCACCAAGGAAGAAATGCGCGCCTTCCGCGAAACAAGCGGCGGCGCCAAGGGTGACCGCGCGCACAAGATGCACGCACATCTGAAGGCCGCCGACAAGGATGGTGACGGCAAGATCAGCCGCGAAGAAGCCGGCGCGTCGATGCCGCGCCTGGCGAAGAACTTCGAGTCGTTCGATGCCAACAAGGATGGCTTTGTCACCAGGGAAGAAATGCGCGCCTTCCGTGAAAAGAACGGCGGCCGCATGGGTAAACAGCAGTCGTAATTGGCATCACGGGCCGGTCGGCGCAAGCTGACCGGCCGTTTCCATTTGTCAGGTCGGGCGGCGACAGGCCGCCCCAATACGGGATGCGGCAATATGAAACGAGCTTGGCCGTTTTTCTGGCGCTATCTGTTGGTCGTTGCGATTTCCTGCGTGCTGGCGTTCGTCATCTCGCAAGACAAGGCGGCCGCACAGGCTGCGGCACCCGCAGCGGCGGTTGACTATGCGGCCGCCGGACCGCTGGCGGTCAGCTCCGTCACGCAATCGTGGCGTGATGCGCGGCGCATGCGCGAGCTGCCGGTGAAAATATATTTGCCCGAGCCGGCTACCGCATTGGCGGCGGACGGCGACAAGGGCGCGGCGACACCGCGATATCCGGTCATTCTCTTTTCGCATGGCCTCGGCGGCAATCGCGACGGCGGTGCGCGCTGGGCGCGTCACTGGGCCAGCCATGGCTATGTGGTGGTGGCGATCCAGCATCCCGGCAGCGATGATTCGCTGTGGAAAGGCCGCGCGCCGGGCGAGGTCGAGCAGGGGCTCAAGCGTGGCATGACCCTGACCAATCTCGGCCTGCGCGTCGGTGATGTGCATTTCGTCATCGATGAGGTGGTGCGTCGCAGCGCTGCCGGAGAGACCGGGTTTGCCCGCGCCGATGCGAAGAAACTCGGCATGTCCGGTCACTCGTTCGGCGCGCAGACCACGTTATCCGTGGCCGGGCAGAAGGCGCCGACGCTGGGCGGCCAATCCGGGCTTGACCTGCGCATCGCCGCCGCGGTGGCCTTCAGCCCCAACGCGCGAAACAAGAATCGCTTGCCGCATCAGTTTGGCGACATTCGCATTCCACTGATGTCGATTACCGGCACCGAGGACGGCAGCATTCTCGGTGACGGCACCCGCTACCAGGACCGGATCACGCCCTGGGAGAACATGCCGGCCGGCGGCAAATACCTGCTGGTGTTCGACGCTGGCGATCACATGGTGTTCGGCGGCCACGAACTGGGCGGCCGGCGCCCGGAAACCGCGCGCGATCGCGAGATCCAGGCCGACGTCAACGCCGCCACGCTGGCGTTCTGGAACGCGACCCTCAAGGGCGACCAGGCCGCGCGCACGTGGCTTGATCGCGGTGAGATCAATGCGCAGCTGGATAGCCGCGACCGGTTTGCCGCAAAATGACGGGATGAACATGCCAATGAAAAATTTCTTCCACCGGTTCGGGCCACCACTGCTTGGCGTACTGCTGTCAACGGCGTCGCTGATGCCGCTCGCGCATGCCCAGGCGCCTGCACCGGCAATCGGTGCCGAGGCGGCCCGGCACCTGCTCAATCGCACCGGCTTCGCCGCGACCGATGGCGAAATTCGCACCTTCGCCGCCCTGTCCCGCGCCGAGGCGGCGGACCGGCTGCTGGAGGCGATTCGCCTGGAAGCGGCGCAGAAGCCGCCGGCCTGGGTCAATGAGCCGCCGATTGCACCCGCCCGGCTGCAGGCCATGACCCAGGAGGAGCGCATGGCCGAGTTGCGGCGCAATGTCGAGCACGCCTTCGAATTGCGCGAGTGGTGGTTCCGCGAGATGCTCACCACCACGTCCCCGCTGACGGAAAAGATGACCCTGTTCTGGCACAACCATTTCGCCACCAGTCAGCAGAAGGTGCGTTTCACGCCGCTGCTGTACCAGCAGAACGTGATGCTGCGGCGCAACGCGCTGGGCAATTTCGGCTCGATGCTGCGGCAGGTGGCGCGCGATCCGGCGATGCTGATCTACCTCGACGCCGCCAACAGCCGCAAGGAACAGCCGAACGAGAATTTTGCCCGCGAGGTGATGGAGCTGTTCACGCTCGGCGAGGGCCAATACACCGAGAAGGACATCAAGGAAGCGGCGCGCGCCTTCACCGGCTGGAGCGTGGATCGCGAGACCGGCCAGTACATGTTCCGGCGCGGGATTCACGACTACGGTGTCAAGACGGTGCTGGGCAAGACCGGCAATCTCGATGGCGACCAGGTGATCGACGTGCTGCTGCGCAAGCCCGAGACCGCACTGTTCCTGACCCGCAAGCTGTGGCGGGAATTCATCTCGCCGGTGCCGGACGAGGCCGCCGTCACGCGACTGGCCGCGGCGTTCCGCGACAGCGGCTACAACATCGCCAGGCTGCTGCGGGCCATGCTGGTGTCGGACGCGTTCTATGCCAGGGAAAACCGCGCATCGCTGATCAAGTCGCCGGTCGAGCTGGTGGTCGGCACCATGAAACAGTTCGAGATCGACACCCCCAACATGCGGCCGTTCGTGCTGGCCTCGGCGCTGCTGGGGCAGAACGTGTTTGCGCCGCCCAACGTCAAGGGCTGGCCGGGCGGCGAGGCGTGGATCAATTCTGCCACCCTGCTGGGGCGCAAGCAGCTGATTGACCGGCTGTTCCGCAATGAGGACCGGATGGAAGTGGCGATGCGCAACATGGATGAGCTGGCGACCATGACCGGCAATCCGCCACCGCCCGGACGCGAGGGCCGGCAGCAGCGATTGATGGAACGGCAGATGGGCGGTATCCGCTGGAACCTGGAAAAATGGGCCGCCGCCTTCGTCCGCGACGGACGCCACGCGGACGGCCGCGAAAACATGACGCGCGTGGTGCTGGCAATGGCGCCGCAGTCGCCGCCTGCCGCGACGGACAAGCCGGCCGACTGGGCTCGCCAGCTGGTGACCGACCCGGCCTACCAGCTCAAATAAGGACCGACCATGAATCGCCGCCACTTCCTGAAAACGCTGGGCATCGCCGCCGGGGTGCCGCTGTCCGGCAGCCTGCACGGTGTCAGCTGGGCCGCCTCGCCGGCCATGTCAACAGCCGGCAACCCGTACGGCAATCTGCTGATCCTGGTCGAGCTGAAAGGCGCCAACGACGGCCTCAACAGCGTGATCCCGTTCGCCAATCCCGCATACGCGTCGCTGCGGCCGCGCATCGCCATCGGCCGCGACCAGGTCTTGATGCTGTCCGAGCGCGAAGGCTTGCACCCGTCGCTCAAGCCGTTGATGGCGCTGTGGGAAAAAAAGGAACTGGCGGTGGTGCAGGGGCTCGGTTACCCCAATCCCAACCTGTCGCATTTCCGCTCGATCGAGATCTGGGACACAGCGTCGAAAAGCGAGGAGTACCTGGATGCCGGCTGGCTGGCACGCACCTTTGCACAGGCGCCGGCGCCGCGGCATTTCGCCGCCGATGGCGTGGTGGTCGGTTCAAGCGACATGGGGCCGCTGTCGGGCCAGGGCGTGCGTACCATCGCGCTGGCCGACACCGCGCAATTCCTGCGCACCGCGCGCCTGGCGCGGCCCGGCGCCGATGAACGCAACCCGGCGCTGAAACACATCCTGGCCGTGGAGCAGGAGATCATTCACGCGGCCAGCAAGCTCAATACCAATTTCGCCTTCAAGACCGAGTTTCCGCGCAGTGCATTCGGCAACCAGGTGCGCACCGCGTCCCAGCTGGTGGCCAGCAAGGCCGGCATCGCCACCATCCGGCTGACGCACAACGGCTACGACACCCATGCCAACCAGCTGGGTACCCACGCCAACCTGCTCAAGGACCTGGCCGAGGGCCTCGCCGCGCTGCAATCGGCGCTGGCCGAGCTCAATGCCTGGCAATCGACACTGGTGATGACCTACGCCGAATTCGGCCGGCGGCCGAAAGAAAACCAGAGCGGCGGCACCGACCACGGCACCGCCAACGTGCATTTCGTCGCCGGCGGCCGGGTGAAGGGCGGGCTCTACGGCGAGGCGCCGGCGCTGGACCGGCTGGACGGCAACGGCAACCTGCCGTTCGCGGTCGATTTTCGCAGCCTGTACGCCACCGTGATCGACCAGTGGTGGCGCGGCGATTCGTCGCGGGTGCTGGGCGGCAAGTTCGCGTCGCTGGATCTGCTGCGCGCCTGAGCCGGTGCCGGGGGGCGAGGGGTGCGGCCGCTATAATGGCGGTTGAATCCCACGCCGCCCGCCATGAAACTGCTCGCGCTCGAAACCTCGACCGAAAGACTGTCGTTCGCCATCGTTGACGGCGAGCGCCGGTTCGCACGCGAAGTCGATGCCGGACAGCGGCATTCGGAGCTCACGCTGCCGATGCTGCACGAGATTCTTGCCGAGGCCGCGATGACGCTGGCGGACATGGACGCGCTGGCGTTTGGCCAGGGGCCGGGCTCGTTTACCGGCGTGCGCATTGCCTGCGGCTTTACCCAGGGCATGGCGCTGGGCAGCGGCCGCCCGGTGGTGCCGGTGCAGACGCACATGGCGCTGGCCGAGCAATGCCGCCAGGCCACCGGTGCGAGCAAGGTCGTGGTGGCGCTGGACGCCCGCATGGGCGAAATCTATTTCGCCGCATATATCTGGCAGGATCCAGGCTGGCAGCAGGCGGTACCGCCGCTGCTGGTGAGGCCGGAACTGCTGCCGCCGATTGACGGCGACGGGTGGCACGGCATCGGCAGCGGTTACGACAGCGCGCTGCTGGCGCCGGCGCTGGCGGCGGCGTATGGCGGCCAGGTCATTGCAATTTCCCGCGGCGCATTGCCGCGCGCTGCCGACGTGGCGACCATTGCCGTGCGGCAGATCGAGCAGCTTGGCATCGGCAGTGCGCTGGCTGCCGGACTGGTCGCGCCGCTGTATCTGCGCAACAAGGTCGCGATGACCATCGATGAGCGTCGCGCGCAGCATGCGCAGAAGGTGGCGGCATCATGAGCGCGTTGCCGGCCGAGCAGCTGCCGCGAGTCGAGTGGAAACCGCTTGCCGAGCGTGACCTGGAGGCCGTCGCCGCCATCGAGAGCAGTGTCTACGTATTTCCGTGGACGCTGGGCAATTTTCGCGATTCGCTGCTGAGCGGATACCAGTGCATCGGCGGCTGGGTGCAGGACGAACTGGTGTGCTACGCCATTGTGCTGACCGCGCTGGACGAGGCCCACCTGCTCAACTTCGCGGTCTGCGGCCGCTGGCAGGGGCAGGGTATCGGCACCCGCTTTTTGCAGCACCTGATCGACGGTGCGCGGCATGAAAAGCGGGAGATGCTCTACCTCGAAGTGCGGCCGTCGAATCTGCAGGCGCGGCGCATGTACGACCGGTTTGGCTTCCGCGAGGTGGGCCTGAGGCGCGACTACTATCCGGCCGTGACCGGCCGCGAGGATGCGCTGTTCCTGGCGCTCAACCTCACCGAATGACGGGCTGCGCATGAACATGACGTTCGACGAAGACGCGCTGCGCGAACTGGAGCTGTGGCC
>CAYQKN010000122.1:0-2779 GCA_964417885.1 uncultured Burkholderiales bacterium | reverse complement strand
GCTGCAGCGGCCGGCTGCCGGCGTGGCGGATGCGGCGCCGGATGCGGCTGTACCCGCCGTGGCGGTGGCGGCAACGCCGCGCCAGTCGGCATCGCGTGCGCCGGCCGACCGGCGCGGTGCTGCTGCAAAATCCGCGGCGCCGGTCGCGACACCTCCGCTGGCGGTTGTCAGCGACCCGGCGCGCGCCACCCGCATCGCCGCGCTCGACTGGGACGGCCTGCAGGCGGAAGCGGCGAACTGCCAGGCCTGCGGATTGTGCCGGCAGCGCAAGCAGGCGGTGCTCGGCGTCGGCGCGCGCGCGGCGCCGTGGCTGCTGGTGGGCGAGGGCCCGGGAGCGGAAGAAGACGAGCAGGGCGAGCCTTTCGTCGGCCAGGCCGGCAAGCTGCTCGACGCGATGCTGGCGGCGACCGGGCTGCAGCGCGGCCGCGAGGTGTACATCGCCAATGTGGTCAAATGCCGGCCGCCCGGCAACCGCACCCCGTCGCCGGAAGAGGCACTGGCCTGCGCGCCGTTGCTGGACCGGCAGATCGAACTGGTGCGGCCGAAACTGATCGTCGCTCTCGGCAAGACCGCCGTCACGCGGCTGACCGGTTCGGATGCCAGCATGGCGTCGCTGCGCGGCCGGCTGCATGCATACCGCGGCATCCCGGTGATCGCCACCTACCACCCGGCCTACCTGCTGCGCAACCTGCCCGACAAGCTCAAGGGCTGGGAGGACATGATGCTGGCGAAAAAGACCATGGCGGGCCTGTAATCGGCACCACCTCTTGCAAACGCTACAATCGGCCTTATTTATCTGGCGCGTCCATCCGGCCGCCAATTTTTTTCGGGAGCAAACATGCGCAAATGGGCTTTGATGTTGGGTTTGACGGCGATCCTGTCTCTCTCCGGCTGTGGCTATAACGATTTCCAGACCCGCGATGAGGCGGTGAAGAAATCCTGGGCTGAGGTGCTGAACCAGTATCAGCGCCGTTCCGACCTGATCCCGAACCTGGTGGCAACGGTGCAGGGCTATGCGCAGCAGGAAAAGGACGTGTTTCTCGGCGTGACCGAAGCACGTTCCCGCGTCGGCCAGATGAAGATCGACGACAGCGTGCTCAACAATCCGCAGGCGATGCAGAATTTCCAGAAAGCGCAGGGCGACCTGTCGAGCGCGCTGTCGCGCCTGCTGGTGGTGGCGGAAAACTATCCGCAGCTGAAATCGGATGCCAATTTCCGCGAACTGCAATCGCAGCTGGAAGGCACCGAAAATCGCATCACCGTGGCGCGCAAGCGATTCACCGACACCATCGAGTCCTACAACGTCCTGACGCGCCAGTTTCCGACCAACCTGACGGCGATGCTGTTCGGTTATGCCGTCAAACCGCAGTTCACGGTTGAAAACGAGAAGGCGATATCGGTTGCGCCCAAGGTCGATTTCGGCGCCAAGCCCACACCGGCACCAGCACCTGCTCCCGCACCCGCTCCAGGCAAATAGCGTCGCGGAGCGAGTTCGCGGACTGACACCCCAGTGACGCACCGAAACTGGCTGTTTCGACTGGCCCTGATGCTGCTGGCATGGGCGGCGTTTGCCGCTCCTGCCGCAGAGGGCGATTTCCAGCCGATCCCGCCGCTGAAGGAGCGGGTCACCGACCTCACCGGCACCCTGTCGGGCATCGACGAGGCGCGCATCGAGGCGCGCCTGCGAGAGTACGAAGCGCAGAAAGGCACCCAGATTGCGGTGCTGATCGTCGCCACCACGCTGCCGGAGCCCGCCTTCGACTACTCGATGCGGGTGGTGGACGCGTGGAAACTCGGACGCAAGGACGTCGATGACGGGGTGCTGTTCCTGATCGCCAAGAACGACCGCAAGCTGGAGATCCGCACCGGACGCGGCGTGCAGGGCACGCTCACCGACGCGGTGTCGAAGCGCATCATCGCCGAGACGGTCGGGCCGCGATTCCGTGCCGGAGATTTTGCCGGCGGCATCGAGCAGGGCATCGAGAAAATCATCTCGGTGCTGCAGGGCGAGGCGCTGCCGCCGCCGCAGAAAAAGCGGGTCGCGGTCAGCAGCGTCAATTACGAAGGATTCCTGATGCTGGGCGTGGTGGCGGCGCTGTTTGTCGGCCCGCTGCTGCGCTCGCTGCTGGGCCGCTTCCTGGGTGCGACGGCGACCGCCGGCGTCACCGGGGCCGCCGCCTGGTGGCTGGCCGGCGGCCTGCTGTTTCCGATCGTGGTCGCGATCATCATTTTCCTGGTGGTGCTGCTGATGGGGGCGGTCAACCTGGGCGGACGCGGCGGCAACTGGCCGGGTGGCGGCTGGTCGAGCGGCGGCAGTTCAGGTGGCAGCTGGGGTGGCGGCTCCTCCGACAGTTTCAGCGGCGGCGGTGGCGGCTTTGACGGTGGCGGCGCCTCGGGCGACTGGTGACGACATGGAATTCCTGAAACGATTTTTCCGTCATGTCTGGATGTCGCCGATGCTGCTGCGGCGCTGTTTTCCGCCGGCGACTCTGGATGCGATCGAGCACGCGGTGGCCGACGGCGAGCGCCGTCATCGCGGGCAGGTGCGGTTTGTGGTCGAGGCCGAGCTGTCGTCCGGCCAGCTGTGGGCCGGTATCAGTTCGCGCCAGCGGGCGATCGATGTCTTTTCCATGCTGCGGGTCTGGGATACCGAGGAAAACAACGGTGTGCTGATCTACGTGCTGCTGGCCGATCACAAGGTGGAGATCGTCGCCGATCGCGGCATCCACCGCGAGGCCGGCGAGGAGCGCTGGCGGGCGGTGTGCCGCGAAATCGAGCA
>CAYQKN010000121.1:5276-10951 GCA_964417885.1 uncultured Burkholderiales bacterium | reverse complement strand
GCATTCCCGACTTCAAGATGGAAAAGTCGCACATCGACCGGCGCGTGG
This sequence comes from uncultured Burkholderiales bacterium, assembly GCA_964417885.1. Lineage (GTDB taxonomy): Bacteria > Pseudomonadota > Gammaproteobacteria > Burkholderiales > Usitatibacteraceae > UKL13-2. Next base: position 10,903 of record CAYQKN010000121.1, on the reverse strand, counting down.
CGCAGATGGAAGCAGAGGGCGTGCAGTTCCGTGTCAACCAGCACATCGGCGTCGACACACCGGCGGCGGTATTGCTGCAGGACTTCGACGCGGTGGTGCTGTCCGGTGGTGCCGAATTGCCGCGCGACCTGCCGGTGCCGGGACGTGGCCTGGCCGGGATCCATTTCGCGATGGAATTCCTGCCGGCGCAGAACAAGGTGGTGGCCGGCGACAAGGTGTCCGGGCAGATCATGGCCACCGGCAAGCATGTGGTGGTGATCGGCGGCGGCGACACCGGCAGCGATTGCGTCGGTACCTCCAATCGCCACGGCGCAAAGTCCATCACCCAGTTTGAATTGCTGCCGCAACCGCCGGAACAGGAAAACAAGCCGATGGTCTGGCCGTACTGGCCGATCAAGCTGCGCACCTCGTCCTCGCACGAGGAAGGCTGCGAGCGCGACTGGTCGGTCGCGACCAAGGAATTTGTCGGCCAGAACGGCAAAGTGGAAAAGCTGAAAGCCGTGCGCGTGGCCTGGAAGGATGGCCGGATGCAGGAAGTGCCGGGTTCCGAGTTCGAAATGAAGGCCGACCTGGTGCTGCTCGCGATGGGATTCCTCGGCCCGGTCCAGCCGGGACTGCTGACGCAATTCGCGGCGCTGGGCGTGGAGCAGGATGCGCGCAGCAATATCAAGGCCGATACCGAAGGTCCTGCTGCCTATCGAACCGGGCACCCGAAAGTGTTTGCCGCGGGCGACATGCGGCGCGGCCAATCGCTGGTGGTATGGGCGATCCGCGAAGGCCGGCAATGCGCGCGGGCGGTTGACGAATTCCTGATGGGCGGCAGCGACCTGCCGCGTTAGAGCTCAGGCCGGCGGCGGAGAAGGCGGCGGCAGGTTGAAGGTCCGCAGCTGTGCCTCGGTCGGCAGGTTCTTGAAGGCCAGGCCGCGGACTTCAAGATTGCCAGACTGGCTGTAGACGCAGGCGAAATGACGCGACAGGTTCAGCTGCAGTGATTTCTGGGTGAAGCCGGTCTTGTGGGCGAAGAAATCCTGGCCGGTGCGTTCGATCTGCGCGCCGAATCCATAAATGACATCCAGCGCCGAGATCGGACCGGCGGGCGAGGTGTAGAGCGTGTCCTCGAGGTCGAGGTTGTTTTGCACCAGTGCCTGCATCACGCCACGCAGGTCGGGCACCAGGATCTCGGCAAATCCGTCCGCCTTGAGAACGTGCCGGAATCCGTTCAGCACCTGTGCTACCTCATGGCGATAGTAGTGCTCGAGATTATGCGAGCAGTAAATTGCGTCGAATTGTTCTGCCGCCAGCGAATCGAGCTTGCGCGCATCGCAGACAATATCGGGGCGGCCAGTCGGGTCGATGTCGAGCATCAGGTGATCCCATCCCGCGTAGTGGGCGGGAATCGGGATCGCCTTGCTGTTGCCGCCAACATTGAGAACCTTGCGGCGGGCGGGAATTGTGGCGGTGTCGGTCATGGTCGGTCTGGACAATGCGGTGCGGGGAGCGCAGCCGAGAGTCTAATGTATTCGACCGCCTTTTCCTGGCCGTCGCAGTGCGAACATTTGGGAAAAGCCCGCCGTCGCGGGATAATGCGCAGTCGATAACCGGAACACCTACATGGCCGAACTGAAAAACGATACATTCCTGCGCGCGCTGATGCGCGAGCCGACGCCGTACACACCGATCTGGATCATGCGCCAGGCCGGCCGCTACCTCCCTGAGTACAACGCCACGCGCAAGCAGGCCGGCAGTTTTCTCGGGCTGGCCAAGAATCCCGGCTATTGCACCGAGGTCACGCTGCAACCACTCGAGCGCTTTGCGCTGGACGCGGCGATCCTGTTTTCCGACATCCTGACGATTCCCGACGCCATGGGACTGGGGCTCTACTTTGCCGAGGGCGAAGGCCCGAAGTTCGAGCGCACGGTGCGCACCGAGGAAGACGTGAAGCGGCTGCCGCTGGCCGACATGCAGCAGCTGCAATATGTGACCGACGCGGTGAGCCAGATTCGCCGCGCCCTGGACGGGCGCGTGCCGCTGATCGGTTTTTCCGGCAGCCCGTTCACGCTGGCCTGCTACATGATCGAGGGCGGCGGCTCGGATGATTTTCGCCGCGTCAAAACCATGCTCTACCAGCGCCCCGACCTGCTGCATGCGATCCTGGAAAAAAACACGCAAAGCGTGATCACCTACCTCAATGCGCAGATCGAGGCCGGCGCGCAGGCGGTGATGCTGTTTGATACCTGGGGCGGCACGCTGGCCCACGGTGCCTATCGCGAGTTCTCGCTTGCCTATGCGGCACGGGTGATGGCCGGGCTCAAGCGCAGCCATGAGGGGCGCCTGGTTCCGCGCATCTTCTTTACCAAGGGTGGCGGGCTGTGGCTGGAGTCGATGGTCGACATCGGCGCCGATGCGCTCGGGCTCGACTGGACGGTCGACCTGGGGGACGCAAAACGGCGGGTTGGGCACAAGGTGGCCCTGCAGGGAAATCTGGACCCGAACGCACTGTTCGGTGACCCGGCCACGATCGAGCGCGAGGCCGCCCGCGTGCTGGCTGAATTTGCCCGTGATGGCAACGCCGATGGCCACGTGTTCAACCTAGGCCATGGCATTTCCCAGTTTACCGACCCGGCCCACGTCGAAGCGCTTGTTAACGCGGTTCACCGCGCCAGTGCTCGGGTTTAGGCCGATTGCCTTGTCAAGCAAAATATTTTTAGCAATTGGCTTGTCGGGGGCTTGCTTATGCACAGAAAGCTTGTTCCAGCAATATAGCGCTGGCTTTTCGCAACCCCTGACAAGAATGCGCTGTAACTGATTGGTTTTAATGGGGTTTGGAAATGTTTTCCGCGCTGCAAAATAATCGCTGCGTGACTCTTTCGAACGAATGTGTCGTCGTGGAGCGACCTATGCACAAAGTTATCCACAGGCCGGAAGTCAAGACGGGGCGCGGCTTTTCGATCGCTTGGGCGGCTGTTTTCCACACCCGATGACGCCACCGATTGTTCGTGTCGCGCTCGACCTGCCGGTCGCGAAATTATTCGATTTTCTCGCCCCTGGCGCCGCCACAGACGACATCGGCCGGCTGGTGGTGGTGCCATTCGGACCGCGCAAGCTTTGTGGCGTCATTGTCGAGTTCCCGGTTGCCAGCGATATCGCCGTCGACAAGCTGAAGGCGGTGCTGCATGTTCAACGCGCATTGCCCGGATTTTCAGCACAGGATTTCGCGCTGCTGCGTTTTTGCGAGCGCTACTATCACCACCCGATCGGACCGATCGCGCTCAACGCGCTGCCGCCGGCGATGCGCGCCACCCGGCCATTGCGACCGCGGGCTGAACAGGTCGCCGCCATTACCGCGGCCGGTCTCGACGCGCTTGCCAGCCTGCCAGCCCGTGCCGTCGCCCAGCGCGCCATGCTCGATGCGTTGCGGCACGGCCCGCAGCGGGTGGCGGAGCTGAAGTCGCGCCACCAGCGCGCCTCGGTCACGCTCAATCTCCTGCGCAGCCGCGGGTGGTTGTCGATTCAAATCGGCGACTCCGCGGCGCCTGTCGCCCGGCGTGATCCGCCGGCCTTTGTCAGCGGACCGCCGCTGAATCGCGACCAGGCAGCGGCAGCCGGCAGCATCACCGCGGCGCTGGGGACATTCGCGCCGTTGCTGCTGGCCGGCATTACCGGCAGCGGCAAAACCGAGGTTTACCTCGCGGCCATTGCCGCCGCACTGCAGCACGGGAGGCAGGCGCTGGTCATGGTGCCGGAGATCAACCTGACGCCACAGTTCCTGCGTCAGTTGTCGGCCCGGTTCCCGGATGCGCGTATCGTCCAACAGCATAGTGCACTTGCCGACATTCCCCGCATGGAGGGGTATCTCGCCGCACAATCGGGTGCGGCCGAGATCGTCGTCGGCACCCGCCTGGCCGTGTTCACGCCGATGCCGCGGCTCGGCATCATCGTGGTCGACGAGGAGCACGATCCGTCGTTCAAGCAGCAGGAGGGCTTCCGCTATTCGGCGCGCGATGTGGCGGTGTTCCGCGCCCGCCTGGCAGGATGCCCGGTGGTGTTGGGGTCCGCGACGCCCTCACTGGAGACCCTTCACAATGCCGCGCGCGGGCGCTTCAGCACGCTGGTGCTGGCCGCGCGGGCCACGCCGGGCGCGGTGCTGCCAACCATCGGCTTCATTGACCTCAACGCCGATCGCACCGAGGACGGTCTGTCGGCCGGCCTGGTGGAAGCGATCGATGCCACCGTCCGGCGTGGCGAACAGGCGCTTGTTTTCATCAACCGCCGCGGTTATTCACCGGCACTGGTCTGCGGCCAGTGCGGCTGGATGCCCGACTGTCCACGTTGCAGCGCAAGGCTGGTCTATCACCAGCGCGAGCGGCGGCTCAAGTGCCACCACTGCGGACACCAGGCGCGCGTGCCGGCCAAGTGTGGCGAATGCGGCAGCCACGAACTGGTTCCGGCCGGCCAGGGCACGGAACGCATTGAACTGGCGTTGCGCACCCGGCTGCCGCAGGCGCGGATCGCGCGCGTCGACCGCGACTCGACCCGGCGCCGCGGCTCGGCGGAGGAGATCTTCGCTGCCGCCACCCGCGGTGACCTCGACGTGCTGGTGGGTACCCAGATGCTGTCAAAAGGACACGACTTTTCGCGCATCACGCTGGTCGGCGTGGTGAATGCCGACGGTGCGATGTTTTCCGCCGATTTTCGCGCCGCCGAGCGGATGGTGGCGCAACTGATGCAGGTTGCCGGGCGCGCCGGCCGCGCCAACCTGCCCGGCAGGGTGATCATCCAGACCCGGTTCGCCAAACATCCGCTGTACGGCGCGATCGCGGCACACGACCACGGCCGGTTCGCGGCAATGGCACTGGCCGAGCGCCAGCAGGCGCACCTGCCGCCGTTTACCTACCTCGCCCTGCTGCGGGCGGAAGCGAAATCGTCCGAGGTGCTGGACCAGTTCATGGCAGCGGCAGTCAGCGAAGCACGGCAGGGCTGTCCGCTTGAGGGGGTGCAGGTCTGGGACCCGATCCCGGCCACGCTGGCGCGCAAGGCCGGCTTCGAACGAAAACAGTTGATGGTGCAAGCCGATTCCCGTCCGGCGATGCAGCAGTTCCTGTCGGCCTGGTTACCGGCGGTGCAGCGCCACGAACTGCGGGCCGTGCGCTGGAGTCTCGACGTGGATCCGCAGGATGTCTAGCGGCAGAGCGGCAGGAGGCTAATTTCGCAATGCCCTAGAGTGGAAGATAAAAAAACTAGTCGTCCCAGCGACGGCTGGGACCCAGTCCCGTCCAAACTTTTGAAAAAATTGGCGGACTGGATTCCAGCCTTCGCTGGAATGACGAATCTTGGTGGTTTCAAGAGGCGGCCAGATGCAAACTCCAGCACTGGAGCGGCTTTCCGGGCAAAAATGGCTGAAGAGGCGCGCCAGTGCTAGTGTTTGATGTCGAGATTTCGCTGGGGGTCCTCGCTGCAGGCCGTTGGGGCGTTCGCCGCATGTCGTTAAACGCGCTCCCGGTCAGCCCAGTTGGCGGCACCGAGGACGGGAATTCGCATCGCATGCGATGCGCCGTCCGAGGCCCCGACGGCATGCAGGCCGTTGGGGCGTTCGCCGCATGTCGTTAAACGCGCTCCCGGTCAGCCCA
>CAYQKN010000121.1:0-5176 GCA_964417885.1 uncultured Burkholderiales bacterium | reverse complement strand
GTTGGCGGCGAACCGGTTCAATTCGTGCGCATTGCGCAGGCCGAGTTTCTGTTTCAGGTTGGCGCGATGCGCCTCGATCGTCTTGACGCTGCGGTTGAGCTTGCCGGCGATCTCGCTTGCGCCGAGGCCAAGGCCGATCAGGCGGAAAATTTCGTACTCGCGGTCTGTCAGGTTCGACAGCACCGAAACCGGCTGGCCGCTGGTCCGGCCCCGCACCTTCTGCAGCAGTACCGATTGCATGCGCTCGCTCAGGTAAACCTCGCCGCCAAGGATCTTGCGGATGGCGATGATCACCTTGTCGGTTGCCTCCTGCTTCACCAGGTAGCCGCGCGCGCCGACGCGGAATGCCCGCTCGCCGTGAACCAGCTCATCGTGCATGCTGAGCACCAGCGTCGGCAGCGCCGGATAGCTGGTGGCAACCTTCTTGATCAGCTCAAGCCCCGACAGTCCGGGCAGTGAGATGTCGGTAATCAGCAGGTCCGGCTGGTCGTGTTCGAGAATGTCCAGCGCCTGCTCGGCAGACCCGGCTTCCAATGCCACCTCCAGATCCTGCTCGTCGTTGATCAGCTGCTTCAAGCCATGCAAGACGATGGCATGATCGTCGACGATCATGATGCGCGACTTCACGACACCTCCGGGCTGGCGCTGGTTGCAGCCGCCGCCACCCGCGTGCCCGGCGCGCCGTGCCAGATCACCCGCACCGACGTGCCGCCCTGCCGTCCGCGCCGGATCGACAGCGCCGCGTCGATCGCACTGCAGCGGTGGCGAATACTGTGGAAGCGGCTGCCGGACTCGAGTGCATCGTCTGCCGCTGCCGCCGTGCTGGCCGTGCCGTTATCGGAAATCGTCAATTCAACCCCGCCTTTCAGACTGGACAGCGAAAGTTTAATCCGTTGTGCGCGGCTATGCTTCAGCGCGTTGTTTATCGACTCCTGGGAAATGCGGTAGAGGCTGCGCGCCACCAGGTCGTCGTGAATCTCGATGGCGGGATCCAGGCGGGTCTCGACGGTCACGATGCCGAGGCTGTTGATGTCGCTGGCCAGCTGGCCCAGCGCGGCGACCAGTCCGTCCATGCCCCAGATGTACGGCGACAGGCCATGGGAAATCATCCGGGTGTGGCCGATGGTGCGATTGACCAGGCTGGAAATGCGCGCGGCATCGGCCGCCGCGTCCAGTCCCTTATCGGCCAGCCGGCGTTCCAGCGACTTGCTGAGCAGGGCAATGCCGGTCAGGTCCTGGCCAAGCTCATCATGCAATTCCAGTCCCACCTGCGCCAGTTCCATCTCGATGGTCATCAGCATGTTGCGTTCCAGCTCCTGGCGCCGGCTCACCTCGACCTCAAGCGCGAGCTCGCGCTGCTTTTCGATCGTGATGTCGCGCGATACCCCGGTACAGCCGATCACCGTCCCGCCGTCATCGCGCACCGGGTGCGCGATGACGTGGATCCAGCGTGTCTCGCCGCCTTGCACCACGATGCGCCGGTGGATATCCAGCGACTCGCCGCGGCAGATTCGCTGCCGGCTCTGCTGCGCCATGGCGGCTTCGTCCGGATGGCAGTAGATGCCCAGCCATTCGCTCATGGTGGCGGGTGCCACGGAGCCTTCCGGCAGGCGATAGAGTTGCCGGTACTCCGGTGTGATCTCCAGCCGGTCCGAGGCAAGATCCCAGTACCAGCTGCCCATGCGCGCGACCTGCTGCGCGGCCAGCAGCAGGTCGGTCTGCCGCGACAGCTCCAGCAGCGCGTGCTTGTGCGCGGAAATGTCGATGGTCACGCCGTCGTAGGCAACCAGCTCACCGGCGTTGCCGAATACCGGCTCGGCGATGGTGCGTATCCAGACCAGTTTGCCGTGCGCATCCACGATCCGGCGTTCGCGGTCAAACGGCCGGGCGTGGAATCGTGCGTCGTACGCCGGCCAGTACGCCGGCAGGTCCTCCGGATGAATGAAGCGTTCCGACCAGGCGCGAAATGTTGCCGGTTGACTGGCCGCGTCGGTGCCGCAAATTTCCTTCATTCGCACGCTGGCGGTGAGTCGGTCCGATTCCACCTCCCAGCGCCAGCTGCCGACACCCGCCAATTTCTTGGCCCGCTCAAGCTCGGCCGTGCGCTCAACCAGCCGGTCGATTGCCTCCCGCTCGGCCGTGATGTCGCGCACGATGCCATGAAATCCGCAAAGCTTGCCGCTTTCATCGAACTTGGGCAGCTTCTTGTAATGGATCCACTTGCGGCTGCCGTCGTCCAGCGTCACGTGCCTGACGCCCTCGGTCGGCAGCCCGCGTTCGGCGGTGGCGAGTGCCGCGCGCGCCTCGGCGATGTCAGCCGGATCACGCAGGAAACGCGCAATCCATGCTTCGCCCGTGCGGGGGCAGTTTTCCATCGTCATCTGGTAGATGTCGAGGTAGGCCTGGCTGGCGACAAACGATGCCGGCTCGAACGACACCTCCCAGCTGCCGCACTTTGCCAGCTGCTGCGCTTCGACCAGCCGCAGTTTCTGTGCCTGCAATGCCGCCTCGTTGGCCTGCAGCGCGGTCTCGAATGCATCACGCCGCACCAGGTGGCGCGAGAAGGCCCAGGTCATTGCCAGCACGATGATGACGAATCCGATGCATTGCAGCCATGCCTGACGGCGACTGTCGCGGAAATCCGCCAGCAGGCCGTGTGCGGGAGCCATCACGGCCAGCGTCAGCGGTGCCGCGCCGGCGGTAGCCGACGTTGCGGTCACCGCCAGGTAACGCGGGCCGCCGGCAGGCTCGATCTCGACCAGCCGCCCCGGCGCCGCAGCCTGAAATGCGGCCGCCGATCCAGCCAGTTCCGGCGGGATGCCGGATGAGCGCGACATCACTTTCCCCGCCGGGCCGATCGTCATCAGCCACAGGCCGGTAAGCTTTTCAAGCCGCGCATTGATGTCGGCGATGCGCGCGAAATCTGTTGTCACGCCGGATGCCGATGGATCGACGCTGAACGCATCGCGGTAGTCGGCGACGGCCACGTCGAGGCCCGATCGCAATTTTTGAGCGATGCGCAGCTCGACCTCGTCATGCTGTCGATCGACAAACAGGATCGTCGCGGCAATCGAAACCAGGCAGAAACCCAGGCCGATCCACCATGGCATGGCGCTGTGGCGGGCATCCGGCGGAACCGGCGGCCGATCGATGACCGGGCGGGCGGAAGTCGGCACGGTGGGAATGTCGGCAGGCATGGCGCGAGGTCAGCGATCCGGGAAGCGGGCGGTGATCGACATCGTATACCTGCCGCCCGCGCCTGTCCGTGCTGTTGACGGCTGCCGCGCTATTCGCGGCCGATGTAGATCACCCGGTAGTCGTTCACGTTGGTGCGGGTGGGTCCGGTGGCAATCAGGTCGCCAAGCGGCGCAAAGAATCCATAGGCATCGTTTGCCAGCAACAGCTTTCTGGCATTCAGCCCGCCTGCCGTTGCCCGCTCAATCGAGCTTGGGGCGAGATAGGCGCCGGCGTTGTCTTCCGAGCCGTCGATGCCATCGGTGTCGCAGGCCAGCGCGTGGACGCCATCGCAGCCGTTCAGTTCGATCGCCAGCGACAGCAGGAACTCGCTGCAGCGGCCGCCTCGGCCGGGCGTCTCCAGGTCAGCGCGCATGGTCACGGTGCACTCGCCACCGGAAATCAGCGCCAGCGGCGGCTTCAGCGGGTGATGATGCTGCTGTATCTGCCGCACCAGTGCCGCGTATACCTTGGCCACCTCGCGCGCCTCGCCGGTCACCCTGTCGCCCAGGATCATCGGCGTGATGCCGTGTTGCTGGAAAAATGCGCCCGCCATCGACAGGCTGGCATGGGCGGTGGCGATCATCCGGTTGTCGACCCGCGTCAGCACCGGGTCACCGGGCTTGATGGTTTCGCCGATCTCGCCGCGCGCACCGTTGGACAGGTGGCGGGCGATCGCCAGCGGCGGCGTGACCCGGTAGGCGTTGAGAATGTCCAATGCATCCTGGTAGGTCGATTCATCGGCTACCGTCGGTCCCGAGGCGATCGCCGACGGGTCGTCGCCCGCCACATCGGAAATGATCAGCGACACCACGCGGGCGCGGGTGGCAGCCGCCAGCCGGCCGCCCTGGATCAGCGACAGGTGCTTGCGCACCACGTTCATTTCCTGGATCGGCGCGCCGCAGGCGAGCAATTCGCGCGTGACCGACTTGAGGTCGGCCATCGTCAGTCCTTCCGCCGGCAGCGACAGCAGGCTCGAGCCGCCACCGGAAACCAGCACCAGCAGCAGGTCGTCGGCAAACAGCGAACGGGCCTGGGCAAAAATTTCCTTTGCCGCCTGCTCGCCGGAATCGTCCGGCACCGGGTGGCCTGCTTCCACCACGCGGATGCGCTTGAGCGCCTCCTCGCCGCTGTAGCCGTGTGCATAGCGGGTGATCACCACGCCGTCGAGTGGCGCGTCGGCCGGCCATGCCGTTTCGACCGCCTTTGCCATTGCGGCGGCGGCCTTGCCGGCGCCAACCACCAGCGTCCGGCCCTTGGGCGGCGGCGGCAGGTGCGGCGGCACAATCACCCGCGGATCGGCAGCCGTCAGGGCGGCGCGGAAACTTTCGACCAGCAGTTCACGTGGCGTCATAGGGATTACTTTGCACTGGCGGCGCGCTTCTTTGCCACGCCGAGCATGGTTGAGAGATATCTGCCGGTAAAGCTGCGCGGGGCGTTGGCGACATCTTCCGGGGTGCCCTGGGCGATGATCTCGCCACCGCCGTCGCCGCCTTCCGGACCCAGGTCGATCATCCAGTCGGCAGTCTTGATCACGTCGAGATTGTGTTCGATCACCACCACCGTGTTGCCGTGGTCGCGCAACCGGTGCAGGACCTTCAGCAGCAGGTCGATGTCGTGGAAATGCAGTCCGGTGGTCGGTTCGTCGAGGATGAACAGGGTGCGGCCGGTGTCGCGCTTGGACAGCTCCAGCGACAGCTTGACCCGCTGTGCCTCGCCGCCCGACAGGGTGGTGGCGCTCTGGCCGAGGCGGATGTAACCGAGGCCGACATCGAGCAGGGTATGCAGCTTGCGCGCCACCACCGGCACCGGCTTGAAGAATTCGTAGGCGGCCTCGACCGTCATGTCGAGCACTTCGTGGATGTACTTGTGTTTGTAATGCACTTCGAGCGTTTCGCGGTTGTAGCGCTTGCCGTGGCATTCCTCGCAGGTGACGTAGACG
>CAYQKN010000120.1:318-11010 GCA_964417885.1 uncultured Burkholderiales bacterium | reverse complement strand
CTACGTGATGTCCTCGTCGTTCGCCAACCAGACCATCGCGCAGATCGAATTGTTCGCCAACACGGAAAACTATCCGGTCGGCGTCTATACGCTGCCGAAGCACCTGGACGAAAAAGTCGCGCGCCTGCAGCTGCGGAAACTGAATGCGCAGCTGACCGAACTCACCGACCAGCAGGCGGCGTATATCCATGTGTCGAAGCAGGGGCCGTACAAGCCTGACACCTACAGGTACTGACATCAAGCGTCGCAGTTGATCGCGATGCGGCGTTGCGGCGGCGCTTTCGTACTTTCGTACGCGGCGCGCCTTGCGCCTTGCCTCGTGGCCAACTGCTGGCTCGATGGGTGCTCGACTTCGGGCTGAGGTTGGAAATGTCGCAATCAAGAAAGCGTTGCCATGAGTGATAAGCGAAACTTCTCGTTCGAGTTTTTCCCTCCGAAGACGCCGGAAGGAACAGCGAAGTTGCGTGACACGGTGAAGCAGCTCGCACAGTTTCACCCGACGTTTTTCTCGGTAACCTTCGGCGCCGGCGGCTCGACGCAGGAAGGCACGCTGTCTACCGTGCTCGATATTCGCGCGGCGGGGCATCATGCAGCGCCGCATATTTCCTGCATCGGCTCGACGCGCGAAAGCATTCGCCAGATCATCCATGCCTACAAGGACGCCGGCATCAGGCATACCGTTGCCCTGCGTGGCGACCTGCCGTCCGGCATGGCGGTGGCGGGCGAGTTCCGCCACGCCAGTGACCTGGTGGCGTTCATCCGCGAGGAGACCGGCGACCACTTCCATATTGAGGTCGCGGCCTATCCCGAGTACCACCCGCAGGCGCGCAGCGCGCAGGACGACCTGAAGAATTTCAAGCGCAAGGTCGACGCGGGCGCCAATTCGGCGATGACGCAGTATTTCTACAACCCCGATGCCTATTTTCACTTTGTCGACCAGGTGCAGGCGCTGGGCGTGGCGGTGCCGATCGTGCCGGGGGTGATGCCGATTGCCAGCTTCTCGCAACTGGCGCGATTTTCCGACGCCTGCGGCGCCGAGATCCCGCGCTGGATCCGTCGCAAGATGGAAGGCTACGGCGACGATACCGCCTCGATCCGCGCCTTCGGACTCGATGTGGTGACCGACGTTGCCGCGCGACTGCTGGAAGGCGGGGCGCCGGGCCTGCATTTCTACACGCTCAATTCGGCCGGCCTCAGTTCCACCATCTGGCAGCGCCTGGGTATTTCCTGATAGCCGGACACGGCTGCATCCGCTGCGCGCCTGAAAACGTAACTCCAGCACTGGTGCGGCTTACCGACCGGAAATGGCCGGGAAGCCGCACCAGTGCTGGAGTTTCAATTTTTTTTGGTGTGCGATCGGCGCCGTGCGCCCCGTTTTGGCTGATTGTGCGAAACTACGCGCACAACAAAAAGCAGTCCGGCGCATCGTCATCACTTTCGATCTGGGGCATGGAGCGCATATGAGCTTTCTTAAACGAATCATCACCGGCCTGCTGCTGGCAGTTGCCAGCCTCGCGGTCATGGCACAGGAACCGGTAACCACCAATCGGGCGACCGACTTGCGCGCCTCTCCGGACGATTCGGCGCGTGTGATCCAGTCACTGCCGGTGAAAACCGAAGTGCGGGTCGTATTGCGGCAGGGCGCCTGGCAGCAGGTGCGCGTCGGTTCAAATACTGGTTGGGTCAGGATGATGCACTTGCGCGGCGGCAGCAGCGTGGTGGCCGAGCAGCAGGCCGGCGGCGGCGGCTTTTTTGCCGCCTTTACCCGGTTGTTGTCCAGCACGGTTGAGCGCCCACGCACCAGCCAGCGTTCGCAGAGCGCGACGGTGGGCATTCGCGGCTTCTCGAAAGAAGACGTGGCCGCGGCCGAGCTGAACCCGGCCGAGTTGGAGAAACTGAAAAAATTCCAGGCCAATGATGCCGAGGCGCAACGACTGGCCAGCCAGGGACGCCTCGCGTTCCGCAGCGTGGCCTATCTGTCGCGCGACGCGGTTGAGGCAGCCAACCTGCAGGGAGCACGCAAATGAAAACGATCGCGATCAAATCATTGCTTTGCGCGGGATTGCTGGTGCTGACCGGCTGCGCGGGCATGCCGGATATGAAGGGCGTGCCGATTGGGTCGACCATTGCCAATCTAGTACCAGGGGGCTCTAAATTCGGTGCGCTGGCGGATGGCACGTTGAGTGCCGCCAAGGATTTGAGCGACTCACAGAAGGAAATGTCTGACCCGGAAGAAATCGAGCTGGGTGAGAACGTGATGGCTGGCGTTCTTGGTGCGGCACCGTTGTACGAAAACGATCGCATCCAGCGCTACGTCAACCAGGTCGGTCGCTGGGTCGCGTCGCATTCCGAACGGCCGAATCTGCCGTGGCGCTTTGCGGTGCTGGATTCGAAGCTGCCGAATGCCGGCGCGGCACCTGGCGGTCAGATATATATCACCACCGGCCTGCTGTTCCGCATGCGCAACGAGGCCGAACTGGCCGGCGCATTGGCGCATGAAATCGCCCATGTGGTGCAGCGTCACCACGTCAAGGCCTACCAGAAGCAAAAGATTGGTTCTGCGGCGGTAACGATGGGTGGAGCGATTGTTGACACGACGGTTAAAACTGGCGGCATTGGCGGGGCACTGGCGAAGACCGGCTTCAAATATGCGATCGGTGAGGTTCGCACCATGATCCTGTTGAAACTCGATCGCGGCGAAGAGGAGCAAGCTGACCGCATGGGCATGGTGCTCGCCGCTCGCGCCGGCTACGATCCGTTCGGCCTGGCCAATGTGCTGCAGCTGCTTCAGGACCTGCAGAAAGACGAGGGTGGCGCCAGCCTGCTGTATTCAACCCACCCGGCCGCCGCTGACCGCATCGCCTCGCTGGACGAGATGATGGGCAAGGAAATGGAAAAGTACAGTAATCAGGCCACGCTGCAGGACCGGTTCATATCGAACATGCTGGGCACGGCGGCACCGGCCAGGGCGCCCGCCACGCCGGCCGCGGCCACGACAAAGACACCGGCAAAAGCGCCAGCCAAACCGCCGGTCAAGGCGCCGGCCAAATAGCGTCCTGACATTGGGCGAAAAAAAGCCGGGCGTTGCCCGGCTTTTTTATGGTCGCAAACGAACTAGCCTCAGCCGTTCGCCACCCGCTTCAGCGTCATCTCGGCCTCACGCGCATCCTGCGCCGCGTAAGCCTGGTGCGCCGCCGCTTCGGCTTCGCCAACCTTCACCGCCACCCCCATGTTCGACAGCACCGAGCCCAGCGCCGACAGACAAAGCATGACGTTCTCCGGCTTGCAGGAATAACCCATCAGGCCGAAGCGCCAGATCTTGCCGGCCAGGGGACCGAGCCCGGCGCCAATTTCGAGATTGAATTCGTTCAGCAGGATCTTCCGCACCTCGGCCTCATTCACACCCTGTGGCACGAACACGGCATTCATCTGCGGCAGGCGATACTGCTCTTTTACCAGGTAGGTAAAGCCCATCGCTTCCAGGCCGGCCTTCAGTGCCAGGTGATTGCGCCGATGCCGTGCCCACGCGTTTTCCAGCCCTTCCTCCTTCAGTACCAGCAGCGCTTCGTGCAGCGCGAACAGGCTGTTGGTCGGCGCGGTGTGGTGATAGGTGCGGTTGGTGTTGCCCCAGTAGTTGAGTACCAGGTTCAGATCCATGAACCAGCTGTGAACCTTGTCGCCGCGCGCCTTGACGCGCTCGATGAACCGATCAGAAAACGACACCGGCGACAGGCCCGGCGTGCAGGAGATGCACTTCTGCGACGCCGAGTAGACCGCGTCGATACCCCATTCGTCGACCAGCACTGGCGTGCCACCGAGCGAGGTCACGGCATCCATGATGGTCAGTGCGTCGTATTTTCGTGCCACGTCGGCCAATGCCTTGGCGTCCGACTGGCAGCCGGTGGACGTTTCGGCGTGGACAAAGGCCAGCAGTTTTGCGTCCGGATGCTGCTTGAACGCATCCTCAATCTGGTTGGGATCGACCGGCTCTCCCCATTCGCTATCCACCACCACCGCAACACCGCCGGCGCGTTCCACGTTTTCGATCATGCGGCCGCCGAACACGCCGTTGCGGCCGACGATCACCTTGTCACCTGGTGCGACCGCGTTGACGAAACAAGTTTCCATGCCGACCGAGCCCGGTCCGGAGACCGGGAAGGTCAACGCGTTTTCGGTCTGGTAGGCGTAGCGCAGCAAGGACTTCAGCTCTTCCATCATTTGCACGAAGATCGGATCTAGGTAGCCAATGGCGGGCAGCGACATGGCGGCCAGCACACGCGGGTTGATGTCCGAGGGACCGGGACCCATCAGGGTGCGCTGCGGCGGGTGGAACGAGGTGATCTTGCGCGAATCGCCAAACGGTCTGGCTGAGGGGGTAGTCATGGAGCGGTCCTTTCATGGCCGGCAATCTCGGGTTGCCATGCCGTCGATGTTGTTAGCAGATGGGCAGTCGGCGCCGGTTAGCGGGATGGCCGCGGGCACGGGTCGACAAATCAGTTCAGGGACGGCCTTGTGGGCCGATGCACGCACACCGGGCAGGCCGGGTGCCGCGCGGTCTGAGCGTCAACCTCGTCCGGGGGTATGGCGGAAGACTGGGCCGGTGCAGACCGGCGGATGGCGGTGAAGAATGCGTTGTTGCATCGCAACATCGTAGCCGCAAACCCTGTTTCGTGCAACGAAATCTGCATTTCGTCTTCGGCCGGTTGTCCGGCGCTGCGTGCCTGTTCAGACTGCGTTCATCGTCAATCCAGCAACAACCGGGAGGTTCCACATGAACAAAATTTCTCGCCCGCTCGTATACAGCCTGCTCGCCATACTGATCCTGGCGGTGATCGCCGCCGTCATCGCGTCCGGCCACCACAGCTTTGCCGACGGTCCCAGTCTGATCGTTTTCGATGAGGATATGTCCGACTCGCCGGCCGGCTGGTTCATCGCCATTCCGATCCTGATCGCGGTTGGCACCGTCGTCGCCATCGTCTGCACCGGTGCAGCACTGGTCACGATTCTGGCGTTGATGTTTGCCGCTATCGTGGTGGTGCTGGCGATGGTGCTGGTGGCGACGCCGATCGCGCTGTTCTTCGCCCTGCCGCTGCTGGCGGTCTATGGCTTGTTCAAACTGGTGCAGCGTGACCGGCGCGCCATGCAGGCGGCCTCGACCCAGGTCGTCACCGGCTAGCGAAAGGTAATCACCTGGGCCGTGGGCGGTTCGACCCACTCCCCGTCCTCGAAGGCGCGATCGAGATCGATGCTGTCTTCGGCATGAGCAGCACCATCCGCCCTCACACCGGCAAAATCGAACAGGCCGCGATCAAGCAGGTGTGAGGGCGCGATGTTTTGCAGCGAGCGGAAAATGCTCTCAACCCGGCCGGGAAACTTGCGGTCCCAGTCGGACAGCATCTGCTTCACCTGCTGGCGCTGCAGGTTGTCCTGCGAACCGCACAGGTCGCAGGGAATGATCGGGAACTGCCGGTACGCGGCATAGGCCTCCAGATCGGCCTCCTCGACATACGCCAGCGGGCGAATCACCACATGCCGGCCGTCGTCGGAGACCAGCTTGGGCGACATCGCCTTCATCTTGCCGCCGAAGAACATGTTGAGGAACAGTGTGTTGACGATGTCGTCGCGATGATGCCCCAGCGCAATCTTGGTCGCACCCATTTCCTCGGCGACGCGATAGATCACGCCGCGCCGCAGCCGCGAGCACAGTGAGCACATGGTCTTGCCCTCGGGAATCAGCCGCTTCACGGTCGAATAGGTATCCTGCTCGGCGATCTGGAACGGGATGCCGAGGCCGGTCAGGTATTGCGGCAGGATGTGCGCGGGAAAACCGGGATGCTTCTGGTCGAGATTGAAGGCAAACACGTCGAACGGCACCGGCGAGTTATGGCGCAGCAGCAACAGCACATCGAGCAGGCCGTAGCTGTCCTTGCCGCCCGACAGGCAGACCATGATCCGGTCGTTGGCCTCGATCATGCGGTAGTCGGCAATGGCCTGCCCGGCCAGGCGGCGCAGACGCTTGGTGAGTTTATTGGCTTCGAACTGCTGTTTTTGCGACAGCGCGCCGGTGGCGGATTGCGTGGTGTTCATGGGTGGGCATTTTACCGGCTATCGAATTTGCCGACTGAAAAAACAGCAAACTCGCCTGTTGACGGGCGTTTCCGGGCAAAAATGGCTGGAAAGCCGCGCCAGTGCTGGGGTTTGGTGTTTCGGCGGGTGCAACTACAACGCGACGCTGCGCCCGCCGTCCACTGCAAGAATCTGTCCGCTGACGTAGGGCGCTTCAAGCATCAGGTATTTCACCGCGCCGGCAATATCGGCCGGTGACCCCACGCGTTGTAGCGGGGTTTGTTCGACAATGCGCTGGCGTTCGGCTTGCGGATAGTCATGGCCGCCGTCGGGCCACAGGATGGCGCCGGGCGAGACGCCATTGACGCGAATCTCGGGACCGAGTTCCAACGCCAGCGAGCGCGTCAGTCCGGCCAGGCCGGCTTTGGCGATGGTGTAGACGACGAAATCCTTCAGCGGCCGCTCGGCATGGATATCGACAATATTGACGATGATGCCGCCGGTTTTTTTCAGGTACGGTGCCGCCGCCTGCGACAGGAACAGCGGCGCCTTCAGGTTGGAGTCAATCAGTTCGGTCCAGTTGTCCTCGTCGATCTGTCCCACCGGCGTGGGATAGAAGGCGGAGGCGTTGTTCACCAGCCCGTCGAGCCGGCCGAATTCGGACGCGGCGTGAACCACCAGCCCCTTCAAGGCGTTGTAAGCGAGCAGGTCACCCTGCACCACGCTGGCCGACTTGGCGCGCACGGCGTTGAGTTCCTTTGCCAGTGCGTCGGCGTCTGCGCGCGACCGGTTGCAATGGATGATCAGGTTGGCGCCGGCCGCGTGCAGCGTGCGCGTGATCGCCGCGCCGACGCGCCTGGCGGCGCCGGTGACGAGAATTGCCGGGGGGGTGGAAGAGGGGACCATGGGATAATGCCTGGTCCCGATTTTACCCTACGCCATGCGTCCAGCCGTCCCACGCCAGCACGCCAGTTCCCTGCCGATTCCTGATGCCGACGCGCAAGCACAAAGCGATGCCTGTGCCGCCATGCTGCGCGCGGCCATCGACGCGGCGGGCGGCTGGATATCGTTCGCGCGCTTCATGGAACTGGCCCTGTATGCGCCGGGGCTGGGCTATTACGCCGCCGGTGCGCGAAAGTTTGGCGCCGACGGCGATTTCGTTACCGCACCGGAAATCTCCACGTTGTTCGGCGAGTGCCTCGCGGTAACGGCGGCCGAAGTCCTCGGCCAAACCGGCGGCGACATACTGGAACTCGGGCCGGGCTCGGGCAAGCTGGCCCGCGACATCCTGGTCACGCTGGACGAATTGAATTCGCTGCCGGCGCACTACCTGCTGCTCGAAGTCAGTGCCGATTTGCGCCAGCGCCAGCAGCAGACGCTGGCGACCCTGCCGACGGAACTGGCGGGCCGTGCGCGCTGGCTGGATGAACTGCCGCGCGATTTTGTCGGCATCATCATCGCCAATGAAGTGCTGGACGTGGTCCCGGTGCACTTGCTGGTCTGGCGCAGTGACCGCTGTTTTGAGCGCGGCGTGACGCTGGAGGGTGGCCAATTCGCCTGGCACGACGTGCCGTTGGCTTCGGCGGAGCTGGTTGATGCCGCGGCGGAAATCCGCAGCAACTACCTGGGAGACGCTCCGCCGGATGGTTACCTGAGCGAATTTTCTCCTGCGGTGGCCGGCCTGGTCTCCAGTCTCGGCCAGTCGCTCCAGCGCGGCGCCATGCTGCTGATCGACTATGGATTTCGCGGCGCGGAGTTCTATCATCGCGACCGGTCGACCGGCACGCTGATGTGTCATTACCGCCACTACGCGCATCCCGATCCGCTGCGCTTCCCGGGCCTGCAGGACATCACGGCCCACGTCGACTTCACCCAGGTGGCTGACGCCGGCATGGCGGCGGGGCTGACGCTGGCCGGCTACACCACGCAGGCCCAGTTCCTGCTCGCCAGCGGCCTGACCGAACGACTGGCGCGGGTGGACAGCAGCAACACGATTCAATACCTGCCGCTGACAAATCAGGTGCAGCGGCTGGTGTCACCGGCGGAGATGGGTGAATTCTTCAAAGTGATTGGTTTCGAGCGTGGCGGCATCGACCTGCCTGCATTCAACCGGGCGCGACCGCTGCCGCTATAGCGGGCGGATCAACCCTGGAGCAGTCTTCGCCAGGACGCCGCCGCGATGGCGGTATCCGGGCGAAACGACAGATCGCGTTACACTTGCAATTCGGCGAGGCAATGCCGGCACCATTCGACAGCACCAACAGCAGACTTCGCAAACGTCACCAGGGAGTGAAGAAAAATGCCACAAATGATTGGGGTACCGAAAGAGGTATTTCCGGGAGAGCGGCGTGTCGCCACTGTGCCCGAAGTCGTTGAAAAGCTTATAAAACTCGGATTCACGGTGCAGGTTGAGGCCGGCGCCGGCGAAGCCGCCAACGTGAGCGACGAGGACTACCGCAAGGCCGGTGCCGGGATCGTCGATACCGCCGCCCAACTGTGGGCCGGCTCCGACATCGTGTTCAAGGTGCGGCCGCCGACCCTCGACGAGGTGGGGCTGATGAAGGAGGGAGGCGCGCTGATCGGGTTCATCTGGCCGGCGCAGAACCCGGACCTGATGAAGGCGATGGCGGCGCGGAAGGTTACCGTGCTGGCGATCGATTCGCTGCCGCGCACGCTCTCGCGTGCCCAGAAGATGGATGCGCTGACCTCGATGGCCGGTGTCAGCGGCTATCGCGCCGTGGTTGAAGCCGCCAACGCGTTCGGCCGCTTTTTCAGCGGGCAGATCACTGCCGCGGGCAAGGTCCAGCCGGCCAAGGTATTCATCGCCGGCGCCGGCGTTGCCGGCCTGGCAGCCATCGGCACCGCCGCCAGCATGGGCGCCATCGTGCGCGCCAACGATACCCGCGCCGAAGTGGCGGACCAGGTCAAGTCACTGGGCGGTGAATTCGTCAAGGTCGAATACGAAGAAGAAGGCTCCGGTGGCGGCGGTTACGCCAAGGTCATGTCGGAAGGCTTCCAGCAGGCGCAGCGCGAGATGTACGCCAAGCAGGCGCGGGAAGTCGACATCATCATCACCACCGCGCTGATCCCCGGCAAGCCGGCGCCGCGCCTGATCACCGCCGAGATGGTGCAAACGATGAAGGCCGGCAGTGTCATTGTCGACATGGCCGCCGAACAGGGCGGCAACTGCGAACTGACCGAGCCGGGCAAGGTGGTGGTCAAGCACGGTGTCACCATCGTCGGCTATACCGATCTGGCCAGCCGCATGGCCAAGCAATCGTCGACGCTGTACGGCACCAACCTGTTCCGCCTGTCCGAAGAGCTTTGCAAGACCAAGGACGGCGTCATCAACGTCAACATGGAAGACGAAGCCATCCGTGGCCTGACAGTGATCAAACTCGGCGAGGTCACCTGGCCGCCGCCACCGCCCAAGCCGTCCGCGGCACCGGCCGCCAAGCCGGCCGCCGCAGCGCCGGCACCCGCGGCGAAGAAAGGCCATGGCGGCGGAGGCGAGCCGATGGCCGCCGGCACCCTGGCCATCATGTTTGCCGTTGCCGCGGTGCTGTTCTGGTTTGTCGGTGCGTACGCGCCGCCCGCGTTCCTCGGCCATTTCACGGTATTCGTGCTGGCGGTATTCGTTGGCTACATGGTGGTGTGGAACGTCACGCCGTCGCTGCACACGCCGCTGATGAGCGTGACCAACGCGATCTCGAGCATCATCATCATCGGTGCGCTGGTACAGATTGCGCCGCCGGCGATGGCGGGCGTGTCGCGTCCGGACGAGATCATCCGCTGGTTGGCGGTCGCCGGCATCGGGCTCACCGCGATCAATATGTTCGGCGGTTTCGCCGTCACCCAGCGCATGCTGGCCATGTTCCGTAAATAAGGGAGACGACAACATGTCCGCAAGCCTGGTAACTGTTGCCTATATCGCCGCCATCATCCTGTTCATCCTCAGCCTGGGCGGCCTCTCCAATCCGGAAACTTCGCGCCGTGGCAACACCTACGGCGTGATCGGCATGACCATCGCCGTGCTCGCCACCATCTTCGGCCCGCGCGTTACCGCCGGCGGCATCCCGTGGATCATCGGCTCGCTGGTGGTCGGCGGCGGCATCGGCATGTATCTCGCCCGCACGGTGCAGATGACGCAAATGCCGGAACTGGTCGCTTTCATGCACAGCATGGTCGGCCTGGCCGCCTGTGTGGTGGGTTTCGCCAGCTACATCGATCCGGGTTCGATGTTCGATCTTGCCACCGGCCAGTCGCTGACCTCGGCGGAGAAGACCATCCACCATATCGAGGTGTACGTCGGCATCTTCATCGGTGCCGTGACGCTGTCCGGCTCGGTGATTGCGTTCGGCAAGCTGTCCGGCAAGATCGGCGGCAAGCCGCTGATGCTGCCGGCGCGCCACTGGCTGAATCTGGCCGGCCTGATCGCCGTGATCTGGTTCGGCAAGCAGTTCATGGGCGCCGCCTCGATTGAGCAGGGCATGACCCCGCTCATCATCATGACCGTGATCGCGCTGCTGTTCGGCATCCACATGGTGATGGCCATCGGCGGGGCCGACATGCCGGTGGGGGTGTCGATGCTCACCAGCTACTCCGGCTGGGCGGCGGCGGCGACCG
>CAYQKN010000120.1:0-308 GCA_964417885.1 uncultured Burkholderiales bacterium | reverse complement strand
TGATCGTCACCGGTGCGCTGGTGGGTTCGTCCGGCGCCATCCTGTCGTTCATCATGTGCAAGGCGATGAACCGCAACTTCATCAGCGTGATCGCCGGCGGTTTCGGTGGCGGCGCGCCGGTGAAAAAAGGTGATGGCGCGGCCGCCGAGCCGGTTGGCGAAGTGGTTCCCGTCAGCGCGCAGGAAACCGCCGAACTGCTGAAGGAAGCCAAGAGCGTCATCATCGTGCCGGGCTACGGCATGGCGGTGGCGCAGGCCCAGCACACGGTGTTCGAGATCACCAAGCATCTGCGCGACAAGGGCGTCAAT
>CAYQKN010000119.1:0-11070 GCA_964417885.1 uncultured Burkholderiales bacterium | reverse complement strand
GACCGCCCATTCGCGCATCACCGGCGGCACCTCCGCGTCGCCGCGGGCGATCGCTGGCCAGTGGCTCTCCATCATCTCGTAGGTGACGCGGCCCCACAGCAACGCTCCGCTCCCGTCCATGAGGCGGGTGAAGAACGCGTGTGTCTCGTCGTCGGCGATTCCTTCCTGGTGGTCGACGCA
The DNA here is from genome assembly GCA_964417885.1 of uncultured Burkholderiales bacterium. Taxonomy (GTDB): domain Bacteria; phylum Pseudomonadota; class Gammaproteobacteria; order Burkholderiales; family Usitatibacteraceae; genus UKL13-2. Next base: position 10,890 of record CAYQKN010000119.1, on the reverse strand, counting down.
GCCGTCCAGGGTGACGTTGATACTGAAGGTCAAGAGTCCCATGGTGTCGTCCGTTCGAGAAACGCGACAAGCCGCTCGCCGTCTGGCTCCAGGGGGACGAGTCCAATTCGCGAGTTACTCACCGTGTGTTGCAAAACGATTAAGGTAAAGGGCGGCGCGCTTTTGCGCCGTCCCAGCGACCGAAGGGAGCGCTCTTGACCGAAATGTTAGAGGGCAATTTCACCGAGCGATACCCACTGACCTGGTTTAACTACGCTTCCATATCTGACTGTCATGGACTTGCGAATGATGCCGTCACAGAACACCGAAGCACGATAGGTACCCGCGAATGGAGCAACAGTAAAGTCTGCCTTGAATTCACCACGAATTGTTCTACGCGTGAAATTCAGTTCAGTTCCGTCTACGGTGAACAGTGCAACTTCGCAATTCCGTGCCGCAGGCGGAAGGCTGCCCTTCACGCCAAACGCGCCATCGCCGAAACTGAAAAGGTGGGTGCAGCCTGTGAGTGTCACAAGCACGGCTGTTTGAAGGATCGTGCGCAGCTCCAATTTGCCCTCTAACTATATTTAGGGAGCATGGCGTCCTCATAACATTCCAGGCCGCCTCTTATCATCCCGTGAAAATTGATGTGAATATTCATACCGAACAATAGTTTATGACCAAGTCTGCCGCATATCGAACCCACTAACAAATCACGAAAAGCGGCAAGTCATGAAATAGCCGGCCAGCGCAGGTTAAATCGCCAAACCCTAGCACTGGCGCGCCTCCCAGCCCACTTTGCCGCTGGAAGCCGCACCAGTGCTAGGGTTTGTCATTCTTACCCTGCGAACAATCGGTCAGCCTGCGGTTCCGCCGCGCCGTTACGTCGGCGCGTATCGCGCGCAGCGTGGACCGGCTACTTACCCTTGTTCCGCACCGTTGGCGGGATGAATGGCGCCGGTGTGCTGGGTGCCGGTGCCGGCGTGGCAGCCGGTGCCGGCTCCGATTCGCGCGCCGATTGCTCGCGCCGCGCGCGCGCCGCCTGGTCCTCGGCTTCGCGCTGCTCGATGTAGCGCTTCTGCCGCTCGACTTCGCTTTGCGCCTGGCGGCGTGCCGCTTCGCCCTCGTACTGGTCGCGGCGCTCGGCATTGCGGCGGGCGTATTCGTCGGCCATCCGCACCCGCTCGGCAAGCGCGGCGGAATAGCCGGCATCGGTGGCCTGGCCGGCGCGCTCATCGACGGTGAATTGCTTGCGGCCGAGCTCTGACTGGCGGAACTCGATATCCATCTGCCGCTGCTTTTCCTCGGTGTCCTTGGTCGCCTGCATTTCTTCCTGCAGGCGCTGCTGCTCGAGCTTGCGGCGTTCTTCCAGCACCGCCAGGCGGCGCTGCTCAGCCTGCTCGTCGGCGAGGCGCTCACGCTCGATCCGCTCGCGCTGCTGCTGCTTGTTGACTTGCCAGGCGACGCCGGCACCGGTTACCGCAACCAGCAGCACGACCATCAAGGCGACAGGGGAGCGAAGCAAACGTGACATGACCAATTCCACAGGAGTTGTGACGAGGGGCGCGGCCGATTCCGGCCCTCACGCGCCGTACATTATCATGCCGCGGCGCCGACCGGCAGGGCGGCAGCCGGCGCCGGAAATGCGCCACCCTGTCGCCATGCGGCGACAGGCCGTGCGACGATTCCGCGGCATCACCCTAGGACATATGCGTTTTGCCGCGCTGGCATGGGTGTTGCTGGGATCTTTATCCCCGTCGGCCCGCGAAAAAAGAACGGCGTGGACCGCACGCGATCCAGAACACCCGTCAGGCCGTATCATCCTTTCTGCCCGCTTCGTACTCACCGTCACACCGGAGTAAGCCGCCCGATGTTTGCCCTGAAAGAACGCCTGACCACCCCACTCGCCGCGTTGCTGCTGACGCTGGCAACAGCCGCGGGTGCGCAAGTCCCCGGCGTGCCACAGATCGGCCAGGCGGTGGCCGGTGACGGCCGCGCGTTCATCTTATTCACCGCGCCGGCCGTCAGCGGCGGCTCGCCGATCACCACCTACACCGCCACCTGCCAGCCCGGCAATGTTTCCGGCAGCAGCAGCACCGCGCCGGTGGCGGTTACCGGCCTTGCCAACGCGATCGCCCACGACTGCACGCTGGTCGCCACCAATGCCGAGGGTAGCAGCGCGACCAGCGCTGCCGTCAGTGTGACGCCGCAGGCCGGTGCGCCCTTGACGCTGATCGGCGTGGTGTCACGCAAGTCCCATGCGGCCGCAGGCCCCTTCGATGTGGTCGTCGATCGCAGCGCCGCCATCAATGGTGCGGTGTCGGTCGAGCCACGCGCGGCTGACGCCGGCGGCGGGCATGCGGTGGTGTTCCAGTTCAATGCGCCGGTGACGTCGGTAGCCGGCGCGGCGGCGGTCGACGACGCCGCCGCCGCGGTTGCCAGCAGCGCCGCGGCAAGCGGCCACGATGCGGTGGTCACGTTGACCGGTGTGGCGGACAAGAAGCGCGTGACGGTGTCGGTGCCGAACGTCAATGGCACCGCAGTCAACGCCGCAGCCTCGCTGCAATTCATGCTCGGTGGCCGGCAGAATGCCGCCGGCGCCGGTGCCGCCGATGTCAGCGCGGCCCGGGCACACAGCGGCCGCGTGACGTCGGCCGCCAGTTTCCGCCAGGACGTGAACGCGTCCGGCTTCGTCAGCGCCGCCGACATCGCCGCCATCAAGGCGCGCGCCGGCGGGCCGGTCACGCCGCCGGCGGCCAGCGCGATCCTGTTCGCCACCCAGGTGCCGACGATGAACGATTTCGCCAGCCGCGCCTCGACCTTCGGCAATCACACCGCCACCATGGACCAGGTCGCGCGCGGCGGCGACCTGATGATCCGCTATGACGACGGCACGCTGCGCAACCTGACGCGCGAGGCCGGCTTCGGCATGGACGGCATGCAGGGCGCCAACGCCATTGCAGTACGCGAGCCGGCCGTGCACTGGAGCGGCACCAAGGCGGTATTCAGCATGGTGGTGGGCGCGCCGACCGCGCGCTACCAGGTGCGGACGTTTTACTGGCAGCTCTACGAAGTGACCGGCCTCGGCAAAGGCCAGTCGGCGGTCGTCACCAAAGTGCCGAACCAGCCGGCCACCTACAACAACATCTCGCCGATCTACGGCACCGACGACCGCATCCTGTTTACCTCGGACCGGCCGCGCGATGGCCAGGCGCACCTGTATCCGCAGCGCGACGAATACGAAAGCACCGCCACCGTCACCGGCATCTGGAGCCTGGACCCGCTGACCGGCGACCTGCGGCTGCTGAACCATGCCCCCAGCGGCGCGTTCTCGCCCACCATCGACAGTTTCGGCCGCGTGATCTTCACCCGATGGGACCACCTGCAGCAGGACCAGCAGGCCGATGCCGATCGCGCCTCGCCGTCGGCGCCGCCGTACGGCTCATTCAACTACGCCAGCGAAGCCGCGGGTGCGGCGGCCCTGAACAGCCGCGCCGAGGTGTACCCGGAGACCCGCGCCGACAGCGTCAGCCCGGCATTCGGCGCGGTCAACGGCTACACGTCGAATTTCTTCACCCCGTGGCAGATCAACGAAGACGGCACCGACGAGGAAACGCTGAACCACGTCGGCCGTCACGAGCTGTCGTTCGGCTTCATGCCGAAATCGTTCGCCACCGACAGCGCGCTGTCCGATCTCACCAACGACACGCTGCACGCCAACACCAAATCGATCCGCATGGACGGCGGCCTGTTCCACCTGCGCGAGGACCCGGCCCAGCCCGGTACCTATCTCGCCATCAGCGCGCGCGAATTCGGTTCGCTGACCTCGGACCAGATCGTGCGCCTGACCGGCGCGCCGAACCTGTCCGCCGAGGGCATGGTGATCACCAACGTGACCGCGCCCGGCATGGGCCTGCAATCGCCGGGCGGGCGCTTCCGCAATCCGCTGCCGCTGACCTCCGGCGCGCTGATCGCCACCCATTCGCCGGCCACCTCGGCCACCGTCGCATTGCTGACCGATTTCCGCCTGAAGCCGTTGACCCTTGACGGCGCATCGGGCTTCTACCAGCCGGGTGCATCGCTGACCGGCGGCATCAGCAAATCGGTTTCCTGGTGGAGCCCGGATGAGCTGCGCAGCTTCAGTGGCATGCTGTGGGAGCTGGAAGCGGTGGAGGTGGTCGCGCGGCCGCGCCCGGTGCGGCCGGCAGCGGCGCTGGAGGCGCCGGAAAGTGCCGTGTTCAGCGAGGAGAATGTCGACCCGAACGCGCTGCGAACCTGGCTGCGCAACAACGACCTCGCCCTGATCGTGACCCGCAACCAGACCACGCGCGACCGCGCCGACCTGCAGCAGCCATTCAACCTGCGGGTACCGGGTGGCGTGCAGACGGTCAAGCCGGGCGGCGGACGAATCTACGACATCGCTCACTTCCAGATTTTCCAGGGCGACCTGGTGCGCGGCTACACCGGGCCGGGCCGCCGCGTACTCGCGCAGCCGCTGCGCGAACCGGCCGCATCGAAAAACGTCGCCAACCCCGGCGGTCCGGCCGGCAGCGTGCGCATCGCCGTCGATGGCTCATCGGCGGCATTCGTGCCGGCCCGCCGTGCGCTGGCCTGGCAATCGACCGATGCCGCCGGCAACCCGGTGGTGCGCGAGCGGGTGTGGGTGACGATGCAGCCGGGTGAGGTGCGGGTGTGCGCGTCGTGTCACGGCGCCAACAGCCGCGACCAGGCCGGCAACAACGCCCCCACCAACAAGCCCGAGGCGCTGCGCGAATTGCTGCGGGCCTGGAAACTGTTGCCGTAGCCAGCCATCACCGCAATCGGCAATTCATCGCGCCGGGCGGCGGATTCATCGGCCAAGGCTTGCCCGGGGTCATGACCGGTGCCACAGTAGGCCATCTTTTTGGGAGTCAACCATGCGCAAACCCGTTCTCGCCGGCCTGCTGCTGCCGCTGTTACTGTCCCTGCCCGCGATGGCGGCCCTGCCGACCAATGCCGAAGTGGCGGCGCTGCTGGACAAGCACCTGATTGCCAACCAGCGCGCCAAAGGCGTGGCGGTGGCGCTGGTCGATGCCGGCGGCATCCGCGTAGTGACGGCCGGTGTGGCACGCGACGGCCAGCCGCTGGCCGCCGACAACCTGCTCGAAATCGGTTCGGTCACCAAAACTTTCACCGGATTGCTGCTAGCGATTGCCGACGAGAAAGGCGAAGCCAGGCTCGACGACCCGGTCGAGAAGTTCCTGCCCGCCGGCCTCAAGCTGCGCGACAAGGATGGCGTGGCGATCCGGCTGGTCGACCTGGCCACCCAGCGCTCCGGGCTGCCGCGACTGGCCAGCAACATGCTGCCGCGCGATGCGAAGAATCCGTATGCCGATTACACCGAGGCAGACCTGCTCGACTTCATCAAGAATTTCACCGCCACCCGCGCGCGCAATGCGCAATACGAATATTCCAACATCGGCTTCGGCCTGCTGGGATACGTGCTGGTGCGCGCGGCCGGTGCCGACTCCTACGATGCATTGCTCACCGAGCGGGTGCTGAAGCCGCTGGCGATGACCGGCACCACCAGCGACGCCGCCAAGTTCGCCGACCGCCTGGTACAGCCGCACGACGCCAACCTGCGGCCGACTCCAGCCTGGGTGATGCCGCTGGCGCACGCTGGCGCCGGTGCGGTGCGTTCCACCGCCGGCGACATGGGGCGATACGTCGAGGCCATTGCCGCGCTGAAAGACAGCACGCTGGCGAAAGCGATCAGCCTCGCCACCACCACCCGCGAGATCGGGCCGGGCCGCATCAACCCGATCGGGCTGGCCTGGATGAGCATTCCGTTCGCCGGTCGCACATTCATGAATCACGACGGCGGCACCTTCGGCTCCTCGAGCTCGCTGATGGTCGATCGCGACGCGCGGGAAGGCGTGTTCATCATCGCCAATACTTCGGTGCCGCTGATGGATATCGCCCTTCACCTGATGGATCGGCGTCACAGCCTCGCGCCGCGCGAGTTTCCGAAAGTTGTAAGCGTCGGTGCCGACGTGCTGGCGCGCTATGCCGGCAGCTATCGGCTGACCGATGACATGAGCATCGTCATCCGCGTGAGCGAGGGGAAGGTGACCGCGCAGGCCACCCGGCAGGGCGAATTCGAGATTTTTCCGGAGACCAGCGCGCGCTTCTTTGCAAAGGTCGCGCCGATCGTCATTACCTTCGGCGAAATCAAGGATGGCCGCGCGGCAGAATTTGTCATCGAGCAGAACGGCATCAAGCGCACCGCGCATCGCGTCCCGTAGACCGGGACCACCCCGCCGCGCCGGCAAACCCCGCCACTGGCGCGGCTCGCAGGCCGAAAATGGCTGGCGAGGCCGATGGATAAAGGCGTCCGACCGCGGCACGCGCCGGCAGCGGCGCCCATATGTTCGCCAGCACACACAGCAATCAAAAATAAGCCGGAAATAGGCCAACGGCCGGCAACCATGTCTGTCATGATGCAGGGACTATCGATATCGGACATGCAACCGGCCCGTTTGGCGGCGATATCAAACCTCGGTGTACTTACGTTGTCAGCAGCGCACCTCTTCGGAGACAACATGAGTATATCGACCATGATTTTCATCGGACTGATCGCGCTGGTCGTGGCGGTGCTGCCGATCTGGAACTACAGCAAGATGTGGGGCCGCGGTTACACCCCCAGCATCTTTGTCGGCCTGATGCTGGTGGCCCACCTCTACACCGTCCTGACCGCCAAGTGAAACGGCAACGCGCCTGTCACCACCCCCATGCCCGCCAGGCGGCGACCAGTGCGCAGCCGGCACGCGCAACGGACCGCGCCCCGCAGCCAACCGGAGAATCAGCGTGAGCACCCGCATCCTCGCCCCCGCCAGAACAGACACGCTCGACATTGTCGAGAATGCGAGCGCGGCCGGCCTGTTCAGCATGATGCTGCGCGCGCTCAAGGCCGCCGACCTGACCCGCACCTTCAAGGGCGCCGGGCCCTTCACCGTCTTTGCGCCGACCGACGAGGCCATCGGCAGACTTCCCGAAGGCACCTTCGAAACCCTGCTGACGGATCGCAACCGGCTGATCCAGGTGATCAAATTCCATATCCTGCCGAGCAAGGTGCCATCAAGCGGCAGCCTGTCCTATCGCTCGAAGACGATGCAGGGAAACATGCTGCGCGTGGTCACCGGCGACGGCCGCATCATGGTTGACGGCGCGCACGTCACCACCGGCAATATCGGCTGCCGCAACGGGGTCCTGTTCGGCATCGATACGGTGCTGACGCCGTCCCCCGATCTGCTCGACCGGCCGGCGGCACTGGCAGACTAATTGCCGGCACCCCGGTGCCCGCATCAGGCTGCGTCATCACGTCATGCCCGGATACCTGGTCAAGCACGAACAGTTCGCGCTCGGCGGCTCGGCGTTCGAGATCCGCTCGTTGCGCGACAACCTGCAATATGCGGACCGCGACGGCCTCGCCGAGGCGGCCGGCATCTCCAGCGCCGCGTGGCCGATGTTCGGCCTGGTCTGGCCCTCGGCGCGCATCCTCGCGGACGCGATGCAGACGCAGGACATCGCCGGCAAGCGCATCCTCGAGATCGGCTGCGGGCTGGCGCTGGCAAGCCTGGTGATTCACCGGCGCGAGGGCGACATTACCGCCAGCGACCGCCATCCGTTGGCGGCCGCCTTTCTCAATGAAAACCTGCGGCTCAACGGGCTCAGGCCGCTCGACTACCGGACCGGTCACTGGGACCGCGACAACCAGTCATTGGGACGCTTCGACCTGATCATCGCCAGCGACGTGCTGTACGAACGCAATCAGCCCGCCACGCTGGCGGGTTTCATCGACCGGCATGCGGAGCGCCGCGCGAGCGTCATCATCGTCGACCCGGATCGCGGCAACCGCAATGCATTCTGCCGTCGCATGGCTGCGGCGGGTTTCAGCAGCGTGGTCTCGCGCGCCGCCGCCACGCAGCAAAGCGGCGAGCGATACAAAGGACATTTCCTGCATTTTTGCCGCGACCAGGCCTAGCCGGACCAACCGGGGCGCGACCGGCAGCCCTGCTGCCAGTCGCGATTCAGGCTAGACCCGCGGCAGTTCCGCATACGGCTCGGTGCCGTAGTAGGAGTGGATTTCCTTGGCCCAGGCCTGGTCGGCCATGTCCGGCCATTTTTCCTTGTTGAAACCCGGTGCCTGCTTGAGCCGCTCGTTGTCGACGTTCAGCACAAAGCGCTTGTTCTCGGTGTCGAGGGTCAGCGCATTCCATGGCACCGCAAACAGCTTTTCGCCCATGCCGAGGAAGCCGCCGAACGAGAGCACGGCGTAGCCGACCCTGCCGCTGCGCATGTCGAGCATGATTTCCTTGATGTCGCCCAGGTCCTCGCCCTGCTTGTTGAAGACGTCGTTGCCGACCAGGGTATCCGCACCCATCAGGTGTGGTCCGGGCCCGTGCTTCATTTCCGGCCCGGGCACGATGCCGATGCTGCTCTTGTACATGCCGAATTGGTCGCGTTCCACGTAGTTCATTTGATTCTCCGGTAAATGATTGTCTGGTTCTTGTTCGTGACTGCGTCCGCTGATTGACGCGTGCTGCCGGCTGCTTGTACGCATGCCCCGCAGTCAGTGCCGAGAATAGACGCCCGTCGCGCACCGCTCTGTCTGTCAGCACACATTGAAATCGCCGCATGCGATGCGGCACGGATGCGATCTGTGCGTCAGCGCACCGACAGCATTTCGCGTCGCGCTCAAGCTGCAATCCTGCCCGTAAACCGCAAGGAACCCCGACGATGATCAACAGAAACTGGACATGGCTGCTTGCACTGGCAGGCGGCGTCGCAATCGGTGCGGTACTTGCGCAGCGCCGGCATGTCAGACACCAGCTTGCCGACAGGCAGCAGCACAAGAGCGACGTACGCGACTGGGAAAACGAGGGCGGCAACCTCGCCCCCGCGCCGGCCCGGTCCTGACCACTGCCGTTTGACATTCATTCTCCCTACACCAAAGGATTTTCAACATGAAAAAAACACTCAGCACGCTCGTCGCAGCCCTCTGCCTCGCCGCCGCCGGCAGCGCATCTGCCACCGTCACGTTTTATGAAGATGCCAATTTCGCCGGTCGTGAAATGACCGTCGACCAGACCATGTCCAACCTGGGCAACACGCGATTCAACGACCGCGCGCGCTCGGCGATCGTCAATCGCGGCCAGTGGGAAGTGTGCGTCGACGCCGATTTCGGCGGCGACTGCCAGGTGCTGGGACCGGGGCGCTATCCCGGCCTCGGCGGATTGACCGGCCGTGTCAGTTCGGTGCGGCCGCTCGCCAGCAACGCCGGCTCCGATCGCGGTTACAACGGCCGCATGCCGGAACCGGCCCGCAATAGAGGGGGCGCGCGCGCGACCCTGTACGAACACGTCGACATGGGCGGACGCTCGATGTCGATGCGCAACAACGCCATGCCCAATTTCGAGAATAGCGGCTTCAACGATCGCGCCTCTTCACTGCGTGTCGAATCGGGCTACTGGATGTTCTGCAGCGACGCCAACTTCAACGGCGAGTGCCGCACCTTCGGTCCGGGCGAGTATTCCAGGCTGCCGGCCGGCTTCAACGACAGGATCTCCTCCGGTCGCCGCATCTCCGACGAGTATCCGTACAGCCAGCGTCCGAACTGGCGCTAGCAGGTATCGGGACAGCGGCGCATCGCCGCTGTCCACCTCGCGCGAAGGCCGCGGCAACTGCCGCTGCCGGACGCGAATCCACCGGACATGACAATGAAGAGTTCGCTATATCTGACCGCCGCCTGCTTCGCCGCCGCGCTGATTCCGGCCGGTTGCAACAGGATCAACCCGCCACCGCCGATCACCGCACCGGTGGTGGTGCCGCCGATGCCGGCTCCTGATGTGCCTAAGTCAGCCCAGACGCCTTCGCCACTGCCGGGGCAGGCCAACGATCACTCCAGTCCGACTTTCAAGACCGGCGGCAAGTCCAATCCACCAAAATAGTCCGGCGCCGGCATGGCGCAGCACGGCAAGCCGACGCCCGGTCCGGCGCGCCAGGCGCCATGACCAACCGCGCGGGCGACGCGCCGGACCTGCCCGCCGCGACAACCAGCCGATACCCCGCCACGCGCGATCCCTGAAGGTCGCCCGCGGCAAATACGCGATGGAAAAACATGCTGTATTCCCTGGTCTATACCAGCCGGCAGAACCGGCCCTTCGACACCGCTGACCTGCCATCGCTGCTGCACCGCAGCCGCGTCGCCAACAGCCGGACCGGCATCACCGGCCTGCTGCTGTATTGGCAGGGCACCTTTGTCCAGGCGCTGGAAGGCGAACGCAAACACGTGTGCAGGCTGGCCGACGCCATCAGCCAGGATCGGCGGCACGGCGCCTTCTTCATCTGCTCGCGCCAGCAGATCGCGGTGCGGCAGTTTGCCGGCTGGTCGATGGGGTTTCGTGACCTCGATGCGGACACCACGCCGGGCGGCCGTCACGACGGCGTCGAGCCGGGCGACATGCCGCTGACACGCGAGCTGATCGAGGCCAACCCGTCGCTGGTCAAGAAACTGCTTTTGCAGTTCGGCTCACCGCAGGCCCAGCCGGTCGAGGCCTAGCCACCGATTGCGGGAAAGCGGGCATCTCGCCCGCCCGGTTTGCGGCGAGGCGCAACCTGCAGCGGGTCGCCCCCAACTGCAACCGGGGATCACAACCGGCAGGCCGGCTCAGGTTTCGTCGTCAAGCAACGGCGTTGCCGACACGCGCTTGCGCTGCTGCCACAGCAGCCACGCTGCCCAGAACAGCGAAACCAGCACCAGCGCGGCACCGAGTTTGTGGATCAGCCAGCCGATGCCCTGCGCGCGCGGCAGCAGCCCCATGCGGGTGAACAGGTAGATGAAATCGTGCCCGCCCTCCTCGCCGGTGTGCC
>CAYQKN010000118.1:0-11301 GCA_964417885.1 uncultured Burkholderiales bacterium | reverse complement strand
GTGACCTTCGGCCATCACCTCATGGCCTATGTCGAAATGCTGGCACGCGACGAGGCACGGATGGTCGATTGCCGCAAGCGGGTGAACCGGTTACCACTTGGCGCGGCTGCGTTGGCCGGCACCAGCTATCCGATCGACCGGGAGTCGGTGGCGCGGGAGCTGGGCTTCGACGGGGTTTGCGAAAACTCGCTGGACGCTGTCTCCGACCGCGATTTCGCCATCGAATTCGTCTCCGCCGCGGCACTGGTGATGACCCACCTGTCGCGCTTTTCCGAGGAACTGATCATCTGGATGAGCCAGAGCGTCGGCTTCATCAACCTGCCGGACCGGTTCTGCTATTCCAGCTCGATCATGCCGCAGAAGAAGAATCCCGACGTGCCGGAACTGATCCGCGGCAAGACCGGGCGCGTCAACGGACACCTGGTTGCGCTGCTGACGCTGATGAAGGGGCAGCCGCTGGCCTATAACAAGGACAACCAGGAAGACAAGGAGCCGCTGTTCGACACCGTCGACACGGTGCGCGACTCGCTGACCATCATGGCCGACCTGGCGGCGGCGATCGAGGTGCGGCCGGAGCGGATGCGGTCTGCGGTGTTGCGCGGGTTTGCCACGGCGACCGACCTGGCCGACTACCTGGTGAAGAAGGGTCTCGCCTTCCGCGACGCGCATGAAGTGGTGGCGCGGGCGGTGCGGGATGCGGAGAAGCTGGGGAAGGATCTGGCGGAGCTGCCGCTCGACGTGCTGCGCGGATATTCGGCGCTGGTCGGTGAGGATGTTTATGGCGTGCTGTCGCCGGAAGGGTCGGTGGCGAGCCGGAATCATGTGGGAGGGACGGCGCCGGCGCAGGTCAGGTTGGCGGTGGCGCGGGCGAGGAAGCGGTTGGCGTGATGCTTCAGGTTCGGACACGACGGCGGTGAGCAGTCGGCCAGACCGCCTTTCTTTGCCTTCTTACTGTTTCTGAGTGTACTGACCGGTGACATGGTCAACCCGCGGCTTGCCACCTCGGCGGAGGAACACCGGCAGCCCTTTGCGAAAACCTGGATTCCCGCCTTCGCGGGAATGACGAATTTTGGGAGTAGCCGCCCAATACATATATGGCACCCGCCCTATTCCTCATCCTCGTCTTCCTCCTCTGCCCCCGTCCCCTTCTCCTCATACAGCCAGCAAATCCGCCGCGTCTCGGGTCCGGATAGCCGGTCACCCATCAATCCGCAGCGATAGGCCCGCGCCGACAGGCGCTCGAAGTGCCGGCAACCATGGCAGGCGCCGAACGGCTGGCCTTCGTTGTCGGCCTGGAAGGTGGTCAGGGTTTCGCGCAGTGCCGATACCGCGTTGCGGATCCGGTTGGGGCTGATGTTGCGGGTCGCCTGCTGCCATGCATTCTGTGGCTGCGCCTCGGCCAGGAACTGGTCGCCGCTGGCCGATAGCCTCAGCCGGACGACGCGACGATCGAGGTCGTCCTGGTAGCGCTCGATCAGGCCGCGGCGATCCAGCAGCAGCAGGCTTTGCGACATGGTGCCCTTGGTCAGGCCCAGATACTCGGCCATCGCCTGGGGCGTATTGGAGTAGCGGTTGGCCCGCGCCAGGTAGACCAGTGCGTGGACGTGGACCGGCTGAAGCTGTTCATCGCTGCCGATGCGGCGGAACTCGGCGCGCATCAGGTTGCCGAGGCGTTCGACCAGCTCAAGAAGGACGAGAGGACTCTTATCCAAGGTCGCTGATGCCGCTACCAGGCGCCGGCAATTTTGTTGCCCTGGCGGGCCGCATACAAAATATAGTTTCGAGTCGACACTGTATCAAGCCAATTTTTAACCACGTTATTTTGGTGTTGATCCGATACTAAACGAGGGAACAACTTTTATCAAGCGGCCGGAATCGGCGCTGCGGCCATCATTCCGCCGTTCCATTCCGGCTCAAATTGTGATTGGCGTCACGCAGCCGCTTTGCTCGGACACCACCCGCGACAGCAGCGATTCCAGCGACTCGTTGCTGCGCGTATCGCGCCAGGCGGCGCCATCAAAATAGAAATGGAAGCCGCCGGATTTGGCCGCCACCCAGATCTCGCGATTGGGCGTCTGGCGGTTGACGATGATCTTGCTGCGGTTGGCAAACTCCAGCGTCAGGATGCCGCCGTTGATCTCGCTATCGATATCGGCGTCGGCCGCCTCCAGCGCCGCCTCCACCGCCTCCAGCACCGCGTCGACACGCTGGTGATAGTCGCTTTCTTCCAGCGGAAAAGGGCTATTCATCGCCGTGATACCATCCTTTCAGCATTTTTCACCCACCCAGATTTTGCCTACGCATATGCGCCGACTCACTGCCATTCTATTCGCTTTGCTCGCCATCCCCGGTCTCTGCGGCTGCGGCCAGAAGGGCCCGCTGAAACTGCCGCCGGAGACGCCAAAGGCGCTGGTCACGGCAGACGCTTCGTGAGCGCCGGTCTCGACAACTTCAGCGTCAGCCGCGATGCGGATGGCGACCTGATGATGGAGCAGGTGCGACTGGCCGACGTGGCCGCGCAATTCGGAACACCGTGCTTCGTCTACTCGCAGGCGGCATTGACCGGCGCCTACCGGAAGCTCGATGCGGCGCTGCGGGCGGCGCGCGGCAGCCGGCCGTACCTGATCTGTTATGCGGTCAAGGCCAATTCGAACCTGGCGGTGTTAAGCCTGTTCGCGCGGCTCGGCGCCGGCTTCGACATCGTGTCCGGCGGCGAACTGCAGCGTGTGCTGCGGGCCGGCGGCGACCCGCGCAAGGTGGTGTTTTCCGGCCTCGGCAAGACGGCGGCCGAGATGAAGCTGGCGCTGGAATGCGATATCAAGTGTTTCAACATCGAGAGCGAGCCGGAGCTTGACCGGCTCAATGCGGTGGCCGCCGCCGTTGGCCGGCGCGCCCGCGTCAGCCTGCGGGTCAATCCCGATGTCGACGCCAAAACCCATCCCTACATCTCAACCGGCCTGAGGAACAACAAGTTCGGCGTCGCCTTTGATCGCGCGCTGGACGTATATCGCAAGGCCGCGGCGCTGCCGCATATCGAGGTGGCCGGTGTCGATTGCCACATCGGTTCGCAGCTGACCGACGATGCGCCGCTGCGCGAGGCGATGAGCCGCATCGTCGCGCTGGCCGACGCGCTGGGCAGGGAAGGTATTGCGGTGCACCACATCTGCCCGGGCGGCGGCATCGGCATTACCTACAAGGACGAACAGACCATCGAGCTCGGCGCGTATGCGCGCGCCCTGCAGGACAGCCTCGGTGAGCGCGACGTTGAATTGCTGCTCGAGCCCGGCCGCATGCTGGTGGGCAACGCCGGGCTGCTGCTGACGCGCGTCGAGTACGTGAAGCCGACCGAGGCGAAGGATTTCCTGGTGGTCGATGCGGCGATGAACGACCTGATCCGGCCGCCGCTTTACCAGGCCTATCACGAGGTGGTGATGGTGTCGCCGGGCGACGCGGAAGCGCGCACCTACGACGTGGTGGGGCCCGTTTGCGAGAGCACCGACGTACTCGCGCACGGTCGCACGTTGCGCGCGGCCGAGGGCGACCTGGTGGCGATACTGTCTGCCGGCGCGTATGCCTTTGCGATGGCGTCGAATTACAACACGCGGCCGCGCGCGGCCGAGGTGATGGTGGACGGCGCCGCGTCGCGCGTGGTTCGCCGGCGCGAAACTTTCGATGACATCGTGGCGGGCGAAACGGTCTAGGTGTGCCGCGATTTGGCGTGCAAGCGCAACAGGGCGCAGGACGTTGGTGTTGACTCGATACCATTGCGCAAATGGCGTGTGCAAATAATCACCCTTGACATGTTCCAAAACTGGTGTTCAAAAAAACTTCTGTAATAGAATCCGCTTCACCAAGTGCCCGTGTTGTAGAAGCTCACTTGTCTCATTTTTCGTTTTAGTGCGCTGAAGCAACCGGGTTGAGTGAAGGTTGCTCTGCTACTGAAACCAGTCTGCTGCAGTTAGCCATAACTCAGTCGTTCGACAGAACGGATGCTTGGTAGGCCGGCAATTGATCGCCGTCCTGCTAATAAAGCAATTCGGTCCAACCATCGAAAGGAGTTACTCATGGCAACAGCCAAGAAAAAACCGGCAGCTAAAAAAGCTGTAAAGAAGCCGGCAGCAAAGAAACCAGCAGCAAAGAAGCCGGCAGCAAAGAAACCCGCCGCCAAGAAGGCCGCTAAGAAACCAGCAGCCAAGAAGGCAGCAAAGAAACCAGCAGCGAAGAAACCCGCTGCCAAAAAAGCCGCAAAGAAACCCGCTGCCAAAAAACCGGCCGCGAAAAAAGTAGCGAAGAAGCCAGCAGCCAAGAAAGCAGCCAAGAAACCCGCTGCCAAAAAACCGGCCGCGAAGAAAAAGCCTGCCAAGAAGAAGGCTGCCCCCAAGAAAAAGGCTGCGGCAAAACCCGCTGCGGCAAAACCTGCCCCGATGGTCACCCCGGTGATCACCCCGCTCATCAAGCCAATGGGCTAAGCGGCAAGGCAATCAGACTCCGATCCTGCGGGATGGTGTGGCGAGACCACCCCACACCGCCGGATCGGATTATTCACCATGCGATCACATCCGCTCAATCGTTCGTCGTCCCGCCCGCGCAACATTCCGCGGCCAAGGCACGATCGCCCCTCCCGCTAGGCTGCGCCGCGCGCCAGCGATCCGGCCCGGTCTTCCCGACCGCGGTCAGTCTTTGCGTTCATCGTCCAGCAAGGCAGGCGGTTGCTGAGTCGGCCTGGCCATCGACGCCACCGCGAATGCGGTAAGCACATAGAGTATCGGCACCAGCACCATCAGGTCTATTCGCAGCAAGCCGCCGTCGACCTTGCTGGCAATTGCCGCCATCTGCAATTCATAGCCGTTGAAAATCAGCCACAGGATGCCGGCGAACACGCCCGGCTGGCGAAACAGCTGCCGGTCCCACGGCCGTTGCTGCCGCCAGTGCAGCCACAGTTGGGGCAGGATGAGACACGCGGCGAACAGCACCCCGGCGTAATGCCACGCGGCGATCAGCCGGGCGGGGCCAAAGAAGATCCACTGCAGCAATTCCATCGTCTTGTCCTGTCAGGGTAGCTGCGCGCGCGGCATGCGCTCGAGGATGATCTGGGTTTTCCGCAGCAGCCACGGCGCGTTGCGGTTGCGGTCATAAAATCGCGGGCGCGGCACCATGGCCGCCAGCCGTGCCGCCTGCTCAGCCGACAGCTGGCTCGCGGAAACACCGAAGTAATGCCGCGCGGCGGCTTCGGCGCCGAACACCCCGTCACCCCACTCGATGACGTTGAGATAGATCTCTAGTATCCGTTCCTTGTCCATGACCCATTCCAGCATGATGGTGATGATGGCTTCCTCGCCCTTTCGGATCAGGCTGCGATCTCCCGATAGGAACAGGTTCTTCGCCAGCTGCTGTGAAATGGTTGAGCCACCGGCGACGACCTTGCCCTTTTTCTGGTTCTTCTCCAGCGCCTTCTGGATCCCCTCCCAGTCGAAGCCCTCGTGATCGATGAACTTGTCGTCCTCCGCCACCAGGATGGCTCGCTTCAGGTGACTCGAAATCTTGCCGTACGGCACCCACTGCTGCTTCAGCTTTGCCTCGGGTTTTTTCTCGCGCAGCACCGCCAGCCGAGAATCCATGAATGCGGTCGAGGCCGGGTTGTGGTCGGTCCACCACCACAGTCGCAACAGCACGTAACCCTGGTAAGCGAGGAAGGCAGCGATGATCAGCCCGATCAGTGCCAGCAGTGCGTGCAGGGCTTTGCGCATCATGTCGGGGTCGCTACCCGCGCAGGCGTTGGATCACCGGCAATGTCGCCGGACGCACGCCGCGCCAGACAAAGAACGCCTCGGCGGCCTGCTCCACCAGCATGCCCAGCCCGTCCGCGGTGCGTGCGCCGGCCTGGCTTGCCAGGGCGAGAAACGGAGTTTGGCCGATGCCGTACATCATGTCGTAGGCGAGCGATCCGGCATCGAAGCATGAAACCGGGATCGGCGGCATGCTATCTGACAGGCTGGCCGAGGTGGCGTTGACGACGACGTCGAATCGTTGCGCAGGCAACTGTTGCAGCGTCAGGGCAATCGGTCCGCCGTCGAACTGCCGCGCCACCTCTTCTGCCCGATGGGCGGTGCGGTTGGTGATCACCAGCTGCGCCGGTTTCGCCGCCAGCAGCGGCCCGATGACGCCCCGCGCCGCGCCGCCGGCGCCGACCACCAGGATGCGTGCACCGGACAGCACCACGCCGAGGTTGTTGACCAGGTCGGCATAGAGCCCGGCACCGTCGGTGTTGTCGCCCACGATCCGGTCGGCATCGAACCTGAGCGTATTGACCGCGCCTGCCAGCCGGGCACGGTCCGTCAGCTCACCGGCATAGTGAAACGCGTCGAGCTTGAACGGTACGGTGACGTTGGCGCCGCGCGCGCCGTCACGCCGGAATTGTTCGACCACCTGATGAAAGCCGTCCAGCGGCGCGAGCAACCGTTCATAGGTCAGGTCCTGGCCGGTCTCGCGGGCAAACATGGCATGGATTTCCGGTGACTTTGAATGCGCCACAGGATGGCCGATGATGGCGTACCGATCAGTCATGGGATAAGTAATTGTTGGCGGGAAATGACCTGACGCAACGATCCGCCGCATCATGCATATATATTATGCGGGTTGGCGACAATTCCACCTTAATCCCAAAATGGTGCATTTCATGATTTTGCGCACAGTTATGGTGCTACTGCGGTGCATCAAGTGTTAAAAACGATAGATATTCAATAATTTAGCAAAAGACCGGGCATGGCATGTTTTCTGCTATTTCTATATTTCCCAAGTTTCCAATTGTTTGAATTACGACCCACTCCAGGAGAAAACCATGGCAGTCGCAGATGTTTTGAAAATGGCAAAAGAAAACGAAGTCAAGTTTGTTGACTTCCGTTTCACCGACACCAAAGGCAAGGAGCAGCACGTTACCGTTCCGGCCAAGGCATTCGACCAAGACAAGTTCACCGAAGGCCATGCGTTTGACGGCTCCTCGATTGCCGGCTGGAAGGGCATCGAGGCTTCCGACATGATCCTGATGCCCGACCCGGACTCAGCCTTCATTGATCCGTTTTTCGATGAGGCGACCCTGGTGCTTTCCTGCGACGTGATCGAGCCGTCCACCGGCAAGGGATATGACCGCGACCCGCGTTCCCTGGCACGCCGGGCGGAGGCTTACCTGAAATCGAGCGGCATCGGCGATGTTGCCTACTTCGGTCCCGAACCCGAGTTTTTCATCTTTGACGCGGTCGAGTGGAATGTCGACATGTCCGGCTGCGGCGTGAAGATCTATTCCGAAGAAGCACCCTGGTCCACCGGCACCAAGTTTGAAGGCGGCAATCTCGGCCATCGTCCGCCGGTCAAAGGCGGCTACTTCCCGGTTCCGCCGGTCGATTCCTTCCAGGACATGCGTTCGGCCATGTGTTTGGCGCTCGAAGAAGTCGGCGTCGAAGTCGAGGTGCATCACCACGAAGTCGCGGCCCCGGGCCAATGCGAAATCGGCACCAAGTTCGCACCGCTGGTGCAGCGCGCCGACTGGATCCAGCGTCTGAAGTACGTGGTCCACAATGTCGCCCACAGCTACGGCAAGACCGCGACCTTCATGCCAAAGCCGGTGGTCGGCGACAACGGCTCCGGCATGCATGTGCACCAGTCGGTGTGGAAGGACGGCAAGAACCTGTTTGCCGGCAACGGCTATGCGGGCCTGTCGGAATTCGCGCTGTACTACATCGGCGGCATCATCAAGCATGCGCGCGCGCTCAATGCCATCACCAATCCGGGCACCAACTCCTACAAGCGTCTGGTGCCGGGCTTCGAGGCGCCGGTCAAGCTGGCGTATTCGGCGCGCAACCGCTCCGCTTCGATCCGCGTGCCTTATGTGCAATCGGACAAGGCGCGCCGGATTGAAGTCCGTTTCCCGGATCCGACCGCAAATCCGTACCTGGCGTTTGCGGCAATGATGATGGCGGGTCTAGACGGCGTGCAGAACAAGATCCACCCGGGCGACCCGGCCGACAAGAACCTGTATGACCTGCCGCCGGAAGAGGATGCGAAGATCCCGACCGTCTGTTCGTCGCTCGAGCAGGCGCTTGAGTACCTCGACAAGGATCGCGAGTTCCTGACCCGCGGCGGCGTATTCTCCAATGAAATGATCGACGCCTACATCGAGCTGAAAATGCAGGACGTGACGCGGTTCCGCATGACGACCCATCCGGTCGAGTTCGATATGTACTACTCGTCCTGATCCGCCCGCGCCGATCCCGGCGCGATGCGGAAGACGGCCGGACTGGCAAGGGTGAAGCGGGTAACCGCTTCACCCTTGCCTTTTGTGTCGCCCGTGCGTGGCACGCCTCGCGGAGGCTAAATACGCGAACTATTTGCGCCCGAATCTACCTATGGTGTTCCGACCAGCGAAACACCACAACTCATTGAGTTGAAAAAGATTTTTCTGGGCCGTATGCTCATAGACCGTTCCACGCCTGTCCGGAACGCACCCTTTGACGGTGGCTCATCATGATTCAGCGCACGAAAATCCTCGGTATTGCGTTAGTGCTGCTGCCCGGCGTGGTGCTGGCACAAGCCAATTCGTCCGCGCCTGCCTCGACGGTGATCTACAAGCACGTCGATGAACAGGGACGCGTAACGTATGCCAATTCGCCGATCAAGGGTGGCGTGCGGGTGGAGCTGGAGCCGCTGACGATCATTCCGTCGACACCCACCGGTTCGTTGCGCAATCCGTCGGCGAGCGCAGCGGCCGCGCCAGTGCCGGTAGCGACCGTGGTTGCGGTCAAGGCGGCCCCGTTGAACGCGGCGGTGCCTGCGCCGGCGCCGGCACCGATCCAGGTTGCCAGCGTGATGCCGCTTTCGTCGGCCATACGGGCGCAGCCGACCAGCCTGCCGGCACCCCAGAAAGACAGCGGGGCCGCCGCCAATGACGCGGTCAACCAGCTGACACTGCAGCGTCGCGACGAGGCACGCAACAGCCTGCTTGAGTCCGAGTTGCAGTCCGGCGAACAGATGCTCGCCGCGGCCAGGGCGAGACTGGCGGAAGAACAGAAGCAATCGGCCAGCATTCGCGCCATGCGCGCCAGGTTCTCAAATACGGCTGAAGCCGCAACCGCACAGAAGCCGTTGATCTCACCGGAATTGCGCGCCGAGATCGAGCGCCACTTCGAGCGCGTGCGCAACCTGCAGGATCAGGTTGCGATGCACGAAAACCAGTTGCAGGGCTTGCGCGAAAAACTGGCCAGCGCGCGCTAGCCTGACGTCTCCTTTCGATCGGGTTGCCGATCGATTTTTGAACGCCGGAAGTGATGAGCTTCCGGCGTTTTTTTCATCGCGTCACTGGCGCCCGGCTGCCGGGCCAAGTTATGCAGTGACACGCTTTCGGCGCTATCCTGCCCCATCGGCGCGATCCTGCCCGACAGCGCGCGCAGTGATGGCGCAGAACTTGCTTTTTAAACATGTCGCCTCCCAATCCACCTCAACCATCCCATTACGCCGGCCTGGAACAGCTATCGACGGCCGTGATGGTGACTGATCGATCATTTGTACTGATGCACGCCAACCCTGCCGCCGAGAACCTGTTTGCCTTCAGCCTGAAGAGCGCGGTCGGGCAGCCGCTCGCACGCATTTTCTCCGCCGCACACGCCGGCAACCAGCAGTTGTTTTCCATGCTCGACCAGGTGGTCAGGAACGATGCCGGTTTCAACGAGAACGAGCTGACCCTGGAGACGGCGTCCGGCGCGGTGCTGCATTCGGCCTGCGTGGCATCGCCGGCCGAGCGCGGCGCGCTGGTGCTTGAATTTCATGCCCTCGATCAGCAGCTCAAGATCGCGCGCGAGGAAAAGATCATCGAGCGGCAGCAGTTGAATCGCGAACTGATCCGCAATCTGGCGCACGAGATCAGGAATCCGCTCGGCGGCATTCGCGGCTCGGCGCAACTGCTGGAGCGCGAACTGCAGGGCTTGCCGGCGGAGGCAGAACTCCGCGAGTACACGCAGGTAATCGTCAAGGAAGCAGACCGGTTGCAGACCCTGATGGATCGCCTGCTCACCCCGCACCGGCTGCCGCAACTGGCGCGGCTCAACATTCACGAAGTGCTGGAGCGGGTGCGCACCCTGGTGCTGGCGGAGTTTCCGGCAGGCATCAATCTGGTGCGCGACTACGACACCAGCCTGCCCGAGTTCATTGCCGACAAGGAGCCGCTGATCCAGGCGCTGCTGAATATTGCCCGCAATGCCGCCCAGGCGATGCACGGACGCGGGCAGATCCGCCTGGTCACGCGCGTGGCGCGGCAGGTGACGCTGGCCAAGCAGCGCTATCGCCATGCCATCCAGGTGCAGATCGTCGACAACGGCCCGGGCGTGCCGGAAGAGCTGCGTGACCGGATTTTCTATCCGCTGGTGTCGGGCCGCGACGGCGGCACCGGCCTTGGCCTGTCGCTGGCGCAAAACCTGGTCAGCCAGCACGGCGGAATCATCGAATGCGACAGCGTGCCCGGCGAGACCCGCTTCACCATCCTGCTGCCGGTGCGCGAAAGCCAGAGCATGAATGCCGCACCAAACAACCACCATTGAAAGTGAATACATGCGTCCTGTCTGGATCATCGACGACGACAAATCGATCCGCTGGGTAATCGAAAAGGCACTGTCGCGCGAAGGCATTGCGTTCCAGTCGTTTGCCGCCGCGCAGGACGGCCTGGACGCGCTGCAGAAAAGCCCGCCGCAGGTGGTGATCAGCGATATCCGCATGCCGGGCGCGTCCGGGCTGGAATTCATGCAACAGCTCAAGGCCAGGATGCCGACCACGCCGATCATCATCATGACCGCGTACTCGGACCTGGAGAGCGCGGTGGCGGCATTCCAGGGCGGTGCTTTTGAATACCTGCCGAAGCCGTTCGATGTCGACCACGCGGTCGACCTGATCCGGCGGGCACTGGATGAATCGATGCGTGAAGTGCCGGCCGAGGAAGTGGCGGCGGACGCGCCCGAGATCCTCGGCTCGGCGCCGACCATGCAGGAAGTGTTTCGCGCCATCGGCCGGCTGTCGCAGTCGCACGCCACGGTGTTGATCAACGGCGAATCGGGCACCGGCAAGGAGCTGGTGGCGCACGCCCTTCATCGCCACAGCCCGCGCGCGGCCAAGCCGTTCATTGCCATCAACACCGCCGCGATTCCGAAGGATCTGCTGGAAAGTGAATTGTTCGGCCACGAGCGCGGCGCCTTCACCGGCGCCGCCACCATGCGGCGCGGACGCTTCGAGCAGGCCGAGAACGGCACCCTGTTCCTGGACGAA
>CAYQKN010000117.1:382-11492 GCA_964417885.1 uncultured Burkholderiales bacterium | reverse complement strand
CGCTGGCCGGCTTCATGATCACGCTGTCGCTGATCGCGGTGGTGTACATCCGTTTTATCGCGCTGGCGCAGACCGACATGAAAAAGCTGGTCGCCTATTCGTCGATCTCGCACATGGGTTTTGTCACGCTGGGATTCTTCATCTTCAATACCCAGGGCGTGGAGGGCGGGCTGGTGCAGATGGTGTCGCACGGCTTCGTCTCCGCCGCCATGTTCCTGTGCATCGGGGTGCTTTATGACCGGGTGCATTCGCGCGAGATCTCGGCCTACGGCGGCGTGGTCAATACCATGCCCAAGTTCGCCTTCTTCGCGGTGTTTTTTGGCATGGCCAATGCCGGCCTGCCGGCCACGTCCGGTTTTGTCGGCGAGTTCATGGTGATCCTGGGCGCCATCAAGGTGAACTTCTGGTACGCCTTCACGGCCGCCATCACGCTGATTCTCGGCGCCGCCTACACCCTGTGGATGGTCAAGCGCGTGATCTTCGGCGAGATCGCCAATGACCATGTGCGCAAGTTGACCGATATCAACGGCCGCGAGATGCTGTTCCTGGGCTTGCTGGCGGTGGCCGTGCTGGTGATGGGCGTCTACCCGATGCCGTTCACCGAAGTGATGCACAGCTCCGTCGACGCCCTGCTCAAGCATGTCGCCACCGGCAAACTGAACTGAAAAAGCGATAGACCATGATGTCGGTTCCCACCATGAATTTTGCCCTCGCCGCCCCGGAGATCTTCCTCCTGGTCATGACCTGCGTGATCATGATGGTCGACCTGTTCTCGGCCGCCGAAAACCGCGCCGGACGGCTGTTTTTCCTGACCATCTTCACGCTGGTGCTGGTGGCGGTAAGCCTCTATTACCCGCTGGCGCCGGCACGCTACGCGTTCAACAACATGTTCGTGGTCGACGGCATGGCGGTGATCCTGAAGACGGCGATCGCGCTTGCGGTGGCGATGGTGATCATCTACAGCCGCGCCTACCTGGCCGCGCGCAACATGTTCACCGGCGAATTCATCCTGCTGATCCTGTTCGCCACGCTCGGCATGATGGTGATGGTGTCGGCCAATCATTTCGTCGCGCTCTACCTCGGGCTCGAGCTGCTGGCGCTGGCCAGTTACGCCATGGTGGCGCTCAATCGCGATTCCGTGACGTCATCGGAAGCGGCGATGAAATACTTCGTGCTGGGTTCGATGGCGTCCGGCCTGTTGCTGTACGGCCTGTCGATGATCTATGGCGCCACTGGCTCGCTCGACGTGGCGACCGTCGCCCGCGTGATCGAGGCCAGCCGCGCCAACGACCCGCTGATCACCTTCGGCCTGGTGTTCGTCGTCGCCGGCCTTGCCTTCAAGCTCGGCGCGGTGCCGTTCCACATGTGGATGCCGGACGTCTACCAGGGCGCGCCTACGGCCATGACGCTGTTCATCGGTTCGGCGCCGAAGATCGCCGCGTTTGGTTTCATCATGCGCATCCTGGCCGATTCGATGGGTGCCGCGGTCGGTGACTGGCAGTCGATGCTGGTGATCCTGTCCGTCCTGTCGCTTGCGCTGGGCAATATCGTTGCCATCGCCCAGACCAACCTGAAACGGATGCTGGCGTATTCCGCCATTTCGCACATGGGCTTCATGCTGCTCGGCATCCTGGCCGGTACCAAGAACGGCTACTCGGCCGGCATGTTCTACGTCATCTCCTACGTGCTGATGACACTGGCTTCCTTCGGCATGATCATGCTGCTGTCGCGCGCCGGCTTCGAGGCCGACAACCTCGACGACTTCAAGGGCCTCAACCAGCGCTCGCCGTGGTACGCGTTCCTGATGCTGATCGTGATGTTCTCGATGGCCGGCATTCCGCCGTTCCTCGGCTTCTGGGCAAAACTGACCGTGCTCGAGGGCGTGCTCAACGCCGGATACACCTGGCTGGTGGTGTTCGCCGTGCTCATGAGCGTGATTGGCGCGTTCTACTACCTGCGGATCGTCAAGCTGATGTACTTCGACGCGCCGACCGATACCAGTCCGATTGTTGCCGGTGCCGATTTCCGCGGCCTGCTCAGCATCAACGCGCTGGCGCTGCTGGCGCTGGGCCTGTTCCCCGGCATCCTGATGACCGCCTGCCTGAACGCCATCCAGCGTTCGCTATAGCCCGTTTGTCCGCCATTGCCGCTGCGTCGGCCGGCCGCTGGCGTTTGTTGCGCGGAAGTTGGCGGCAGGCTGACCAACACTGGTACGATCACCCGTCCCGACCGCTGCCTGCGCCCCGCATGAACGACGACACCCGATTTCCTGATTTCACCGAACACACCCTTTCCAGCCAGCGCCTGCTCGACGGCAAGCTGATCCGCGTGCAGTCGGACCGGGTGCGGCTGCCGGACGGCAGCGAATCATGGCGCGAGTATGTGCTGCATCCCGGCGCCGTCATCGTCGCCGCCTTCCTCGACGACGACACCCTGCTGTTCGAGCACCAGTACCGCTATCCGGTGCGGCGCCATTTCATCGAATTGCCGGCCGGCAAGATCGATCCGGACGAGGCACATGCCGACACCGCGCGCCGCGAACTGCTGGAAGAGACCGGCTATACCGCGGCCGACTGGCGCCACGTCGCCACGCTGCATGCCGGCATCGGCTACTCCAACGAAATCATCGAGCTGCACCTGGCACGCGACCTGACCCATGTCGGCCACCGCCGTGACGAAGGCGAGTTCCTCGAAGTATTCACCATGCCGCTTGCCGAGGCGGTCGAGATGGTCGGCGGTGGCCTGATTACCGATACCAAGACCGCTTTTTCGCTGCTGTGGCTGGACAAGTTCCGCCATCGCTGAGTAACCTGTCGCCATGAGTGATCCGATCTACGACTTGGCCGTCATCGGCGGCGGCATCAACGGCTGCGGCATCGCGCGCGACGCGGCCGGCCGCGGGCTGAAGGTGCTGCTGGTCGAGCAGGATGACCTGGCATCCGCCACCAGTTCCTGGAGCTCCAAGCTGATCCACGGCGGGCTGCGCTACCTGGAACAGTACGAGTTCCGGCTGGTGCGCGAGGCGCTGCAGGAACGCGAGGTGCTGCTCAGGATCGCACCGCACATCATTCACCCGATGGAGTTCATCCTGCCGCATGACAAATACATGCGGCCGGCGTGGATGGTGCGTATCGGATTGTTCATGTACGACAACATCGGCGGCAAAATTTCGTTGCCCGGCTCGCGCACCGTGATGTTCCCGGATGCCAGGTACAGCGCCGGCCTCAAGCCGGCCATCCGCCGCGGCTTTTTCTATTCGGACGCCCAGGTTGACGACGCGCGTCTGACCATCCTGAACGCCGTGTCGGCACGCGAACACGGCGCCGACGTGCGGGTGCGCACCCGCCTGGTGGCGGGGCGGCGCGAGGCCGATGCCTGGCAGCTGACCATTCGCGATGTCGACCGCAACACCGACCAGCAGGTGCGCGCACGCGGCGTGGTCAACGCCGCCGGCCCCTGGGTCAAGGACCTGCTCGACCGCGCCCTGCAGGTCAAGATCCAGGCCTCGGTGCGGCTGGTGAAGGGCAGCCACATCGTGGTGCCGCGCATCCACGACCAGAACCATGCCTATATCCTGCAGAACGCCGACAAGCGGGTGGTGTTCGTGATCCCGTTCGAAGAAAATTTCAGCCTGATCGGCACCACCGATGTCACCGTCGAGCGCGTCACCGATGCGGCCAAGATCACGGCGGAGGAAACCACCTACCTGGTCAACGCCGCCAACCGTTTCCTCGCCACGCCGCTGCGCGAATCCGATGTGGTGTGGAGCTATGCCGGGGTGAGGCCGCTGTACGACGACGGCAGCGCCAACCCTTCGGAGATCACCCGCGACTACGTGCTGAAAGTGGACGAGGCTGGCGGCAAGCTGCCGCTGCTGTCGATTTTCGGCGGCAAGATCACCACCTACCGGCGCCTGGCTGAACACGCGCTGAAAGAACTGCAGCCGTACTATCCGGCGATGACCGCGGCATGGACCGACACCGAAGCCTTGCCCGGTGGCGACATTGCCTCCTGCGAAGCCGAGGTGGCCGACATGATGAAGTCGCATCCGTCGCTGCCGATCGACTACCTGCGCCGGCTCGCATCACGTTACGGCTCGCGCACCTGGCAAGTGCTGGACGGCGTGCGCTCAATGTCGGACCTGGGTGAAATTTTCGGCCGCGGCGCGACCATGCTGACCGAACGTGAAATTGATTACTGCATCAAGCACGAATGGGCGATACAGCCCGACGACATCCTGTGGCGCCGCACCAAATGCGGCCTGCACATGGACGCCGCGGAACGCGAGCGCGCGTCTGCCTTCATTCGCGCCAAAACCAAAGTCTAGTATCGATGCGGCTTCCCGAGCAAAAATGGCCTGGAAGCCGCTCTGGTGCTAGGGTTTCACTTCATGCGCCTGTGCCCGACGTGGCTACCAAGCCACGCCAACCGCCTCCTCCCCCTGCCAAGGGGGAGGCCGGGAGGGGGTTGGTGCTCGCCACATGAAACCGCTCACCGAATTCCCGATTGAAGCGCTGCGAAAAATCCGCGGCGTCCTGTTCGACATCGACGATACCCTCACCACCGAAGGCCGACTCACCGCGCGCGCCTACGCCGCGGTGGAAGCGTTGAAGCTGTCCGGCCTCATCGTCATCCCGATCACCGGGCGCCCCGCCGGCTGGTGCGATCACATCGCCCGCATGTGGCCGGTCGATGGCGTGGTGGGCGAGAACGGCGCGTTCTATTTTTGCTTTGACCGAGAGGCGAAAAAACTGCGCCAGCGTTTTGTCAAAGACGACGCCACGCGCCTGCGCGATCGCCAGCAGCTGGCCGCCATCGCACAACGCATCCTGCGCGACGTCCCCGGCACCGCGCTGGCGTCCGACCAGCCCTACCGCGAAGCCGATATCGCCATCGATTTCTGCGAAGACGTGCCGGCGTTACCGGTCAGCGAAGTCGAACGCATCAGGCAATTGATGGAAGCGGCCGGGCTCACGGCCAAGATCAGTTCGATCCATGTCAATGGCTGGCTGGGCGAGTACGACAAACTCTCCACCACGCGGCTGTTCATGCGCGAACGATTCGGCGTCGATCTGGATGCGCAGAAAGACGAATGGATTTTTGTCGGTGATTCGCCAAACGATGCGCCGATGTTCGGGTTCTTTCCGCACTCGGTGGGAGTGGCGAATGTGCGCGATTTCGAGGGACGGATGGCGGCGATGCCGGGCTATGTGACGGAGGCTCGGTGTGGGGACGGGTTTGCGGAAATTGTCGAACGACTGCTTGGCGCACGGCGCCACTGACCGGGAACATCGTGGCCTGTCCACCCCAGGCTGACTGTGCCGCCTAGCCTGCCTTCGCCGGAATCAACGCCGCCACCTTCAACAACAGCGCTTCCTTGTCGTAAGGTTTCGTCAGCGTGCCGCTGAAACCGAACTCAACCGCTGAGATGTCATCTTCCACCGCCAGCAGCACCGGAATCGAAGCCGGCATGGTGGCGAATCGTGCCTGCAACGCGTCGGAGATGCCTTCGATGCCAAGCTCGGCGAAGCCCTTGGCCATCGGGTCGATGATCAGCAGGTCGAACACGTCCTGGCTCAGTTCGACGTAGGCTTCATCGGCGGTATCGGCGTGCACCACGCGGTAGTCTTTTCGCTTCAGCGCGCTGACCGGCACGATCGCGTGTTCGCGGTTCGGGTCGACGATCAGGATGCTGCCGGCCTTGGCTTCGCGCAGCGAGTGGCGGGTAATCAGGGTTGAGGTCGACTCGCTGTCGTCCATCTCGGTGCCCATCACGGCCGAGATCGCTTCGTTAAGCTGGTTGGCGGCGATCGGGTGGCGCAGGTAGGCGCTGATGCCGTTTTCGCGGCAGGCGATGGCATCGCCCGATTTGCCGGATTTGGCCAGCATCATCACCGCGGTCTGCTTCAGCTTGACGTGATGCTTGATGCGGAACGCGAGCATGAAGCCATCCTGCACCGGCAGCGTGTTGGACGTGATCACCAGCGCGATCGGGCTGCCTTCGTCGGCCATCCGCAGCAGCAGTTGCATTGCCACCGCGGCGTTGTCGGCCTCGCGCGGCTGCATGCGCCAAGTGCGCGCCAGGTCGGACAGTTCGCGGCGCTGCTCGGCATCGGCGCTGACGATCAACAGCGACAACCCGGTGAGGGTGACGAAGGTCGGTCGCGGCTTGGGGTCCTTGTGCGTTCGGTACGGAAATACCGCGGTGAACTGGTGGATCGAGGTTTCTTTTTTCTCGCGCACTTCGATCTTGCCGACGCCCTTGGCGCTCATGGCGCGCACGATCTGGCGTGCCAGCGCCAGTTGCATCTGGCTGGTGGCCGGCACCAGTTTCTGCCGCGCGCCACCTTTCGGCGGTGATGCCTCAACGCGGAAACTGAGGTGGATCTGGCTGTCGGCGGAATATTCCGGCTCCACCACCAGCGTCACCTCGCCACCGCCTTGCGCCGTCGGGATGCCGGCTTCCATCAGGTTGCGCAACACCAGCATCAGCCGCGCGCCGTCGCCGGTCAGGTTCTCGGGCACGTCCTGCTCGATCGACAGCCGCAGGTGCACCAGTTTTTCTTCCGCCAGCGCGGTCAGGGCATCGAGCATGCTGGCGATGCGGTCGCGCAGGTGAAACTCCATCGATTCGATTTTCAGCTCGCCTTGCTCCATCTGCGAAAAATCGAGCAACGCGGCGATCTCGGCAAACGCGGACTGGGCGGACGACTCGACCCGGCGGAAGTGTTCCAGCACCGCCCCCGGCAATTCCAGCTGCTCGGCGCGGTGGATGGCGCTGGCGGCGCTTTCCAGCGTGCTGGCCAGGCTGCGGGCGATTTTTTCCACCATCTGCGATTGCGCGGTCAAGGTAGCGGAGCCGGGCTGGGCGGCGGCGTTGGCTTCCAGCGCGCGAAAAATGTGCAGGCGGCCGGCAATGCCGCGCTCGCCCATCACCGGCAGCGAGATCTGCTTGGCGCGCTTGCCGTCGGCGAAGGTGAACTCGAATTCGTCGCGCGCCTCGCTGTCGAGCGGGAAATAGATCGGCGCCACTTTCCGGTCGGTCAGTGCCGAGGCCTGGCCGAACAGCTCGCTGCAGGCGATGCCGACCAGCGACTGCGCCGCCGACTCGACCCGGAACAATTCGCAGAAGGCGGTGTTGACCATTTCCACGCTGCCCTCGGCGTTCTCCACCACGCAGGCGTCGGAAATATTCTCGACCAGGTCGAGCAGGTGGGTGCCCTGCACATTGGCGGCGGCTTCCTTGGCCGCTTCCATGCTGAGGTCGCGCACCCAGCCGGCGATGGTCACCACCTTGCCGGCGTCGCGCTGGCTGGCGGCCAGCTTGACTTCCACCGGCAGCAGACCGGCATCGGTCACCAGACGCAATTCCAGCAGCGCGGTGGCGGTCTTGCCATCTAGCAGCCGCGCCAGCATCTGCTGGTAGCGCGAGCGGTCCTGCTCGGCCAGCACATCGGCGAACGGGTAGCCGGTTTCGCGCCCGGTCCAGGCGGCCATCGATTCGGTGGCGAACACGACCACGCCGGCCGCGTCGATTTCGAACACGGGCTCGTCAAGGGCCTTCAGCAATTGATCCTGATGGGACATGGTGTTCGCAGTGTTGATGCCGGGTGATGGGTGGCGGCTTGCACCGGCGACCATGGCTGCGCAGCCGGGCGATGCATGCCGCATGTTTTCGGCCGCTTGATTATAGCGTTTGTGCCGCAACCGGCCGCGGCGTGATGGTGGCCGTGCCAAATGCCTGGCGAAGCCCGCGGTAAACTGCCGCGCATGGCGTTGCTTGAACACACTCCCCGCGGACTCTACTGCCCGGCCGGTGACTTTTACGTCGACCCGTGGCGGCCGGTGGCGCGCGCCGTCATCACCCACGCCCATGCCGACCATGCACGCCCGGGCCACCAGCATTACCTGGCGGCGGCCGAATCGGAACACGTGCTGCGGACGCGGCTCGGCGCCGGCGTGTCGCTGGAGACCGAATGCTACGGGCAGGCGCGCGATATCGGCGGGGTAAAGGTCTCGCTGCATCCGGCCGGCCATGTGCTGGGCTCGGCGCAGGTGCGGATCGAGCATCGCGGCGAGGTCTGGGTGGTGTCGGGCGACTACAAGCTTGACTTTGATCCCACCTGCGCGCCGTTCGAGCCGGTGCGCTGCGATACCTTTGTCAGCGAGTCCACTTTCGGCCTGCCGATCTACCGCTGGCAGCCGCACGCGCAGCTGTTCGACGGCGTCAACGCCTGGTGGCGCGCCAACGCCGCCGCCGGACGCGCCAGTGTGCTGTTCGCCTATGCGTTCGGCAAGGCGCAACGGATTTTGATGGGGGTCGATCCGACGATCGGGTCGATCGTCGTGCACGGCGCGGTCGAGGCGCTCAATCGAGCCTATCGGGCTTCCGGCGTGGCGCTGCCCGGCACGCAAATGGTGTCCGACGCGGCCGCCGACGCCAACTATTCGAACGCGCTGGTGGTCGCCCCGCCGTCGGCCCAGGGCTCGCCGTGGCTGAAGCGATTTGGCGAAACCAGCGATGCGTTTGCCTCGGGCTGGATGGCGATTCGCGGTGCCAAGCGTCAACGCGGCGTCGATCGGGGCTTCGTCATCTCCGACCATGCCGACTGGCCCGGTCTGCAGCGCGCGATCGCCGCCAGCGGCGCATCACGGGTTCTGCTGACCCACGGCCAGGTGCCGGTGATGGTGCGCTACCTGCGCGAACGCGGCATCGATGCCGACGCGCTCGAGACCGAATTCGAAGGCGAGGGCGGCAGCGACGGTGACGCGGCGCTGACCACGGCGGCGGCGGCATGAGACGTTTCGCCGCGCTCTACGCTGCGCTCGATGCGACCACCCGCACCAGCGAAAAGACCGCCGCGCTGGCAGACTATTTTCGCGCCGCCGCGCCGGCCGATGCTGCCTGGGCGGTGTGGTTTCTCACCGGCAATCGCCCGCGCCAGGCGGTACCGGCGAAAAAGCTGCACCAGTGGGCTGCTGATGTGGCCGGCCTGCCGCTGTGGCTGTTCGAGGAAAGCTACGATGCCGTCGGCGACCTGGCCGAGACCATCGCGCTGATCCTGCCGCCGCCGGTGGCGTCCAGCGACTTGCCGCTGCATCACTGGATCCGCGAGCGGCTGCTGCCGCTGCGCACGGTCGATGAGGCGCTGCAACGCGATCAGCTGCTGGCTTGCTGGGGTGAACTCGGCACGGTGGAGCGGTTCGTCTTCAACAAGCTCATCACCGGCGGCTTTCGCGTCGGCGTATCGGCGCTGCTGGTGCAGCGCGCGCTGGCGCAGGTGTCGGGCGTCGAGGCGCGCGCGATCGCCCACCGCATGGCCGGCGACTGGGTGCCGACGGCAGAGAACTACAGCCGTCTCGTTTCGCCCGATAGCGGCGGCGTCGATCTGTCGCAGCCGTATCCGTTTTTTCTTGCCCATCCGGTGGAAGGCGAGCCCGCCAGGCTGGGCGATATCGGCGACTGGCAGGCGGAGTGGAAGTGGGATGGCATACGCGGCCAGCTGGTCAAGCGCGCGGGACAGGTGTTTCTCTGGTCACGCGGCGAAGAGCTGATCACGGCACAGTTTCCCGAGATCGTCGCCGCTGCATCGGTTGCAGCACTGCCCGACTGCGTGCTCGATGGCGAAGTGCTGGCGGCCCGCGATGGCCGGGTGCTGCCGTTCAGTGCGCTGCAAAAGCGACTTGGCCGCAACCATCCGGGCCGCAAGATCCTCGCTGACACGCCGGCCATCTTCCTCGCCTACGACCTGCTGGAGCTGGCCGGCGAGGACTGGCGCGCGCGGCCGCTGCACCAGCGCCGGCAGGCCCTGCACGGCCTGCTGTACTCGCTGCCGTTGTCCGATCCCGGGCAGGTGGTGCTGCAGCTGTCGGACATCGTGCGCGCGCCGTCGTGGGAGACGCTGGCACAGGCGCGGCAGCAAAGCCGCGCGCGCGGCACCGAGGGGCTGATGCTGAAGCGCCGCGAATCTGCCTATGGCGTCGGCCGCACCCGCGGCGACTGGTGGAAGTGGAAGGTCAATGCGCTGACCATCGACTGCGTGCTGATGTACGCGCAGCGCGGCCACGGCAAGCGCGCCAGCCTGTATACCGACTACACGTTCGGCGTCTGGTCCTCGTTGCCCGCGCCGGTGGCGGCGGTCGGTGATGGGCAGGTGGATGGAAATGCAGGATCAAACTCCAGCACTGGTGCGGCTTCCGGCGGCAAAATGGCTGGAGAGACGCGCCAGCTGGTGACTTTCGCCAAGGCCTATTCGGGATTGAGCGACAGCGAGATCGCCGAGGTCGATGCCTTCATCCGTCGCAACACGGTGGAGAAATTCGGCCCGGTGCGCACCGTCAAACCGGGGCTGGTATTCGAGCTTGCCTTCGAAGGCATCCAGCGCTCCGCGCGTCACAAGTGCGGTGTGGCGGTGCGCTTCCCGCGCATGGCGCGGATACGGCGGGACAAGAAAATTGAAGAAGCCGATTCGCTCGAGACCATCCTTCACATGCTGGATACAATAAATAATCCCTGACGCGTGGCGTCATTCAACCGGAGTCCAGCTTGGTCAGTCCACATAAAAGCCGCAGCGGCCTGGTGCGCATCTGGCGCGCCACTTCGTATTCATGGCAGGGCTTTGCCGCCGCCCTCAGGCATGAACACGCGTTCCGCCAGGAACTGATGCTGTGCGCGGTGCTGTTGCCGCTGGCAATCTGGCTGCCGGTGACCGCGGTGGAGCGCGCGCTGCTGATCGCCTCGCTGCTGCTGGTGCTGATCGTCGAGCTGCTCAATTCGGCCATCGAAGCCGTGGTCGACCGGGTCAGCCTGGAAAATCACGAACTGTCCAAGCGCGCCAAGGATTTCGGCAGTGCGGCCGTGTTCCTCAGCCTGACCATTGTCGCGCTGGTGTGGCTGCTGATCGCCCTGCCGGTGCTGAACCGGCTCTGGTGAGCGCCCGGGAGTAGAATTCGCGCATTCACCGAACGGGAATGCCCATGAACGATCTCTCGCGTCCACCCAGCCTCGATCCACGCCACGACGCCACCCGCGTCATTCGCGCGCCGCGCGGCACCGCCATCACCTGCCGCAACTGGCTGCGCTCACGGGCGCAGGGGGAGCTCGGCAAAT
>CAYQKN010000117.1:0-372 GCA_964417885.1 uncultured Burkholderiales bacterium | reverse complement strand
CCGCTTACCGCATGATCCAGAACAACCTCGATCCGGACGTGGCCGAACGGCCGCAGGACCTGGTGGTGTACGGCGGCATCGGACGCGCCGCGCGCGACTGGAAATGTTTCGACGCGATTCTGGAGGCGCTGAAAAAACTCGCGCCCGATGAAACGCTGCTGATCCAGTCCGGCAAGCCGGTGGGCGTGTTCCGCACCCACGAGGATGCCCCCCGGGTGCTGCTGGCCAACTCCAACCTGGTGCCGCACTGGGCGACCTGGGAACACTTCCACGAGCTCGACCGCAAGGGCCTGATGATGTACGGCCAGATGACGGCGGGCAGCTGGATCTACATCGGCTCGCAGGGCATCGTGCAGGGCACCTACGAAACCT
>CAYQKN010000116.1:10194-11611 GCA_964417885.1 uncultured Burkholderiales bacterium | reverse complement strand
CCGGCGGGCAACGCGCTGCCCAGGCCGCCGATACGAAATACCTTGGGGTGGGAAAACGCGGGTGCAGGCGATGCACGATGGCGGTTTTCAATGACCGGGGCTGCGGCAGGTGGTAGCGGCGCGGTGGAGGACGGGCTCATAACTGTATGTTCATACAGTTTAACGAATTGCGCAAGCCTGCTTTCGTCTTGGCACTCATCTGCCAAACTCAAGCACTGGCGCGGTTCTCCAGCGGTTTTTGCCTGAAACGCCGCACCCGTTCTTGGGTTTGCCATTGACCGCCGATTTCCTGGGGCAGAACACTACCGATAGTCATTGCCTATCCGAAAAATGTAATCAATCAATTTTCAAAACCCGGCCAACCTGCGTAACCTTCTCGCATCAACGACACCACCACCGCGGTCATGAAAGAACAAACCCCCTGCCGCGGGCGACACCGGATCAACTACTTAGCAGCAAACAAACCAAGGAGAGAACATTGTCAAACGAAGCCAAGTGCCCATTCTCGGACGGCGCCCGCAAGCAGGCTGCGGCCGGTGCCACAACCAACGCCAACTGGTGGCCCAATCAGCTGAATGTGAAGATGCTGAACCAGCACTCTCCCCTGTCCAATCCCATGGCCAAGTCGTTCGACTATGCAAAGGAATTCAACAGCCTCGACTTGCATGCCGTGGTCAGCGACCTCAACGCCCTGATGACCGATTCGCAGGACTGGTGGCCCGCCGACTACGGCCACTACGGCCCGTTCTTCATTCGCATGGCATGGCATGGCGCGGGCACCTACCGGATCGCAGACGGCCGCGGCGGCGCGGGCGCCGGCACGCAGCGCTTTGCCCCGCTCAACAGCTGGCCGGACAACGGCAACCTCGACAAGGCGCGCCGCCTGCTGTGGCCGATCAAGCAGAAGTACGGCAAGAAAATTTCCTGGGCCGACCTGATGATCCTGGCCGGCAATGTCGCGCTGGACTCGATGGGTTTCAAGACTTTCGGTTTTGCCGGCGGTCGCGCGGACGTGTGGGAGCCGGAAGAAATCTACTGGGGCCCCGAAGCCGAGTGGCTGGGCGACAAACGCTACAGCGGCGACCGTCAGCTCGAGAATCCTCTCGGTGCCGTGCAAATGGGGCTGATCTACGTCAACCCGGAAGGACCAAACGGCAATCCCGATCCGCTTGCTTCCGCACGCGACATCCGCGAGACCTTCGCCCGCATGGCGATGAATGACGAAGAAACGGTGGCGCTGGTCGCCGGCGGGCATACGTTTGGCAAAGCCCACGGCGCGGCCAATCCGGGCCAGTATTGCGGCCCCGAACCGGAAGGTGCCGGCATCGAAGAACAGGGCCTGGGCTGGAAAAACAGCTTTGGCAGCGGCGCGGGCGTTCACACCATCACCAGCGGCATCGAAGGCGCCTGGACCCCG
>CAYQKN010000116.1:7693-10184 GCA_964417885.1 uncultured Burkholderiales bacterium | reverse complement strand
ACCGATCCAATGGGATAACAGCTACTTCGACACCCTGTTTGGCCATGAATGGGAACTGACCAAGAGCCCGGCCGGCGCGCATCAGTGGAAACCCAGGGATCCTGCCGCCGCGACACTGGTGCCCGACGCACATGATCCGTCGAAGCGCCATGCCCCGATGATGACCACCGCCGACCTTGCGCTCAGGATGGACCCGGCCTATGAAAAAATCTCGCGACGCTTTCATCAGAATCCGCAGGAACTTGCCGACGCCTTCGCCCGCGCCTGGTACAAACTGACCCACCGCGACATGGGGCCGCGCACGCGCTATCTGGGCCCGCTGGTCGCCAAGGAAACACTGATCTGGCAGGACCCGATTCCGGCGGTGGACCACAAGCTGGTCGGTGAGCAGGACATTGCCGCCCTGAAAGCGCGCATCCTCGCATCCGGCCTTTCCATCTCCGAGCTGGTCAATACCGCGTGGGCGTCTGCATCCACCTTCCGCGGCAGCGACAAGCGCGGCGGTGCCAATGGCGCGCGCATTCGACTGGCCCCGCAAAAGGATTGGGAAGTCAACAACCCGGCCGAACTCGCCCACGTGCTGCAGACGCTGGAAGCGATCCAGAGGGAGTTCAACGGCGCGCAATCCGGTGGGAAAAAAATCTCGCTTGCCGACCTGATCGTTCTGGGCGGCTGTGCGGCCGTCGAGGAAGCAGCAAAGAAGGCTGGCCATACCGTGACCGTCCCGTTCTCACCGGGACGCATGGATGCGTCGCAGGAGCAGACCGATGTGGAATCGTTCGCTGTTCTGGAGCCGACCGCAGACGGGTTCCGCAACTATGTCCGCAACGGGCTGGAGGGC
Organism: uncultured Burkholderiales bacterium; assembly: GCA_964417885.1. Taxonomy (GTDB): domain Bacteria; phylum Pseudomonadota; class Gammaproteobacteria; order Burkholderiales; family Usitatibacteraceae; genus UKL13-2. The sequence continues at coordinate 9,343 of CAYQKN010000116.1, read as the reverse complement.
TCGGCCGCTGAACTGCTGCTGGATCGCGCCAACCTGCTGACGCTGACCGCGCCCGAAATGACGGTTCTGATCGGCGGCATGCGTGCGTTGAACGCAAACACGGGGCAGTCCCAACACGGCGTGTTCACCAAACGGCCGGCGTCCCTGACCAACGACTATTTCGTCAATCTGCTCGACATGCGCACCAGGTGGCAGAAGTCCGCCACCAATGTAGGTGTGCTGGAAGGGCGCGACCGGGCAACCGGTGAACTCAAATGGACGGGTACGGTTGTTGACCTGATCTTCGGTTCGAACTCGCAGCTCCGGGCGCTGGCGGAGGTTCATGCATGCAGCGACTCGCAGGACGCATTTGTGCGTGACTTTGTGGCCGCATGGAACAAAGTGATGAACCTCGATCGCTTCGACCTTGCGTGATCCCGGGGTGCAGGCCTGCACGCACTTGTAACACGCAGCCTTAACCTGGCTCCGGGTAGTCCGAAGCACGGTTCGGGCTGAGTCGGGCATTGAAGGTCGCCTGCCGACGTTCAGCCCACCGGCTCCGCAGAGAATGGAATCAGTCAAAGACGGCACCGCACCGGTGCCGTCTCACTTTTGCGCGCGCTGACAACATTGAACAGACGGAATTAGCGGCGACGTTCAAGCCTGAAGTGTCAAATGACAGAAAAGTGACAAAACACACGGGGTGTTGCATTTTTGCGACACCCTAATTCTGATGCAGGTCAAAAAGCTAGAATCTCAGCACCGGCACATACGCATTCCCGAAAACGCCGAATCCGCGATCGGTTTGTAATTCATTCACGTCCATACATCAGGGGTTTGTCCATGAAAAAGAAAATCATTGCGGTGGCATGTTCACCACGCTCGCTGGCTTGCGGCTTAACGCTGGCTGCCATGTTTGCGGCGCCATCGGCGTTCGCGCAAAGCACCGAGACCAAGCCGGCTGCGAAGACTGAAACCGGCAAGCTGGAAACGATCACCGTCACCGCCGAGCGCCGCGAAGAAAACATCAAGGATGTGCCGGTCTCGATCTCGACCCTGAGCGGCGAAAAACTGGACATCATCAACTCCGGCGGACAGGACATCCGCATGCTGGCTGCGCGCGTGCCCAGCCTGAACATCGAATCCTCGTTCGGCCGCGCCTTCCCGCGTTTCTACATTCGCGGCTATGGCAATACCGATTTCGACCTGAACGCCTCGCAGCCGGTATCGCTGGTCTATGACGACGTGGTGCAGGAAAACCCGATCCTCAAGGGTTTTCCGGTCTTCGATATCGCGCAGATTGAAGTGCTGCGCGGGCCGCAGGGCACGCTGTTCGGCCGCAACACGCCGGCGGGCGTGGTGAAATTCGATTCGGTCAAGCCTTCGCAGCAGCAGGATGCCTACGTCAGCCTTTCCTACGGCACCTACCAGTCCAGCAACATCGAGGGCGCATTCAACATCGCCTTCAACAAGGAATGGGCCGCGCGGGTCTCGGTGCTTTCGCAGGTGCGCGACAACTGGGTCACGAACAGCTATGCGCCGGGCAAGACGCGCAACCTGGAAGGCTACGACGATCGCGCCGCGCGCGTACAGCTGATGTACACGCCGGACAAGAATTTCACGGCGCTGTTCAACGCCCACATGCGCAACCTGGATGGCAGCGCGCGCCTG
>CAYQKN010000116.1:0-7683 GCA_964417885.1 uncultured Burkholderiales bacterium | reverse complement strand
CGCGCGAACATCATCCAGAAGGGCACCGACGACATCGTGCCGGGATTCGACAAGACCCGGATTTCGATCGACGGCATCAATTCGCAAACGCTGGACAATTACGGCGGCAGCATGCGCCTGCGCTGGGACCTGGGCGCCACCACGCTACACTCGATCACCGGCTACGAGAAAGTGAAATCGTTCTCGCGCGGCGACATTGACGGCGGTTTCGGCGCCGTGTTCCTGCCCTCCTCCGGCCCGGGATTCATTCCGTTCGATGCCGAGTCGGCCGACGGCTTGCCCAAACACAAGCAGGTCAGCCAGGAATTCCGCCTGGAATCAAACAGCAGGGGCCCGACCAAGTGGCTCGCCGGCCTGTACTATTTCAACGAAGACATCACCATCGACAGCTTCAACTACAGCTCGATCGGCGGCAACGCGCAGAACGGCTTTGCCCGCCAGCAGCAGGAGAACAAGGCCTACGCGTTGTTTGGCTCGGTCAACCACAAGTTCAGCGACAAATTCACCGTCCGCGCCGGCCTGCGTTACACCAACGACAAGAAGGATTTCGTCGCCGACCGCCTGCAGGCGCCACCGTTCTCGCCCACCTTCCTCGGCCGCCTGACCACCAACACCTCGGCGTCCAATGTCAGCGGCGACCTGTCCGGCACCTACCAGATGACGCCGGACACCAACGTCTACGCCCGTCTGGCGCGCGGTTTCCGCGCCCCCAGCATCCAGGGTCGCCTGCTGTTCGGCGACGCGCTCTCGGTGGCCGATTCGGAAACGGTGACCTCGTATGAGGCCGGCATCAAGAGCGACCTGTGGAACAAGCGCGCCCGTGTCGGCTTCAACGTATTCCACTTCGACGTCAAGGACCTGCAGTTGACCGCCGTCGGCGGCCAGGCCAACTTCAACCGTCTGATCAACGCCAGCAAGGCGCAGGGCCAGGGTTTCGAGATGGACCTCGAGGCCTACATCACCGACAACCTGCTGGCCACCGTCGGCGCCAGCTACAACGCCACCAAGATCAAGGACGGCAACCTGGCGATCGCCGCCTGCGGCAGCGGCTGCACCGTGCTCGATGGCCCGGGACGCCTGCCCGGCACGGTGTCGATCAACGGTAACGTATTGCCGCAGGCACCAAAGCAGGTGTTCAACATGACGCTCAAATACACCCGCCAGATGACCAGCAGCTCGGAGTTCTTCATCTACGCCGACGTTGCCCACCGCGGCAAGGTTTCCTTCTTCCTGTATGACTCGAAGGAATACACCGGCAAGGCGCTGACCGAGACCGGCCTGCGCACCGGCTACAACTGGGAATACGGCAAGTACGAGCTGGCCGGCTTTGTCCGCAACCTCGGCAACCAGATCCGCGTGGTGGGCGGCATCGACTTCAACAACCTGACCGGCTTCATCAACGAGCCGCGCATGTTCGGCCTGCAGTTCAAGGCCAGGTTCTAAGTCGCACGCAAGTCGAATCAGGCCTGCCCGGGCAGCCGGGCAGGCCTTTTTTCCGCCCGCAACAACCGGCATGGCTGCGCGCTATTTCAAAACGGCGGAACTGTATAGACTGTGTCCAGCGTGCAATCGCGGTGGATTTCGGGGGGCCATGTTGAGGCAGTGGTTGGTGGGACCGTGCAGGACAATCGCCGGTGTGCTGTTGCTGGCCGCTGTACAACTGGCGCTGCCGCCCGCTGCGGCCGGGCAGGATCCGACGCTGAAGCCGGCGGCCAATCCCAACCTGGTGCTGCGTGGCGATGCCCGCTGCACCCGCTGCCACGACCAGCACCAGTCAGCCGCCCTGCTGCCGATCGGCCAGACCAAGCATGGCACCCGGGCCGACGCCCGCACGCCGCCCTCCTGCACTGCCTGCCATGGCGACAGCCGCCAGCACGCCAACGCGCCCGACGAACAGCGCGACCGACCGAGCGCAGACGTTGTGTTTACCGGCCGGAGAATGTCCGACGTTTCACTGCGCAACTTTCCCTGCCTCGCCTGCCACGAAAATGATGCCAAGCGCTCGCACTGGGACGGCAGCGCCCACCAGGCCGCGGACGTCGCCTGCACTGCCTGCCACCAGGTGCACGCGGCCAACGACCGCGTGCGCGACAAGCGCACCCAGCCCGAAGTCTGCTTCACCTGCCACAAGGAACAGCGCAACGAATTCGACAAGCCCTCGCATCACCCGCTGGCCGAGGGCAAGATGAGTTGCGCCGACTGCCACCAGCCGCACGGCGCGGTCGGGCCGAAGCTGCTGCGACGCCATGGCGTCAACAACACCTGCTACAACTGCCACGCGGAAAAGCGCGGCCCGTTTGTACATCAGCACCAGCCGGTGGCCGAGGACTGCAGCCACTGCCACAATCCGCACGGCACCGTGGTGGAAAACCTGCTGAAGTCGCGCCCGCCGTTCCTGTGCCAGCAATGCCACACGCCGCACACGGCACAGATCGCCCAGCTCGGCGGCCAGCGCCAAGGCAGCAGTCTGCAGGGCGCCACCACCGATGGCCGCTCCGGCATCAACATCACGCAGGGCCGCGGTTGCGTCAATTGCCATACACAAATTCACGGCAGCAACAATCCCGCCACCACCAGTCCGACGCCCAAGGCGAGGTTCCGGTGAGCAGACGCCGGCCAAATTGCCGACGCCAGGCGCACGCGCCGCTGCGCGCAAGCCAGCTTGGCCGCGTGGTTGCAGCATCGCTGGCGTTCAGCGCACCAGCTGTCGGCGCGCAGGCAGTGCCGAACGACGCGCTGCAGCGGCTGATCAGCCCCGACATCACCGCCGTTACCATCGGTGCCGCCGCAATCAGTGGTGGCAACGCGGACCGTTCGCTGTTCAGCCAGTATCGCGACTGGCGTGATCGCGAGGCCCTGCTGCGCCTGGACCTCGATTTCATGCGGCGCGAGGAAGCCACCGGTACCTGGCTATGGATGGTGGCCCGCGATCTCGGCCTCAAGACCCCGGAGTTCCGCATCCGGCACGAACGGCAGGGGCAGTGGAAGCTGTTCGTCGACGTCAACAGCATGGTGCGCAACTATCCGCGCACCATCCATACCGGGCTGCATGGTGCCGGCGGCACCAATCCCGTGGTCTCGCTGCTGCCCGCGCCCGGTAGCGGGCATGGCCTCGACCTGCAGACCCGGCGGCGCGGCATGACGCTGGGTGGCGAGACCCGTCTCACGCCCGAGCTAAGTGTCGATGCATCGTTCCGGATCGTGACCAAGGAAGGTGCCCGCCTGTTCGGACGCGGATTCAACTGCCCCAGCGCCTATGCCGCCTCACCGGTATGCAGCGCGCTGGCGGCCGGCGCCGACCAGTGGGCCCTGCTGATGCTGCCCGAGCCGACCCAGTCCACCACGCGGCAGCTGGAGGCAACGCTCAACTACGTCGGCGAAGACCTGGTGCTGGCCGCCACCTACTACGGCAGTTTCTACAAGAACGACGTCAGCCGGCTGTCGCCGACCGTCAGCGGCAACCTCAACGATCCGCTCGGCAATCCGATGGGCAGCGCCGCCGGCAGCGTCGCGCTGACCGACGGGCTGCGCGCCATCCTGCAGCAGCCGATCGCGCTGGCGCCGGATAACCTTGCCCACCAGTTCGCGATGTCCGGCAATTACGCCTTCAACCCGCAGACCCGCGCCACCTTCCACCTCGCCTACACCCACGCGACCCAGCATGAAGACTTTGCCGCCATGGGCCTGGGCGACGCGCCCGCCGGCCGCACCAACCTGGGTGGCGTACTCGATACCACGCTGGCGCAATTGGGCGTTTCCACCCGGCCGGCGCGCGACCTGACGCTGCTGGCCGACCTGCGCTATGAAAACAAGCAGGACAAGACGCCGCTCGACAACTATGGCCGCGTCAATGGCAACACCTTCACCAATAGCAACTATTCGTTGAAAACTCTGAAGGGAAAACTCGAGGGTACCTGGCGCATGCCGAAGGGCATGCGGCTGAAACTGGGGGCGGACCATGAAATCCTCGACCGTGGCGACGGCACACTGACCGACAGCAACGCCAGCATTTCCGGCATTCGAAACGAGACCTGGGAAACCGGCGTGCGCGCCGAGCTGCGCAAACCGTTTGCCGATGGCCTTGCGGGCAGCGTGCAGATTGCCCGTAGTGAACGACATGGGTCCAGTTACCTCAGGCCAAACGCCCTGCCGCTGACCGGCGCGACGCCATTGCCCGACGAGGCGATTTACAGCCGCACCGCCGCCTTCCCGGTCATGTTCATGGATCGCACCCGCGACAAGCTCAAGCTGATGACCGACTGGTCACCCGATGCGGCTTTTACGCTGCAGGCCACGCTCGAAGGCGGCCGCGACCAATATTCCGCACCGACAGAAAAAGGCCTGCGCGACACTGGCTTTCAGCTGGTCTCGCTCGATGCCGGGCTGGTCCTCGGCGCCAAGGCCAGGTTGTCCGCCTGGTATAGCTGGTCTGAGCAAACGCTGCACGTGAGTCACCGCAACGGCTACGTCGCCGACCTCAAGGACCGCGGCCACCACGCCGGGATTGCGCTGAACGGCTCGTACGGGCCGCGCCTGACGTGGGGGGCCGACTTGCTGCTCGGTTTCAGCCGCAACATTTACGCGCAGTCCACCGACGCGCTGGCCAGCGCGGCCAACCGGGATTTTCTCGCGCAGTCCGGCGGCCTGCCTGATGTCACGTATCGCAATCTGCGCCTCAAGCTGTTCAGCGGCTTCAACCTCGACCGACAATCGCGCATCCGGGTCGACCTGGTGCACGACCGCAGCCACCTCAACGAATGGACCTGGGGCTACAACGGCGTGCCGTTCGCGTATTCCGACAACACCACCGTCAGCCTGCAGCCGCGTCAGCGTGTCACCTACCTGAGCGCCACCTATACCTATCGCTGGTAATGCTCGCAGGTCAGCAGCGAAATTGCCCAATTTCAAATAACAAACTCCAGCACTGGCGGGGCTTTCCAGCCACTTTCGGCCCGGGAACCGCACCAGTGCTGGAGTTTGACCTTCCGTGCCGCGTTGGCGCGACGCCCGGCACACCGACTCGCGGCATCGCGGCAGATGCGCACGATTGCCCCGCGCCACGCGGCGGGTACTTCATCCGGCGCCGCAATACTTCGTCGCATCCGGCAGGACAATCCGGCCGCGCCTGATATTCTTGCGCCATCCGCTCACCGGCCGCACCAATCGCACCCATGAAAACCAGCTTCCTTTTCTACCTCCGCCTCGTCTTCGCCTGGTTCGTGGCATTCATTTTCGTCATCATCCTGTGGAACATCATCAGCGATCGCAAGCTGCCCTGGCCGCTGTTCGCCGGCGCGATGGTGGCGCTGGTATTCATCATCGCCAGCGCCGCCTCGCACCTGCGCCGCATCCGCATGATTGCCGGCAACGCCGACGCCAGCACGCTGGCCAATCGCCAGCGGCGGCAGATCGAAATCCCGTTCGAGGCCGGCGAAGCATTCGACATCGTCGAAGCGACCGTTCGCGAGCTGCCGCGCACCGAAGAAGTCGAAGCCGCGCGCGACAGCCTGCAACTGCGCGCCAAGGTGCAGCGGATCGATCCGTACGGCAACACCATCCCGCTGTGGAAGAAAATGTCCGGCTGGCTGGGCATCCAGCGCAACCAGATCTATGCCATCGTCACGCCGCGCGACGGCGTCGGCAGCGTGACCCTGATCTGCGAGCCGGAAGGCGGCGCATGGAGCGACTGGTTCATGGTCGACGACGGCACCAACCTGGAGAATGCCGAAGCCATCACCCGCGCCATCTCGCGCCGCATCGCCGATCGCCGTCGCAGCGAACAGAGTTCCGCCAAGGAGACGGTCACGCAAAAGGAACTGGCCGTGGCCAAGCTCGGTTTGCTGCACGCACAGGTTGAACCGCATTTCCTCTACAACACCCTGGGCAGCGCCAAGTACCTGATCAAGAGCGATCCGGCCAAGGCCGAGGAAATGCTCGACAACCTGATCCTGTACCTGCGCCACTCGCTGCCGCGCACCGAGGATGCCGCCTCCACGCTGGGCGAAGAGCTGGAGCGCGCACGCGCCTATCTGGAGATTTTGCAGATCCGCATGGGAGCACGGCTGCAAACGCAGATCGACGTGCCCGAAGAGCTGAAGTCGATTCCGTTCCCGACCATGATGCTGCAGACGCTGGTGGAGAATTCCATCAAGCACGGCCTGGAGCCGAAATCCGGCGGCGGCACCATCTGGATACTTGCCCGCGCCACCGACCAGAAGATTGCCGTGACCGTGGCCGACGACGGCCGCGGCTTCAACACCGAAACCGCCGGCACCGGCATCGGCCTCAAGAACGTGCGCGAACGCCTGAAGCTCGCCTACGGCAGCGACGCCAGCTTCGGCATCGTCGCCAATTTCCCCACCGGGGTTGCCGCCACCATCACGGTACCCGTCACCGGCCCCAAGGAGGCTGAACATGAGTAAGCGCCCCACCTGTGTCATCGCTGAGGACACGCGAACCGGGAATTCGCGTTCCATGGAACGCGCCGGTGAGCGCCCAAGCCGCATGCAGGCGGCGCGGGAGTATCCAACCCAATGTGCATTGCAGGAAAAACGACCATGACCATTACTGCCGTCATTGCCGAAGATGAACAGCTGTTCCGCAACGCGCTCATCGACATGCTGCGCGAAGAATGGCCGGAACTCACGGTCATCGAAGCCTGCGAGGACGGCGGTGCCGCACTCGATGCGATCGGCGAACATCAGCCGGACATCGCCTTTCTCGATATCCGCATGCCCGGCCTGACCGGTCTGGAAGTGGCGGCCGCCGTCGCCGACGTGAGCCCGCAGACGCAGATCGTCTTCGTCACCGCCTATGACCAGTACGCCATCGACGCCTTCGACAAGGGCGCCGTCGACTACCTGCTGAAGCCGATCGTGCGCGCCCGCCTGGTGGCCACCATCGCGCGCCTGAAAGCTCGCATCAGCGCCGGCGGGCCGGACACCGACGCGTTGGCCGCACTGATCCGCCAGCTCGGCGTCACACTGCCGAAGAAATCCAGCGAGCCGCCCCTGGTGTGGCTCACCGCCAGTTCAGGCAAGGAAACGCGCCTGATCATGGTCGACGATGTCGCCTATTTCCAGTCCGACAACAAATACACCGTGGTGATGACGGCACAGGGCGAGTCGCTGGTGCGCACGCCGCTGCGTGAACTGCTGGACAAGCTTGACCCGACCCATTTCAAGCAGATTCACCGGGCGACCATCGTCAACATGAAGGCGATCGCCTCAATCACGCGCGACGATACCGGACGCGGCATCGTCAAGCTGAAGAACCGGCCGGAGACGCTGACGGTGAGTTTGACGTTTATGCCGGTGTTTCGGAATATGTAGGTCGCGATCAGGGCGTCGCGCTTGAATTCAGAGCGGCTGCGTTAACTTGTCATTCCCGCAAAGGCGGGAATCCAGGTTTTGTACGCGGGCTACCGACTTCATTCATTCGCGACTTGAGCCGGGGGTAGCCCGGCATCCTTTAATTCCATCCTGCAGTTCATCGTTTAACCGTTTCTGTTCAGGAGTAGGCGTGGACCCAATTTGACGCTTGCAGACTTGGGTCCCGGACTAAATCCGGGACGACAGTGCTTTCTTATTTGCGGTGGTCGCGTTGCGACAAGGGGTCCCCATGAGAGGCGCAAGGGAGGCAGGGGTTTCGCTGATGTCCCTGCGGACATCAGCGCCTGCCGAG
>CAYQKN010000115.1:0-11621 GCA_964417885.1 uncultured Burkholderiales bacterium | reverse complement strand
ACGCTTCCAATCCCAAGATCCTGATCTGCGCTCACGGCCTCACCCGTTGCGGCCGCGATTTCGACACCCTGGCGGCGGCGATGCAGGACCGCTATCGCGTCATCTGCCCGGATGTGGCCGGACGCGGCGAGAGCGAATGGGTCACCAACAAGGCCGACTACAACTACGCCCAATACATGACCGACATGGTGGCGCTGATTGCGCGCGTCACCGCCAACGGCGCCGAAACGCTGCATTGGGTGGGTACCTCGATGGGCGGCATCATCGGCATGCTGCTGGCGGCGCACGCCGGCACACCCATCAGCCGGCTGGTGCTCAACGACGTCGGCGCCTTCATTCCCAAGGCCTCGCTGGACCGCATCGGCATGTACCTGGGGGCATCGCCGCGCTTTGCCGATTTCGAATCGGTGGTGATGGCGGTGCGGGCAGTGAGCCCGTTCGGCGAACTGTCCGACGAAACCTGGAATCGCCTGACGGTGCCGCTGGTGAAGCAGCAAGCGGATGGCAGCTGGATGTTCCGCTACGACCCCGGCGTCGGCGAGGCCTTCAAGGTGGGCGCGGTGGAGGACGTCGACCTGACGGCGGTGTGGGCGGATGTGGAATGTCCGGTGCTGCTGCTGCGCGGCGCCGAGTCCGATCTGCTGCTGAAGGAGACCTTCGACGACATGTGCAGCCGGCCGACGGTGCGCGGGGTGGAGTTCGAACATGTCGGCCATGCGCCGATGTTGCAGGATGCGGCGCAGTTGTCGGTAGTGCGGGAGTTTTTGCTGGGGGAGTGATTTCGGTCTCAGACCGGCTTGGATTCGGCCGCGACCTCAGAGCTGGGTGCCGATCAACGATGCCAGCACCTCGCCCAGTCGCTCGCGCAGGGGGCGGTTGATCCATTCGGCGTGACTGACCGGGCGGGACAGGCCGAGGTCGGCTTCGAAGGTCGCCGTCTGCGCGGCCGCAAAGCTGGCGTCGACGATATTCAGCGTGGCCTCGTCATTGAGCCGGAAGGACCGGGTGTCGAAATGGGTGGAACCCACCGAGACCAGCAGTCCATCGACGATCAATACCTTGCAGTGGTACATGGTCGGCTCGTATTCCGCGATGGTGGCGCCGGCCGCGAGCAACGGTCCCCAGGTGGCACGCGAGGCGCTGCGCACGGTCTCGCTGTCGATATGCTTGCCCGGCACGACGATGCGCAGCTTGACGCCGCGCTTCAATGCTTGCAGCAGCGCCTGCAGGGTCAAGTCGTCCGGCACGAAGTAAGCCGCCGACAGATCGATCGACCGCGTCGCCGCCGTCAGCGCCAGCAGGTACATCAGCTGCATGCTCTCGCTGCCGCCGCTGGGCGAGCTGCTGAACATCTGCGCCTGCCCGGGGCCGGCTGCGGTCAGGACGGGAAAGTGGTCCGGCCCGTGCAACACGTCGCCGGTCACCTTGACCCAGTTGTCGATGAACACCGCCTGCATCTGCGCGACCACCGGCCCCTCGACTTCAAAATGTGAATCGCGCCAGTGTGCCGGGTCCTGGCCGCCGCCGGTCCACTGCGGCGCCACGCCCACCCCGCCGGTAAAGCCGATGCGACCGTCGACGATCAGCAGCTTGCGGTGAGTCCGATTGTTGAGGCGCCCGAGATGGGACCAGTGCGGCGGATGAAATTTTCGTACCTTGACGCCTGCCGACGTCAACGTCCCGATCAGGCTCTCGTCCATTTTCGCGCTGCCCACCCAGTCCAGCAGGACATGGACTTTCACGCCTTGCCTGGCGCGCTCGGCCAGGGCGGCGGCGAACTCGCGGCCGATGTCGCCCGACCAGTAGATGTACGTTTCGAAATTGATCGATACCTTTGCACCGCGGATCGCCGCGAGCATCGGCGGGAAGATCTGGTCGCCGTTCAGCAGCGCCCGAGTCCGGGTGCCGTCCAGAAACGGCGGGCCGAGCAGCAATCCCAGTTCGTTCTTGAAGCGCGGATCGTCCAGCGCATAGAGGCGTTCGATGTTGCGCTCGATCTTCTTTTCTCCGCCCATGAAATTCGCCACCAGCACGGCGCCGACGATCGCCAGAACGAATGCGGCGGCCAACCAGACGGGCCAGGAATGCAACCGGGCCATTTGACTCAGGTCCACTTGATGCGATGCACGCCGGCAAAAGCCGGAACGGGATGCGGCTTCAAAGTGCTTTTTGGCATGCGGCGTCTTCTCATGGTTTGACTGGCGTGTGGAGGGGCAGATCAGCCCATCGCCCGAATCGCGCGATCAACACGGGCATCGTGATGGGAACGCCGAAGTGCCCTCATCAGGGCATCCGCGTCGAGCGTCGCGGGAATACTGCCGCCCCGCACCTTGCTGCAGTTGGTCAAGCGTAGGGATTCAGGCCAGGGGGGTCTGTGCGTTGCCGCACGCCGGGTAAGGCGCCCGTTGCAGCGACGTGCGCGTTGCGCGGCGAAGTGGCCGGGCCACCGTACTTCGCAGGCGCAGCGGACACCGTGCAAAGTGCTTTCCCGCTCTTGCCATGCTGCGATAGACTGCCGCGGACTTTCTTTCATCAGGGGTGGTTTGCATGCGGTTCAAATTTTTGCGCGCTGCGGGTGCGTTGGCGCTGATCGCGTCGCTCGTCCCGGCACTCACCGCAGCCGCCACCCTGCGCCTGGCACTCTCCGACGATGCCACCACGCTGGACCCGCACGTGGCGAATCTGGCGATCAATAACCGGCTGCTCAACAACATCTACGAAGGCCTGGTGCGGCGCGACAAGGATTTCCAGATCGCGCCCGCGCTGGCCGTGTCGTGGAGCCAGCCTGATGCCAAGACCTGGCGGTTCAAATTGCGGCCGGACGTCAAGTTCCAGGACGGCAGCGCGTTCGGCGCCGACGACGTCGTCTTTTCCGTGACACGGGTGATGCATCCGCTGTCGAACATGAAGTGGACCGTGCAGGGTGTTGCCTCGGCGAGGAAGGTCGATGCCCTCACAGTGGACCTGGTGATGACCGAGCCGAACCCGGTGCTGCTGCTGCATCTGGCCGGCCTCGGCATCATGTCGAAATCGTGGGCCACCAGGCACGGCGTGACCACGCCGCAGAATTACAACGACCGCGAGGAAACCCACGCGGTGCGCAATGCCAACGGTACCGGCCCGTTCATGGTTGTTTCACGTCAGCTCGACGTGAAGACGGTGCTGACCGAACACAAGCAATGGTGGAACCGCAGCGCGCCTGAGCGCGGCAACGTGACGCAAGTGGAATGGACGCCGATCAAGTCCAACAGCACGCGGATGGCGGCGCTGCTGACCGGCTCCATCGACTTCGTGCCCGACCCGCCAGTGCAGGACCGCGAGCGCATCAAGAACCTGCCGATCACCAAGCTGCAGGTGGCGAGCGAGCCGCGCACCATTTTTCTGGTGCTCGACCAGTTCCGCGACGAATTGCTTTACAGCAACGTGAAGGGAAAAAACCCGTTCAAGGACCTGCGTGTGCGGCAAGCCATTGCCCACGCCATCGACGCGAACCTGCTGATTGACAAGGTCCTGCGCGGCTATGGCCGCCCCACGGCGCTGCTGGTGGGACAGGAAGTGCAGGGCTATGCCGCCGACATTGACCGGCGGCTGCCGCACGACCTCGCGCGGGCGAAAAAGCTGATGGCGGAGGCCGGCTACGCCAGCGGCTTTGACGTCACCTTCGATTGCCTGAACCAGACGCCGTTCGCGGAACTCTGCCAGGGCATCGGCCCGATGCTGGCGGCCATCGGCATCCGCCTCAACATGAACGTCATCTCGTTCACCCACATCTTCCCGAAGATCGACAAGCACGACACCAGCGGCCTGGTGATGGGCTATGGCGCGTCAACCATCGACGCGCAGGCGGTATTGCAGGCGCTGCTGGGCACCAAAGGCCGTACCGGCACCGGGCGCGGCGACTCCAACTGGGGGCGCTATAGCAACGCCAAATTCGACGCCCTGCTCGAGCAAATCAGTCGCGAGGCCGACAGCACCAGGCGCAACCAGTATCTTCGCGACGCGCTCATCATCCAGCGCGACGACCTCGCCATCATCCCGCTCTACCAGACCAAGGTGGCGTGGGCGATGCGAAAGAACGTGGAGGCGCCGTATGTGCCGAATAACTTGCCGTATTTTTATCGGTTTCGGGTCGGCGGGTGAGGGTCAAGAGGCTCGTCGAGCAGATTGGGTTTTCGGATCGATGCGGGAAGGGCGTAGTAGGATGAAAGCGAGAGTTGCCAGTAGTGGAGAACAATGTGAGCCCGGCCCGTTAGAGTGCCGAATGAGGTCCCCGCGCGCGTCTTTCATCATGGCCCGCAGCTGATCGACATGCTTCAACAAGGCCGTTTGTAGTTTTGCAGTCCTGCACCTTGCGGTTTCGCGTCATCAACGTCTCGTTTGCAACAGGTAAGTGCGCAGTATCCATGCAACAAGACAGCAAAGAAAATCTGCTCGGGAAACTATTGGCTTGACGTGGTGGGAAGCCCTTGTAGTACGAGCTAACCTGGCGGCATGCCGTTGCCTCTCAGGTTGAGCGAGGGGTTAGGCGTCAGGTTGAACGGCGCCATACTGTTGCCAGGCTCCACGCAGGACCAAAGACGAACCAGAGCACGATGCACCCAAATGCATGCTTGTGCCATGCCAACAAGGGAAGAGTCGCTTCGCTGCTACCAACGAGTTGTACAAGCGCTTCGACCAGGGCCATCGTGATGATGCAGGCCACGATGCAGCGACCCCACAAAGTGAAGTCGTAACGGACTGCCTGCCACCCGCCGGACGGAGCCTTCGCCGGGACGGGACCAGCAGCGAACCTGTGGGCAAAGTGCGCGTCAGCCCACCTGATCGCCATGCCGCCAAAGGCAAGGGTGAATCCAACGTAGGCGGCGGCCAAGCCATGTGCGAACGTAGCTGTTGCTCCGCGGCGCAAGTCTATCGCGGTGAAAGCTAGCAGCAGGACGTCGACCAGCGGCAAGCATAGAAGCAGTGCGCGACTGAGCCGCTCCTTTGCCAGTAGGTATCGGACAGCAAGAGCCGCGAGCAACACGACCCAGAATCCGACCTCACAGGCAAGGATGAGGGCGTAAAGCAAGTAGCTTTCGGGTGGCATGCGAGTGAGTAGCGTTCTGACCGCTAACGGCAGAGATCACCGGCCCGCGCAAGCGGGCAAAGCCCGCTGCACCGGTGTGGTGCATCGAAGGGGCTGGGCGCCATTTGCGATGGCCTGTCCAAGTAGCAAGCGCGCGAACTTGGTCAAGGCCGCACCATGACCGCGCGCCGGGCTTCGGACGGCCGCGAAATCGGGAACACGTCGCGCACGTGCTGCGCCAGCATTGCGCAGAAGGCCGTGGCGTACGAGGGCAGGGGGCGCCGCCTGTTCCAGAAGAGTGCCAGGGGCTCTCGTAAGGGCTTGCCCTGGTAGGTCACGCGCACGATGCGCAGCGGATAACGAGCGACTCGCACGGCAGAAGGAACAATTGCCACACCGTGTCCCTTCTCGGCCATCGCCAGCAGCGTATGCGGTGTCCGGCTCTCGAAGGTGACGTTGGGCTCCACGCCGGCCAAGTGGCAGGTGGCGTCGAAGGTGCGGCGGGATACGAAGCTGGTATCCAGTAAAAGCAGCGGGTGGGAAGCGAGGTGGGCAATCTCGATAGCGCCGTTCTTCCCGAGCGTCAACGGCGAATGGCAGGCGGCCAGCAGATCTACCTCCTCCAATGGATGGCTGTCGAAGCGCGGATCGTCGGGCGCGACGGCACGAAGCAGGTTCTGCCCTATGTGAATCTCGCCGCGTTCGAGCATTCCGAGTGTGTCGGACCACACGACGGCCTCGGTCAATTTCACCTGAACGTTGGGGTACTGTTGCGCGTATCGGCGCAGGAAATCGGCAATCACGCCTTCGATGAACTGAGGCGAGGCGGCCACCTTGAGTGTGCCCGTGTCGCCGCGCCGGAGCAGCTGGGCACGCTCGCCGACCGCGCTGGCATAGCTCAATAAACTGCGGAAGTCGCCCAGCAGCTGTTCGCCGTCACTCGTCAGCACCAAACGGCGTCCCACACGATCGAACAGCTTGAGACCGAGCTCCTGCTCGAGGTTGCTGATTTGCCGGGAGAGCGCAGGCTGCGCTGTGTGCAGGCGCACCGCCGCCCTGGAGACGGTGCCAAGCTCGGCCACGGTGACGAAGGTTCGTGCATGCCGCAGATCCATGGACGTCTCCTTATGCCGGTTCGGCATTGATGATCTTATATTATATGTATTGGACGTTGTGTCTTGTCCAAACTACATTGTCCTCGTGAATGCACGCGCCGCACTTGGCGCGCCCGATTGCGATGAGGAGGACCTGATGAAATACAGATTCGTGATAATGCTGTCCGCCCTGGGAATGGGAGTTGCGGCCGCGCAGGCCCAGGCGGAGACTTGGCCGACGAAGCCGATCAAGGCAATCGTGCCGATCACGCCGGGCAGCGTGATTGACATCGTTCCCCGCGTCGTGTTCGGGCAACTCGCCGCGCAGCTCGGGCAGGCCATCGTGGTGGAAAACCGGCCCGGGGCGGGTCAAACGCTGGGCGCCGGCGCTGTCGCCAGGTCGGACCCCGATGGCTATACGCTCCTCGTCAACTCGTCCGCGCACGCGATTGCGCCCGTGCTTTATCCGAACCTGACCTATCGTCCCGCGCAGGACTTCGCGGCGGTGGTCCCGCTCGGGGTCACGCCGTTCGTCATGGTGGCCTCCCCGGAGCGGGGTTTCAAGACGGCCCGCGATCTTGCTGCTGCTGCCAAGGCGAAACCGGGTGCGTTCAACTTTTCCTCGCCTGGCGTTGGGTCTGCGTCGCATCTCGGCGCGGAGCGGTTCCGGCTCAGCGCAGGTGTGGCCGCCGTGCATGTCCCGTTCAAGGGCGGTGCGGAGATGATCACCGAAGTCATCGCGGGACGCATCGACTTCGCCTTTGTCGCGCTGGGGGCCGCCCTGCCCCAGATCCGGGACGGCAAGCTCGCGGCATTGGCAGTAAACGGCAATACCCGCTCCTCTGCGCTGCCGGATGTACCGACGCTCCGTGAAGCTGGCTTCAGCGATTCAGAGTATCCGATGTGGTTGGGACTTTTCCTGCCCACCAGGACGCCGCGCGAAATCGTCGACAAGCTACACCGAGAGACGCTCAAGGCGCTGCAGGAGCCCAAGGTGAAGGACAAGTTGGTGGCACTCGGCGTCGATCCCATGGTGATGAGCCCGACCGAATTCGAAGCGCATGTAAGCAATGAAACTCGCATGAACGCAGGGTTGGTTAAGGCGATTGGTTTGAAACTTGAATAGCGGGCCTGGAGCAGGCACCCGAGCGCTGACGCGGCCGCAACCGGTAGCGGGCCGGGACTTAACCGCATGACCGTTGCCAACAAGTTCTCATCGTCAGATGGCGACGGCTACGAGCTGCAGATGGGCCGCTGGAGCCGGCGTCTTGCGCCGCTGTTCATCCGCTTCGCCGACATTACCGGAGCGGTACGGGTGCTTGATGTTGGCTGCGGCACCGGCAGTCTGGCGACGTGTCTGGCGAACGATTCGCAGATCGTCAGCGTGCACGGCCTGGACCTCTCTGCGGCGTACGTCGAGTATGCCAACCGCCGCAATGTCGATGCTCGCCTGGGGTTCCAAGTGGGGGACGCGCACGCGCTGCCCTTTCCGGACGCCTCTTTCGATTGCGCGGTCTCCATGCTGGTGCTGCAGTTCGTGCCGCAAGCCGATCTTGCGGTGCGCGAGATGCGCCGCGTGACCCGTCCCGGCGGGACTGTCGCTGCCGCCACCTGGGATACGCGCGGCGGGTTCGTCGCCCTGCGCATGTTTTACGACGCAGCGGCCATACTCGACCAGAACGGGCGCGAGGCCCGGGCGGCCGCTTACACCAGGCCAATGAGCCTCCCCGGAGATCTGGCTAGCGCCTGGCGTGACGCCGGTCTGACGGATGTCGTGCAGGACTCGCTGACCATACGCATGGAATTCGCATCATTTGCCGATTTCTGGGCACCCATCGAAGGCAAGGAAGGGCCAGTTGCGGCGTATGTAAGCTCGCTCGATGCAAATGCCAAGGCGAGTCTTCGAGACGTGGTAAGGCTGGCGTATTTGGATGGCGAGGCCGACGGCGCCCGGTCTTACGCTGCGACCGCCTGGGTCGTAAAGGGCAGAGTGCCCTAGAGGAAGAATGGCCGCTCCTGGGACGGCTGCGGCAACGAAAGCGCACACCGAACATAGCTAATCACCAGGTCTGCCGCATATCGCACCCACTAACAAATCACGAAAAGCGGCAAGTCACCAAGTCGCCGGCCAACACTGAAAAAATAGCCAAACCCCAGCACTGGCGCGCCTCCCAGCCGATTTTGCCGCCAGAAGCCGCGTCAGTGCTGGGGTTTGGCCTTTGGCACATCGGTAATCCTTCGTTTCGTCCCCGGCTACGCAAACGGTTCTGCAACCACATCAGTCAAACGTACCGCTATGCTTACTCCTCCCACCGAAACCGCCAGATCGCGATCGCAAACAACACCACGCTGAACCCCAGCATCACGCCGATCGGCGCTAGGGCGGCTTCGAACCCCAGCCCGCGCCAGGTCATCGCCGCCAGTCCGTCGATCGCCCAGCGCGTCGGCACCCACAGCGACACCGATTGCAGCCATTCGGGGAAGACGAACGAGGGCACCCAGGCGCCACCCAGCATCACCAGCAGCAGGGTGATGAAGATCGCCAGCCCGCGCGTCGCCTCGGGGTTGTTGCCCAAGGCAGCCAGCAGCAGGCCGACACTGGCGGTGAGGAAGGCAAAGGCGATCACCACGCCGACAAAGCCGGCCACGCTGCCTTCGATGCGAACGCCAAAGAACAGCATGCCGGCAGCGAAGATGGCGAACATCAGGAAGACGGCGATCAGCGCGGTGCTGGCCACGGTGCTGCCCAGCAGCAGCGCCCGCGACAGTGGTGCCGCACGCAGCCGCTTCCACAGACCCATGCGCCGTGCCAGCAACAGGGCAATGCCGATATCGATGCCCATGAATATCAGGAACTGCACGCTCATGCCGGCAAAGGAATGGGCGTAGGGGTTGTAGCGCTTGTCGCGGCCGGAGGTGACCTCGCTGGCGCGGGTGGTGAATGGAATGTCCAGTCCGCCGCCGGACTTGCTTTTTGATCCGTTCTCCGTGGCGGCAGGGCGTTTCTGTACCCGCTCCACGCTGTCGAACATGGCGACCAGATCCTTGCGCTCGTCCTCGGCAATCTCTTTCGAGGTGGCGATCTCTTGGCGGAATTTTGTCATCGTGCCGCCATCGCCCCTAAAGGCAGATTGCGATACCGCCTTCATCACATGCTGCGTCAGCATGCCGCGCACCATCGGCGTGACCATCGATTGCGAGGGATCGACGTGGAGCACGATTTCCGGTTTCGCCCCGGGGCGGAACATGGCGCGGCCGGCCTGGTCGCCGAAGTTGGGTGGCACCACCACCGCCGCGCGCAGTTTGCCTTTGCGCACCTGCTCAATGGCGTCATCGAGCGCTAGCGCCTGCACGCCGAGTGCGGGATCGTCACCCAGATCCTTGATGATCTGTTTCGAGATCGTGCTCATATCCTGATCGACCACCGCAATCGGCACCCGTGAAGGTTTCTTGTCACTGCTGCCGAACAACGAGCCGAAGAATGCGGCGATGGCGATCGGCGCGGCCAGTGTGATGATCAGCGCGCGCTTGTTGGAGAAATACAGACGCAGGTCTTTGCGAACCAGGGCCAGGAAGGCGGTCATGTCATTCGTCCCGAAGTTGGCGGCCGGTGAGGGCCAGGAACAGCGTTTCCAGCCCGGCGCGGCCGGAACTGATGTGGGTGACGCGATGATGGTGCGCGGCCAGCCACGCCAGCACGGTGCTGGAGGAATCGGCCAGCGAGGTCACCCCGACCGTCAGGCGGCCGTCGGCATGGGCGGCGGTGCGCACGCCGGGTTCGCGCGCCAGTGCGGCGGTATCGATGGTGCCGTCGACATCGATGATCAGCGAATCCGCCACCGGCAGTTGTTTGTACAGTCCCGCCAGTGTGTCGTTGGCGATCACCTTGCCGTGGTCCATGATCACCACGCGGTCGCACAGCCGCTCGGCTTCCTCCATGTAGTGCGTGGTGTAGACCATTGCCTTGCCGCGCGCTTTCAACGTTTCCAGATTGTCGAAAATCGCATTGCGGCTTTGCGGGTCGATGCCGACCGTCGGCTCGTCGAGCAGCAGGATGTCCGGGTCGTGCACCAGCGCGCAGGCGATGTTGAGGCGCCGCTTCATGCCGCCGGAGAACGTTGCCGGCCGGTCGCGTGCGCGGTCAGCCAGGCCGACCAGTTCCAGCGCCGCCCGCGAACGTTCGCGCAGCAGCGCGCCATGCAGTCCGTACAGCGCGCCGAAGGTTTCCAGGTTGGCCATCGCCGGCAGCTCTTCGAACAGTGCCAGGTCCTGCGGCACCAGGCCGATTTTCTGTTTGGCCGGGCTGGTGTCGCTGCCGATCTTCTGCCCGGCCAGCGTGACTTCACCCCGGTCGGCCGAGGTCAGGCCGCAGATCATCGACACCGTGGTGGTCTTGCCGGCGCCATTGGGGCCGAGCAGGCCGACGATCTGACCGGGCGCCGCGGCGAAGGAGACGCCGTCCACCACGACCCGCGATCCATACGACTTGCCAAGATTGGTGACTTGCAGCATGCGTTTCTCCCGGATTCAATGAAGGCGATGCTAGGCGCAAGGCGGCGGCAGCCGGCTCGGCGAGCGACGAAACGCGGCGTTGTCGCCGTCAATGGCCGCGGCGCGGCGCCAATGGCGGCGCCGGCTTGCGGACTATTTGGCGATCGACGCCGAATGCAGGCCCATCACGCCGATCACGATCAGGCCGACCGAAACCAGCTTGACCGTGGTGGCGGGTTCCTTGAAATACAGGATGCCGATGGCCGCGGTCAGCGCGGTGCCGACGCCGGACCAGATGGCGTAGGCGACCGACAGTTCGATGGTCTTGATGGCGACGGTGTTGAGGGCAAAGGCGCAACCGTAGAACGCGAACATCAGGATGCTGGGGGTGAGCTCGCTGAAGCCGCGCGAGAGCTTCATGCAGGTGGTGCCGGCGACCTCGAACAGGATGGCGCCGGCAAGGTAGAACCACGCGGTATGCACGCTTACTTGGCCCAGGCGCTCAGCAGCATTTCGATGAAGCGGCCGGTCGGGATGAAGCCCTTGCCCCAGCGCTCGTCATACTCGGCCGAGGGCTTGGCGGCGATGATCTCGTCGAGCTTCTTGCCCTCCTGCGCCAGCTTTTTCACCCGCGCGCTGACGGTGGCGACCATGTCGCGGTAGATTTTCAGCTCGGCCTTGTTGCTGACCGGGCCGTGGCCGGGAATGATGCGGGTGGCGTCGTCGGCCATCGCCAGCACCCGGTCGGCCGCCGCCACCACGCCCTCGGGCGAACCGCCGCTGGAGGTGTCGATGAAGGGATAGAAGCCGTTGAAGAAAATGTCGCCCATGTGAATCACATTGCTCTTGCGGAAATGGATGATGGCGTCGCCGTCGGTATGGGCCTTCGGCATGTGGAAGGCGTAGACCTCGTCACCGTTGATGTGAAAGGTGACGTCGGTGGAAAAGGTCACCACCGGCTGCGCGATTTT
>CAYQKN010000114.1:388-11642 GCA_964417885.1 uncultured Burkholderiales bacterium | reverse complement strand
ACTCTTTCATGGAGCCCCATTCATGTCCCCCACCCGCCGCGACATCCTTGGCCTTGGTGCCACCCTTGCCGCCGGTGCCTTGCTGCCCGCTGCCGCATTCGCCCAGGCAAGCGCGGCACCGGCTGCAGGCACCAAGTCGGCGAAGCCGCTGCATATCCTGATTCTCGGCGGCACCGGCTTCACCGGCCCGCACCAGGTCCGCTATGCCCTGTCGCGCGGCCACAAGGTGACGCTGTTCAATCGCGGCCGGCGGCCGAAGCAATGGCCGGCCGCCGTCGAGGAACTGACCGGCGACCGCGAGAAGAATGATTACGCCTCGCTCAAGGGCCGCAAGTTCGATGTCTGCATCGACAACCCGACCAGCGTGCCGCACTGGGTGCGCGATGCCGCCGTGGTCCTGAAGGGCAACGTTGGCCAGTTCATCTTCATCTCGACCATCTCGGTCTACGACGGCGAAACAAAAATCGGTTCCGATGAGACCGCGCCGCGCGCGAAATACACCGGCAAGGATGCAATGGCGGAAACAATGGCCGACCTGCGCAAGAACATGGCGCTGTACGGTCCGTTGAAAGCGCTGTCGGAGGATGAGTCACACAAGCAGTTCCCCGGCATCACCACCGTGATCCGGCCCGGCCTGATCGTAGGCCCCGGCGACGAGACCGACCGCTTCAGTTACTGGCCGGTTCGCATCGCCCGCGGCGGCACGGTGCTGGTGCCGCCGGCCGCCGACCCGGTGCAATTCATCGACGCCCGCGACCTGGCCGAGTGGACCATTCGCATGGCAGAGTCACGCACCATGGGCGACTTCAACGGCCATGGCCCGGACTACGAACTCAGCATGGGCAAGTTGCTCAACACCATTCGCGAGGTCACGGGCAGCAAGGCGGAATTCAAGGAAGCCACGGCCGACTTTCTCGAGAAGAACAAGGTCAGCGCGTGGGCGGACCTGCCGGTGTGGGTGCCCGGCAGTGGCGAAACCGCCGGCTTTCACCGCCGCAGCAATGCCAAATCGATCAAGGCGGGCCTGACCTTTCGCCCGCTGGCGACCACCGTCGCCGATACGCTGGCATGGTTCAAGCAACAGCCGGCGGAGCGCCAGTCAACGTTGCGCGCCGGGCTGAAAGCGGAGCGTGAGGCGGAGCTGCTGAAACTGATGGGGGTGTGACCCGTCTCCGGCGAATCGAGGGCATGCGCCGCCCGAGCGCGGGGTGCTGCCGTCGATTTCATCTGCCGCTCACCGGCACAACACCGCAGGTCACACTGCAGCGCGACAAGAAATGAAACGCAAGCACTGGCGCCGCTCGCAGGCCGAAAGTGCCTGCGAAGCCGCGCCAGTGCTTGCGTTTAGTATCCCGGCATTGCCTTGCCGGCCTTCAATGCGCTTGACCCATGCTTGCGGCAACCCTATCCTCGCCGGGTGCTGTCAGACGACCGTCGACATACCGCCTACCGGGTCCCTCATTGAACATATCCTTCTTCCGATTGTTTGCCAGCGCATTGCTGGCGTTGAGCTTCAGCGCGGCCGCGCAACCCGCCACCGCGCCCGCGGCACCGCCGGTCTATGCGCTGCTTTCACTGATCGGCGACAAGCTCGACATCGTCATCGGGCAGCCCCAGACCGGCACGCTGGTGGACCGCAACCGGCATGAACCGCTGCCGATCGCGGAAGCCGTCTTCGACAACACCGCCATCAGCAGCGCCGGCGAGGCGATTCGCCGCTCGATTCCGAACGCCGAACTGGCGGCATTGAACAGCCGCAGCCCGGTGCTGTTCGACCGCCAACGCACGTTGTTCGCTGACAAGGAATCCATCCTGCAGGTGCCGGACGCGATCATGGATGCCATTCGCGCGCAGCAGGCGACGCACTTTGTGCTGATCAGCAAGCATCGCGACGAGGCGCGGCTGCAGTTTTACGGCAATGTCGATGGCGGCGGCCGGCTCGAGGGGCTCGGCTTTTACCTCGACGGCGGCATGGTGGTCACGGACCGTTCATCCGGTGAAAGCGGCCGCGGCTACATTGCGCCGTTCGCCTACTTCACCGTGACGCTGGCGGATGCGAAAACGATGAAAATCCTCGGCCGCAAGTCGGTGACGGCCTCGACCACCGTCTCATCGGCTCGCGCGCTGGAAGATCGCGCCAGTCCCTGGCAGGCACTGAGCGCGGCCGAGAAGGTCAGCATCATCAACCGGCTGATCCAGCGCGAAGTGGGGCGGGTGATGCGTGAACTGATGCGCGGCGGCTAGCTGGCGCGGTCGACACTGGCGGCGGGATCGGACTACTGGATGCCCATCACCGCCTTGATGATGCCCTTGGCGATGAAGCCGATCATGCCGAAGGCCAGCACCAGGAACAGCACGAACGTGCCCAGCTTGCCGGCCCTGGATTCACGCGCCAGGTTGTAGATGATGAACAGCATGTACAACATGAATGCGCCGAGGCCGAAGGTGAGGCCAAACTGGGCAAACTCCGCTTCGCTGATGCCGAACATCAGGCCGCATCCCTGACCAGGTCGCGGTAGGCGTGCCAGCTGGCATGGCCCAGCAGCGGCATCAGCACGATCAGGCCGAGCAGCGCGGTGGCCATGCCGGCCGCGGTGAGCAGCATGATCACCGCACCCCACGCCGCCATCGGCAGCGGATTGACCATCACCACCCGCCAGCTGGTCAGCACCGCATCGAGCACCCCGCACGGCCGGTCCAGCAGCATCGGCATGGCGATCACGCTGGATGCAAAGACCGGTGCCGCCAGCAATCCGCCCAGCGCCAGCCAGGCCTCGAACAGCCAGCTGTCCGCGATCACCACGTGGCGCAGGAAATCCGCCGGTTCGTTGATCGGTTGCGGCGCCCACAGCGTGATCATGGCGGCCGAGGTCAGCACCCAGCCGGTACCGGCCAGCGCCAGCAGCATGCCGAATTGGATCATCCGGCCGTCGCCGGACTGCCACACCGCGCGCACCGTCGAGAATCCGGCCGGCGCGCCCTGTTGCAGCGCGCGGCTGACGGCGTAAAGTCCGGTGGCCAGCACTGGCGCAACCAGCAGGAAACCGGAAAATGCACCTGCCAGCAGCCAGAACCGGTGCGGCGCTAAGCCGAATATCGCGGCGCCAAACGCGGCCAGCACTGCGCCATGTGCCAGCGCGACAGCGGGGCGGCGTCGAAGGTCGCGCCAACCCATGGCCAGCCAGTGCAGAAAACGCCATGTACCAACCTCAGGCAGGGTTACCTGCGCGGCCGGCGATGGTGCGGTGGATCGGGAAGTCGACGTCATGATCAAGAAATGGCTGGAGGTTGGGAAATTGCGGGGGCATCGACGATGGCGAACGCGCATCGCTGGTGGCTGGCGCAAGCTTACACCCGGCGCCCTGTCCCGGCCGCCGGAGCGATCGCCCGCGGCGCGGATCCGATCATGCGGCAATTGCCAGTTGCGCGGCGCAGGCGGAGAATGAAATCCGGTTCTGCCGGATTCAACGCAAGCAGGAGAAATCATCATGAAACATTTACTAACGCGATCAGCCGCACATCAGGCAAGTCTCGCCGTGCTGGTTGCCGCTGCAACCGCGGGTGGCGCCTCGGCCGCTCCGCTGCCGGGCGCACAGGTTTCAGCGGCACGGGCAGTCGCATCGCATGCCGCCGTACCGGCCCGCGTCGGCCACGGCGTGGTGCGGCCGCCGTCTTCCGGCCATGGCTATCGCCATGCCGGCTATCGCGGCAGCCGTCATGTCGGCAACCACGGCTGGTCGTACCCGTGGCGATCAAGCCTGTGGCTGGTGGCCCCGCCAATCGGGCTGACGATTCCGTTCCTGCCGTACGATTACCGCTCGTTCTGGATCGGCGAGCGGCCGTACTTCGATGCCGACGAAGTCCATGTCGAGCGCGTCGAAGGCGGCTTTCGCAGCGCGGAACCGGATCGCGGACGCGCCGCGCCTACCCCGCGCTATGTCCGGCCGGCGACACCGGCACCCACCGATGAACTGGTGATCACCCCGCGCAACCAGCAGACAGCGACCCAGCTTTCGTTTGATCGCATCGATTGCGAGCGCGCGGCCATCACCGCCACCGGCTTCGACCCGGCGGCGGCAGCCATCGAGGCGGTGCGCAAGGCCGATTTCGTCAAGGCGGTCTCCAGCTGCCTTGAGGCCAAGGGCTACAGCGTCAAGTGACCGGCTTCAACCAAGGAAAAAAAATGAGTGATGGATCGTTCTGCGTGGTGTTTCGCCCTTCTCTCAGCACCGAGTACCAACTGTTGCTGGACGGATATCTGCGCCCCGTGCAACTCGCGTCCGGCGCGACGCTGTACTGTGCTTTCTGTTCGTCGGTCGCCCCGGCCGAGCGTTTCATCCTGCTCCGCCTGACCCAGCAGACCGACCTGGGTCACGTATGGAGTGTGCGGGTTCCGGTTTCGCTGGTGATGGCGATCATCGACCAGAGCGAGGCGCAGAATCCGATCGGGTTCCAGGCGCTGGTCGATCAGTTGGCCGACTGAGGTCCTTACAGCGGCATCAACCGGCAAGCGCGCGTCGCCTTGCCAGGCTTTGCGCCGGCCAGAACTGTTCGCGATCGTAATATTCCGCGACCGCGGGCACGCCATCCGGCAACACCACCCAGGGCTGCTTGGAGGCGATGAAAATGTGAATATCGGGTGGCAGCAGGTCGGGCCGGTCCAGCGTGCCGACGCGGACAAACTTGATCCGGTCGCCGGCGCCTGCGTAATGACTCCAGAGCGCGACGTAGCAGTGCGGGCAGCGCGCGATGGTCTGCCCCTTGCCGCTGTTTGACGGCGTGGCGACCATCTCTGGTGTGCCGCGGATCAGGTCAACCCGGTCGGACTCGATCATCGCATTGAGCGCAAATGACGCCCCGGATTCGCGCTGGCACCAACGGCAGTGGCAGCAGTGGACGAACAGCGGGCGGCTCCGCAGCCGATAACGCACCGCGCCACAGGTGCAGCCGCCTTCAATCGGATAGTCAACCTCTGTAGTCATCCCCGGTCCTCCACATGGTTGCGTCACGCGCGCCGCCGGCCGCGCATCAACCCCGGCAACGATTGTAATCGGCACCTCGCCTGCATGTCCGGCGCCACCCTATCCCGGGTGCCACGTCACGGCCTGCGACATCGAGGGCTGCTGGCGTGCCAGCTGCGAAAACATCCTTTTCTGCCGGACGATCCAGCCGTCGATGCGTTTGTCGAGCATCGACAGCGGCAGCGATCCGTTGCCGAGCAATTCATCGTGGAATGCGCGCAGGTCAAATTTGTCACCCAGCTCCCGCTGCGCGCGGGCGCGCAGTTCCAGCAAGCGCATCTCGCCCGTCTTGTAGGACAACGCCTGCCCGGGCCAGGCCATGTAGCGCTCGGTCGCACGGCGCGCATGGTCTTCGGCTACGCCCTGGTTTTCCATGATGTAGCGGATCGCCTGTTCGCGGGTCCAGCCCCTGGCATGCAGGCCGGTATCGACCACCAGGCGCACCGCGCGCAGCAACTCCATCTGCAACCGGCCCAGGTAGTTGTAGGGATCGTCGTAAAGGCCCATCTCGCGGCCCAGGCTTTCCGCATACAGTGCCCAGCCCTCGCCGAAGGCGTCATACCAGAGGAAGCGGCGGAAACGCGGAATATCCAGCTCTTGCTGCAACGCGAGATGAAAATGATGTCCGGGCTGGCCTTCGTGCAATAGCAGGGCGGCCATCCCCGGCGTTGAATAGGTGAGCGGGTCCTGAATCACGGCGTAAAACACACCGGGTCGCGACCCATCGAGGGCCGGCAGGATGTAATGCGACGAGGCGCTGTCGCGGATCAGCCGGTCCACCGGCCGGATCTCCAGCGGCGCCCTGGGCATCCGGCCGAACAGCCGCGACAGCCCGGGCTGGATGCGGACATCGATGGCGCGGAACCGGGCCAGCACCTCCTCCTCCGACTTGAACGGCAACAGGTCAGCACGGGTTTCGACGGCGCGCAGGAAATCGGCAAGTGTTCCGCTGAACCCGGCCTTCGCCTGGACGGCCGCCATCTCGCCGTGGATCCGCGCCACCTCCCGCAAGCCGTTGCGGTGGATCTGTTCGGCGTCAAGATCGGTGGTGGTGCTTTCGCGCACGTTGAAGCGATACCAGGCCGCTCCGCCGGGCAGCGCACCCAGGCCCGCGCTTGTTCGTGTTTGTGGCAGGTACTGGTCGCGAACGTAGGCGTAAAGACGGCGTTGCGAAGGCAGGATGCGCTCGGTCAGCGCCTCGCGCCAGGCTGCGGTCAGGCGGTCGCGGTCCGCGGCCGGGAAGGACGCCGGCATGCGCTTGATCGGCGCATAGTACGGACTGTCCTCCACCGTCGATCCGGCCAGGTTTTTCAGCTGCTCGAGGGTACGCTCGACCAGCGGCCGCGATTGCACGATGCCCCGCCTCACGCCTTCACGCATGTTGCTGATTGCCTGCGCGTTCCACAGCGGCAGGCGCTCGATCCGTTTCAGGTAGTTCTCGTAGTTGCGAACGGTACGGAACGGCTGCACGCTCTGCCCGCCGGCCCAGCCGGCCAGCTTCACCGGCACCATCTCCAGCGGCTGCACCGGCAGCAAGTGGCGGGGATGGCTGAGCGCCTCCAGCCGGATTGACAGGTCGTATTTCATCACCTCATGCGTCAGCCGGTCCGCCGGGCTCAGCGCATCCACCCGCAGCGCAGCCAGCTGCCGCAGGAAACGGCGATGGCTGGCGGCCTGTTCGGCGCGATGCTCGGGAGCGATGTCGATGGCCAGCTCGGCTTCAAACCGCGGATCGCCGACCTCCTCGGTGGCGCTCAGCGAATGGAACCTGAGGCGCTGCTCAAAGTAGTCGTCGGCCAGTTGCGCAAGCCGCGCGGCATCGCTGGCAGCGGCCACCGGACTGGTGAGTACAACTATCGCAAATACTGCTGCCGCCAGCACCAGGAGGCGCAGATCAACGCGGCGCGGCTGGGGTGGGTCTAGTTCGCGGAATGTCATGGCTGCTCCGAATCAGTGAAGATGGGGAGCAGTCTAGTGACGGCGCGGTTCGCGGACAATCGATGGTTTCTGGCTTTCTTTGTGAATATTACTCACATATGTGCCGGTCCGGCGGATTCGCTAGAATTTGTAAGATGGGTCCATCCGGTCAAGCTTGCGCAGCAGTGCCGGCCATTCCATCAGGCCGTACGGCCGCCTGGTCTGCGGCTGGTAATTCATGTAGGTCGACTGCAACACCTCGGGTGGCACCGGGCTGAACGGACTGTTGCAGGCCATGGCGGCCAGCTGTGAACGGCAGGACACTTCAAGCCTGTGGGTCCAGTTGAATGCTTCGCCGACCGAACGGCCGGCGATCAACAGGCCGTGATTGCGCAGGATCAGCGCCTCGCTGTCACCCATGTCGCGCAGCAAGGACTCCTGCTCTTTTTCGTCCAGCACCACGCCCTGGTAGTCGTGATAGCCGATCTTGAGGAACCGCATCGCGGTCTGGGTCAGCGGCAGCAGGCCGCACGCCAGCGAGGAGACCGCCATGCCGGCCCAGGTGTGGGTGTGAATCACGCAATCGATGTCGTGACGCGCGCGATGGATCGCGCTGTGGATCACATAGCCGGCCTTGTTGATGCCGTAGTTCAGGTCACCGAAATCCGGCCGCGCGAGAATGTTGCCGTCGAGATCCACCTTGATCAGGCTGGAGGCGGTGATTTCCTCGTACATCATGCCGTAGGCGTTGATCAGAAATGCGTTGCCTTCCCCCGGCACCCGCGCCGAGATGTGGTTGGCCATCATGTCCGACATGCCGAACCAGTCCACCAGCCGATAGCAGGCGGCCAGGTCGACGCGCGCCTTCCACTCGGCGGGACTGCATTGGTCCTTCATCGATTTCAGCGGAAGCAGTGTGCCGTCTTGCATCAGAGTCTCTCCTGGTTGTTCAATTGCATCAGACCGGTGCAGATTGCTGGTAGCGCGTGGCGTCGTTTACCAGCGCCTTGCCGTCGACCCAGCGCGAAAGGTTGTCGAGGAACAGTTCGCCGACCCGTGTGTAATAGCCGACCGAGTGACTGGCGGTGTGCGGCGTCACCATCACGTTCGGCAGCGTCCACAGCGGCGAATCGGCAGCCAGCGGCTCAATTTCGAAGACATCGAGGAATGCGCCGGCAAGCCGGCCCTGCTGTAGTGCCGCCACCAGTTCCTGCTCGACCACCACTTCGCCGCGCGCCACGTTGACCAGACTGGCGCCGCGCGGCAGTCGGGACAGCAGCGCCGCGTCGACCAGTTGCCGCGTCAGGTCCGTCAGCGGACAGGCCAGCACCAGCCAGTCGGCGCGCGGCGCGATCGCCGGCAGGTCGGCAAAGGTGACCGTCTCGGCACAACCCGGTGCCGCCGTGGCAGTCGTGCGCACGCCGATGACGTGCAGCCCGATCGCCGTCAGCAGGCGCGCAATTTCGCGGCCGATCGGCCCGAGTCCCACCACCACCGCCACCTGGCCTTTCAGGTCGCGCGGCGCGCGGCTGTCGATCAGCGGTTCCCAGCTGCGGCGGCGCTGTGCTTCCTGCAGCAGCGGAAACCGGCGCGCCAGCGCGAGTACGCCGCCGACCGCTGACTGGGCGACGGTATCGGCAGTCAGTCCGGATGAAGTCGTCACCGTCACGCCGCGGCTGATCAGCTGCGGATAAATCGGCCGGTCGGCGCCTGCCGAGTGGGTGTGCACCCATTTCAGCCGCGCGGACCGGTGCAGCAGTGCAAAAAAATGCGCCAGCGGCGCCGACAGATCGGTCTTGGTCGAGCGTCCAGACACATCCTTGGTCAGGAAGGCGATATCGATCCCTGCATCGCCGCTCTCAGCCAGCGACTCGCGCGCAACCAGCTGATGCGGCACGCTGACCAGCCGCGCCGACACGGCCGGACCGAATCGGTCGATCGCGTCCTGGGACATGAGCAGGCGCAGGGCGGAGATGGGGGGCATCGATGACATCAGGCAGAAAGTAACCACGATTATAGGTAGCGCCATGCCGCACCGATACTAGCGAATTCCGCCAGCACCTATAAGTTTTGTATATATACTTTGCCATCTCCGCCGCATGAACAGAACCATGGATATCCGTCAACTGCGCTATTTCGTGCAGATCGTCGAAAGCGGCAGCCTGCTCAAGGCATCGCGGCAGATCTTCATTGCCCAGCCCGCCCTCAGCCAGCAGCTGGCAAAGCTCGAGGCCGAGGTCGGCGTGTCGCTGCTGACACGATCGGCGCGCGGCGTGGTGCCAACCGAGAACGGCCATGCGCTCTACCACCATGCCAAATTCCTGATCCGCCAGGTCGACCAGTCGGTGCTGATTGCGCGCCAGGGACCGTCGGCCATCGCCGGCATGGTCTCGATCGGACTTGCGCCCACCACCGTGGCCGCGATCGGGCTTGAACTGGTGCGACACCTGCGCACCAAGTATCCGTCGGTGGTGCTGAACGTGGTCGAAAGCCTGAGCGGGCACCTGGAGCAGATGCTGGAACTGGGCCGGCTGGACATGGCGATC
Source organism: uncultured Burkholderiales bacterium (assembly GCA_964417885.1). Taxonomy (GTDB): domain Bacteria; phylum Pseudomonadota; class Gammaproteobacteria; order Burkholderiales; family Usitatibacteraceae; genus UKL13-2. The sequence continues at coordinate 2,158 of CAYQKN010000114.1, read as the reverse complement.
CTGTTCAAGCAGCTGGAACTGCCGCGCCATGCGGCCGAGCGGCTGGTGGATGAAACGCTGGTGGTGGTGCTGGCGGCCGACAGCACGCTGGTGCCGGCGCGCCGCCGCAACCTGTCAATGGCCGAGGCCTGCCTGCTGCCGCTGATCCTGCCGACCGGTTCGCACGGCCTGCGGCGGCGCATCGACATCGAAACCGAGCGGCAGAACCTGCGGCTGAACCTGGTGGCCGAGGTCGACTCGCTGTCGCTGCTGATGGCGTCGGTGCGCGAGGGGTTTGGCGCCACCATCCAGCCGATGTCGGCCACGCTGGTGGGCGCGCGCAGCCCGCGTGACTGGCGGGTGCTGGAAATCTCGAACGCCAACCTCACCCGCCGCAATTACCTCTATACGCTGGGCACCGACCGGCTGTCACCGGCGGCGGTGGTAGTGCGCGACGAACTGCTGCAACTGGTGCGAACGCTGGTCACCACCGGCCGCTGGCCGGGTGCGCGGCCCGACCCGGCACTGCTGGCCGGCCGCCCACCGGCGACGTGATGGCCGGCGCCGATCGGCTATCCGGAAAACTTATAGCTAGTCGCACAAATCCGTATTTGCTGGCCACGGCATGCGTCGCTAGAGTGTCGATTCCAATACAGCGCGCGGCCACGTCGTCGCGCGGTTTTTTTCGAGGAGACCGCCATGCTGCATCGATTTTCCCGCTTCGCTGCATCGATTTCTCACCACGCCCGCGCCGTCGCTGCGGCAGCAACCGCGCCTGCCGTGCTGCTGGCAGTGCTGGCTGGGTCGCCGGCCGTGGCCGACGCGCAGGCCTATCCGGCCAAGCCGGTCAAACTGGTGGTGGCGTTCACCGCCGGCGGCACCACTGATTCGCTGACGCGCCTGATCGGCCAGCGGCTGGCTGACCGCTACAAGCAGTCATTCGTGGTCGAAAACAAACCGGGCGGCGGCGGCAATATCGGTACCGAATTCGTGGTTCGTTCGCCCGCTGACGGCTACACCCTGATCGTCAATTCGGTCGGCCCGATGGCAATCAATGCCTCGCTGTACAAAAGCCTGCCCTACGATCCGCAGGTGGACCTGGTGCCGATCGTGCAGTTCGCCGATGTGCCCAATGTGCTGGTGGTGCCGCCATCGCTGAACATCAAGACCATGCAGGAACTGGTGGCGTACGCCAAGGCGAATCCGTCCATGGTCAACTATGCCTCCACCGGCACCGGAACCTCCTCGCACCTGGCCAGCTACCTGCTGGCGCAGAAGGCCGGATTCAGCGCGCAGCACGTGCCGTACAAGGGTGCCGGCGCGGTCGTCGACCTGCTGGCCGGGCGGGTGCAGTTCATGTTCGCCACCATTCCCTCCGTCATCGGCCATATCCGCGCCGGCAAGCTCAATGCCATCGCCGTCAGCAGCCTGGAGCGATCCAAGTCAATGCCGACAGTGCCGACCGTGCACGAATCCGGCTTCCCGGAGTTCCAGGCCGGATCGTGGTTCGGCCTGTTCGCGCCCAAAGGCACACCGGCGCCGATCATCGCCGAGCTCAACACGGCAGTAAACGAAATCCTGCGCGATCCGGCGATCGCGGCCAAGATGGTGCAGGAAGGCGCCGACCCGATCGGCGGCACCGCCGCGCAATATGCGGCGTTCATCCGCGCCGAGCATGATAAATGGAAGGCCGTGGTGAAGGCCTCGGGCGCCTCCGCCGAGTGACCGTCGCCCACCCCTTGAAGCGGAAATCGCATGGTTGATGTACTGGTCCTGGGCGGCGGCAATGCC
>CAYQKN010000114.1:0-378 GCA_964417885.1 uncultured Burkholderiales bacterium | reverse complement strand
GCCGCGCTGTGCGCGGCGCTGATGGCGCGCGAGGCCGGTGCCTCGGTATTGCTGCTGGAAGCCGCGCCCAGGGAGTGGCGCGGCGGCAATTCCCAGCACACGCGCAACCTGCGCTGCATGCATGATGCACCGCAGGACGTGCTGGTCGAGTCCTATGGCGAGGAGGAATTCTGGCAGGACCTGCTGAAGGTCACCGGCGGCCTTACCGACGAGGCGCTGGCGCGGCTGACCATCCGCGCCTCAGCTGACTGCCGCGACTGGATGCGCAAGCACGGCGTGCATTTCCAGCCGCCGCTGTCTGGCGCGCTGCACGTCGCGCGCACCAATGCGTTTTTCATGGGCGGCGGCAAGGCGCTGGTCAATGCCTACTACCGCAGC
>CAYQKN010000113.1:0-11679 GCA_964417885.1 uncultured Burkholderiales bacterium | reverse complement strand
CGACGCCGGCGAGGCGGCCAGCACATTGTCAGTTGCCGACCCGATGGCGAACACCATGCCCATGACCGATGCGCCGGTGATCAGCCCGAGGTTACGCGACAGGTTGAGCAAGCCGGACACGACGCCGCGCTGGTCCGCGCCGATGCTGGTCATGACGGCGGTGTTGTTGGCCGCCTGGAACAGCGCATAGCCGGCAGTGATGACGGCCAGCGGGAAAACGTAACCGGGCACACCGAATCGCGCCGGCAGGGTGGCCAGCATTGCGGCGCCGGTGGCCATGACGGTCAGTCCGACGACGCTCATGCGGTGCGCGCCAAGCCGGTCCACCAGCCGGCCGGCCGGCACGCCGGCCAGCGCCGCAACCGCCGGCCCGGACGACATCACCAGTCCGACGCCGGCGGCATCCAGGCCAAGCGCGGCGGAGAGATGGAACGGGCCCACCACCAGCGTGGCCATCACCACCGTCGTGACCAGGACGCTGCTGGCAAAGCCCGCGCGCAGCATCGGGTTACGGAACAGGGCAAGCTGGATCAAGGGGGAGCCGACTCGGGTTTCGGCGAAGACGAACAGGAGCGTACCGGCGAGCGCGGCCAGCAGCAGCGCCAGGTTGAGCGCGCCGAAACTGCCGCGGCCCAGCGTCATGGCGAGCGCGTAGGCGGCCAGGGTCAGCGCCAGCAGCAGCGTGCCCGGATGATCAAAACCGGGGCGCCCGCTGGCTGGTCGCGCGCGATCGGCGGGCAGCGTGCGGCCGGCAACCATCAGCGCCACGATGCCCAGTGGAACGTTGATGAAAAACAGGGCCGGCCAACCGAATCCCGCGATCAGCACGCCACCCAGCGACGGGCCGAGCGCGGTGCCGATCGCCGACACGGTGCCGAGCAGGCCCATCGCACTGCCGGTCTTCTCCTTTGCAACGCTGTCGCCGACGAAAGCCATGCTGAGCGACAGCATGATGGCGGCACCCAGCCCCTGCGCCGCCCGGGCGGCGATCAGCAGTCCGAGCGTGGGGGCGAGGCCGCACAGGGCGGAGGCAACCGTGAACAGGACGATGCCGCCGAGCAGCAGCCGGCGGCGGCCGACCAGATCGCCGAGCCGGCCGACGCTGACCACCAGCGTGGTAACGGCCAGCAGATAGGCCAGCACCACCCATTGGACTTGCGGCAAGCTGGCGGTGAACGCCTGCGCCAGCGTCGGCAGGCCGACATTGGCAATGCTGGTGCCGAGCGAGGCCAGCAGCATCGCCAGCGAAAGTCCGGCCAGCACGCCGCGAACCGGGGTGGTGGGCGGCGCACCGACGGCGGGTGCGGTGGGGCTGGTTTCAATAGCGGTTTTCAAGTTGAACTCCTTTTGCGGCGAGTCCCGAATCGGGAATGCCACCAGCGTAGCCCGCTGCCCGGAATGGCGGAAGACGCACCGGTTGCAGGTTATTCGTGCGTCTGACGCCACATCAGGCGCAAATTGCGCTACATTCGAGCCATGTCGACGCCCGATTTCAACTTGCTGGTCACGCTCGATGCGGTACTCGCCGAAGGCAGCGTGGCAGGCGCCGCGCGGCGCCTGCGGCTGAGCCCGTCGGCGATGAGTCGCGCGCTGGCGCGCTTGCGCGAGACCACCGGCGACCCGCTGCTGGTCCGGGCAGGGCGCGGCCTGGTGCCGACGCCGCGCGCGCTTGAGCTGCGTGAACGAGTCGCCCAGCTGGTGCAGGAAGGCGCGGCGGTGCTGCGTCCGGCCAGGAAGCCCAACCTGAAAAAGCTGGTGCGCACCTTTTCCCTGCGCACTAGCGAGGGCTTTGTCGAAAACTTCGGCGCCGCGATCATCGCCCGCGTTGCCGCCGACGCGCCCGGCGTGCGGCTGCGCTTTGTGCAGAAGCCGGACCGCGACAGCGCGGCGCTGCGCGACGGGACAATTGACCTGGAAACCGGCGTGCTCGGCGCCAACATGGGGCCGGAAGTGCGCGCGCAGGCCCTGTTCCGCGACCGCTTCGTCGGCGTGGTGCGCAAGGGACATCCGCTGTCCAAGGGCAAGATCACGCCCGCCCGTTTTGCCGCCGGCCGGCACATTCTGGTTTCACGGCGGGGGCAGGATAGCGGGCCGATCGATGAGGCACTGCAGGCGCTGGGCCTGCAACGGGAAATTGCGACCATCGTGGGCGGCTTCTCGGCCGCGCTGGCGCTGGCCGCGGCCAGCGACCTGGTCGCCAGCGTGCCCGAACGGCACACCGGCAACCTGCGTGCCGGCATGCACAGCTTTCCGCTGCCGGTGGTGATGCCGGACATCACCGTTTCCCTGTTCTGGCATCCGCGCCTGCATGCCGATCCGGCGCACCAGTGGCTGCGCGGCTGCGTGCGGGAGGTGTGCACGCAGAAGTCCGGCGAGGCGTCGTGAGTGCGCCGTGCCCGCTGCCGGTGCGGCACTGCTGTTTCGACCAACATTATGGACAATTGTGTCAACTCACGTTGGTCGTCGCTGCGCGCGCGGGGCTAGGTTAGTATCTGGCATCGGATCCGCCAGGCCACGACCACCCCAGACATGACCTCTGCAATTTTCTGCCATGGCATTGCGCAGCCGGTCATGCTCGCGCGCGGTGTTTGCACCCGATCAGCCAGTTTTGGGCATGTTGAATGATGCTGGCGGCCCGCGCGGCACGCCGGCGCGGCGGCCCGTCCACATGATCCGGCTCGCGACAGCACTTGTCCTTGCGCTGCTGACCGGCTTCGCCTCGCCGGCGCATGCCGAGGCCGCGAACCCGGTCGATCCGCTGAAGACCTCCATCACCCAGTACCGCATCGACGGCTGGCAGACCGAACAAGGCCTGCCGCTGAACACGGTCCAGACCATGTACCAGACGCGGGCCGGCTACCTGTGGGTGGGTACGGCCGGCGGTCTCGCCAGGTTCGATGGCATTCGCTTCGCCACTTTCGAATTGTCGCCGGTGCCGGAGCTCGCCTCGCGGCCGATTTTCGGTTTCATGGAGGACGCGGACGGCACGCTGTGGATCGGCCACGGGCTCGGTGCGGCGCGCTATCGCAACGGACGCTTCGAGCCGGCATTTGACCGGGCCCTGACCGAAGGCCGGCGGGTCTGGGCGTTCGCCCAGGGGCGCGACGGCGTGATCTGGGCGGCCAGCGAGGCCGGCCTGGTGCGCTGGGAAAAAGGCAAGGGGGTCACCCGGGTCTACAAGGAAGCCGATGGCCTGCCGACCAACCGGCTGCGCACGCTGGCCTTCGATCGCGACGGCACGCTGTGGATCGGCACCACCGGCGGCGGCCTGGTCTCGTTTGCCGCAGGCGTATTCAAGTTGTTCAATCCGGCCAACGGCTTTCCGCACCTGGAAGTCCGGCATGTGCTGGCCGATCCGGCCGGCGGCATCTGGGCCGCCACCGCCGGGGCCGGACTGGTGCGCCTGGTCGACGGCAAAATCACCGCGTACTCGATTGCCGACGGCCTGCCCACCGACCAGCTGACCTATCTGGCGCGGGACAAGTCGGGATCGCTCTGGATCGGCACCTGGGGCGCGGGCGTGGTGCGCATGAGCGAGGGGCGCTTTTCCTCCATCACCAGCAGCGGCGGCCTGGCCGGTGACCAGATCTGGTCGCTGCAGGTCGATGACGAAGGCAGCGTATGGGTTGGCACCTGGAACGGTGGCATGAATCGCCTGAGCAAACGCGCCTTCGGCGTGTTCGGCAAGCCCGAGGGCCTGGTCGGCGATAACGTGCGTTCGGTGCTGCACGCCCGTGACGGCGCGACCTGGGTGTCGACCTCCGGCGGCGGGGTCCATCGCATTGCCGGTGACCGCATCACCACCATCGGCAAAAAAGATGGGCTCGCCACCGACGAATCATCCGGCTTGCTCGAGGATCGCGACGGGTCGATCTGGATCGCGTCCTATACCGAGGGGGTGTCGCGGGTGCGGCTGGGCAAAGGCAAGCCGGCGATCGAGAATTTCGGCACCGCACAGGGCATACCCAATGTCGATGTCCGCGTGCTGTTCCAGGATCGCGGCGGCACGCTCTGGGCCGGCACCAAGTCCGGGCTGGCGCGCTTCAATGGCCGCGGCTTCACCGCGGTGCGCGAGGCCGGCGCGCCGCTCGAGGGGGTTGCATCGATCCTGCAGGACCGCGCCGGCGTGCTCTGGTTCGGCACCACCGGCGCGGGCCTGTTCCGCTATCGCGACGGTGTTTTTGACACGCTCACGCGCAAGGACGGCCTGGTGTCGAACTGGATCCTGGCCCTGTACGAGGATGCGGCCGGCACGCTGTGGATCGGCACCAACGGCGAGGGCATGAATCGGCTGCGTGCCGGCCGCATGTCCGCCATCCGGCCGGCAGACGGACTGTGGGATGGTATCGCGCAAGTCATCATCGAGGATCGGCACGGCAGTTTCTGGATGACCTGCAACCGCGGTTTCTATCGCGTCGCACGCGCCGAACTGGATGCCTTTGCCGAGGGTCGTGTCGCGAGGGTGAACTCGACCGGCTTTGGCCCCGGCGATGCGCTGCGCAGCACCACCTTTGCCGGCGGCCTGCAGCCGGCAGGGGCGATCGATGGCAAGGGCCACCTGTGGCTGCCGTCACTGAAAGGGCTGGTCATTGTCGACCCGGCACGGCTGCCCCGCAGCGACCAGCCGCCGCCGGTGGCGGTGGCGGAAGTGTCGGTCAATGGCGTCAACGGGCCGCCCGATGCCGGTGTGGTGCTGCCGCCCGGCTCGGTGCCGCTGGCCATCCGCTATGCCGCCGGCACCCTGCTCAACGCCGACCGGGTGCGGTTCCGCTATCACATGGAGGGCATCACCCATGACTGGGTCGAGGCCGGCAAGAACCGCGAGGCCTCATTCCCTGCGCTGCCGCATGGCAACTACCTGTTTCGCGTCGCGGCATCGCTCGATGGCAAGCGCTGGCAGGAGGCGACGGTGCCGTTGACGATCACGGTCAAGCCGCACTTCTACCAGACGGCCTGGTTCGTCGCGCTGGCGCTGCTGGTTTCGCTGGCCGCGCTGGCCGGCCTGTTCCGCCTGCGTACCCACCAGATGCGCAGCCGCCACGCCGAGATGGAGCGGCTGGTGGCGGAAAAAACCGAAGCGCTGCGGCTGGCCAACGAACACCTGTCGCGCCTGTCCTTCGCCGACTCCCTGACCGGGCTGGCCAACCGCCGCCGTCTGGACGAGACACTGGAGACCGAGTGGCGACGCGCCTCCCGGCTGCAGACGCCGCTTGCGGTGGTGATTGCCGACATCGATGCCTTCAAGGCATACAACGACACGCTGGGACACCCCGAAGGCGACAAGTGCCTCATCGCCGTGGCCGAGGTCATCCGCCAGGCGGCCAGCCGGGCAGGGGATTTCGCGGCGCGATACGGCGGCGAGGAATTCATCGTGCTCATTCCAGGGCTTGATCGCGACGCGGCCATGGCCTACGCCGAAATGCTCAGGCAGGCCTGCGAGGCGCAGGCAATTCCGCATCCGGCCTCGCCGGCGGGACCGGTGGTCACGATCAGCCTCGGTGTGGCGGCGTGTGTGCCGTCGGACCAGAACTCGGTTGCAGCCCTGGTGGCGGAAGCCGACGCGGCGCTCTACCGCGCCAAGAACGAGGGCCGGAACCGGGTTCGCTAGCCGGCCAGCCGGTTTTCCCGGGCGGGCGCATCGACGCACTGCAGCCATCCCGATGCCCGTCGCCGCGGCGGCGGGCGTGATGTTCACCACGCATCGATTTATTCCCGTATCGACACTGCAGCCCGGGCGGCGATTTGAGCGAGAATGCGCATGGCGTTGGCCCCACAAAAATTGGAGATGACAATGTTGCGCTTTGTTTTGCCTGGCTTGCCTGCTGCGCCCGGCAGCGATGATTTCAGCGGCCTGCGTTCAATCCGTGCAACGAGATGTGCCGCGTGAGTACGTCATTTCAATCCGGACCTGTTTCGTGAATTGGGAAACGGTCTACCAGTGCATGCAGAAAATTGCCGGCATGAAGCGCGATGCGCCGGAGGCGATGGTCCTGCTTCGCGCGGAAGTCACCGCCTCCGCGCAACTGTCCGCCGCGGACAAGGCGGAACTTCACGGCGTGCTCGATAGCCTGCAATCGGCCAACCTGTACGGGCAGATTTCCCTGGTCGGCAGGCTGAAGGAAATCCTGTCGCGGCATGCCGAATTCAAGGCGAAGTACGCGGAATTCGGCATTCGTCGCGAGTAACGCAACCCAACACGCCATGCCAATCTACGAACTCGCCGCGCTCGGCGCTGCCACCTGCTGGGCCCTCACCTCGCTGATCTCCGCCGGTCCGGCCGGTCACCTCGGCGCGCCCGCATTCAACCGCCTGCGCCAGGCCTTCGTCGCCGTGCTGCTGGCGCTCTACGTGGGATTTTCCGGCAGCTGGCAGCAGTTCAGCGCGCACAACATCCCGCCGATCCTGGTCTCGGGACTGATCGGCATCTTTGCCGGCGATACGCTGCTGTTCGCGGCGCTGAATCGCGTCGGTCCGCGGCGCTCCAGCATCCTGTTCGCGATGAACGCGCCGCTGGCCGCCATCCTCGGCTGGCTGGTGCTGGGCGAGAAACTGCCGCCGCAGGCGATCGCCGGCGTGGCGCTGACCTTCATCGGGGTGGCACTGGCAATCTACTTCGGCAACAGCAATGCACAGGCACACAAGTGGGAGACGGTGAAAGGCGCGCTGTGGATCGGCGTCGCGCTGGGGTTGGCCGCGGCCGCCTGCCAGGCCGTCGCCTCGCTGATCATGCGCCCGCTGATGGCCACAGGCATCGATCCGTTTGCGGTATCGATGCTGCGCGTGGCCATCGCCGCGGCTGCGCTGACGGTGATGCTGCAGTTGCCGATCCCCGCCATCGCGCAGAAAAATCCGCTCACCGGCCGCGTCGCGGCGATGAGCGCGGTCAGCGGCGTCCTCGCGCTGGCCTTCGGCATGACGCTGCTGCTGTTCGCACTCTCCGGCGGCGATGTCGGCATCGTCTCCACGCTGTCCGCCACCTCGCCGGTCATCATCCTACCGCTGATCTGGCTGCGCACCGGCCAGCGGCCGTCGGCCGGCGCGTGGGGCGGCGCACTGATTGTGATCGTCGGCATGGGACTGATTTTTACCCGCTAGCGGCTGGCGCGGCGCGGCCGGCGTGAAACATGCGCTAAAGTTGGCGGCATCCGCGTCGGGAGCAATCATTGGGTGTCGCGTCGAATTGGAAAATTTCTCCGCTGCAATGAGGCAGGCTTGATGAATCAGCAGCGCAGCCGATGCGCCAAAGCGAAACCCCAGCACTGGCGCGGTGTTTGGCGCATTTTCGGCCTGCGAGGCGCGCCGGTGCTGGGGTTTTGCTCTTGAATTCTTCCTCCTGTCATTGCGGGCGGAAAACGGGATTACAGAAGTCCGGTCGCTTCAATCAAACACACCGCCACACGGAGACGCCGCCATGTGCAGAAACATCAAGCTGCTGTTCAACTTCGAACCACCGGTGACGCACGACGAAATCCGCGCGGCATCGCTGCAGTTCGTGCGCAAGGTATCGGGTTTCAACAAGCCTTCGCTGGCCAACGAGGCCGCGTTTGTCGCGGCGATCGAGGAAATCACGGCGGCGTCCGCCAAGCTGCTCAACTCGCTCAGCACCCACGCGCCACCGAAGAACCGCGAGGAGGAAGCCGCCCGCGCACGCATCCGCTATGTGCGGCGGTTTCCGGACCGCTCGGAAGCCTGATGCGCCAACCAGGCACCGACAGCGCCATGACGACGATCGGCAACTAGATGCGGGTCCTGGTACTGGGCGGCTACGGGCTGATCGGCCTCGCGATCGTGCGCGCCCTGCATGCGGCGGGCCACGAGGTGACCGGGCTCGGCCGGTCGGCTGCGCTGGGCAGGCGGCTGTTCCCGTCCGTCAACTGGTGCGGCGCCGATATCGCAATGCTGCAGCACCCGGCTGACTGGCGGTCGCTGCTCGACGGGGTGGAGGTGGTGGTCAACGCGGCTGGCGCGTTGCAGGATGGCTGGCATGATGACCTGGCCGCAGTCCATCACGCCGGCATCGCGGCGATGGTGTCAGCCTGCGAGGCGGCGGCGGTGTCACGCATCGTGCAGATCTCGGCCGCCGGCGCGTCGGCCGGGGCATCGACCGAATTCATGCGCAGCAAGTCACGCGGTGATGCGGCGGTGCGAGCCGGCGTCACCGACTGGGTCATCCTCAGGCCGGGCCTGGTGATCTCGCCCAATGCCTACGGCGGGTCGGCGCTGATACGCATGCTGGCGGCTGTGCCGCTGGTGAGCCTGCTTGCCATGCCCGAGGCGCGCGTGCAGACGGTGGCGATCGGCGATTTGTGCGGCGTGGTCTGCGACGCAGTCAGCGGCCGCCTGCCCGCGGGCACCGAGGCCGACGTGGTGGAAGCCGGGTCGCATTCGCTGCGCGAGGTGGTGGCGGCTTTCCGCAGCTGGCTCGGCTTTGCCCCCGCCCGGTTATCGATTGCGTTGCCACGCTGGTCGCTGGCGCCGGTCGCCGTGTTTGCCGATGCATTGTCATATCTCGGCTGGCGCTCGCCGCTGCGATCGAACGCGTTGCGGGCGTTGCAGGACGGCATCGGCGGCGATGCGGCCGTGATGCGGGCGTGGTACGGCCGGGATATGGCATCGCTTCGGCAGACGCTCGATGCGATGCCGGCCACGCTGCAGGAGCGCTGGTTTGCGCGCCTCACCCTGCTGCTGCCGCTGATGGTGGCGACACTCGCGGGCTTCTGGCTGCTGTCGGGCGTGATTGCGTTGGCGGATGTCGAACGCGCCGCTGCCGTGTTGCCGGCGCAGGCGCTGTCGCCGGCAGGCGCAGCGCTGCTGGTGATCGGCGGCGCGTGGATCGACATCCTGCTTGGCGCAATGGTGCTCGTCCGACCGCTGGCGAGAGCTGCCTGCGTCGGCATGGTCGCCGTTTCAATGGCCTACCTGTTGGCTGGAAGTGTGCTGGTCCCGGCTTTGTGGAGTGACCCGCTGGGGCCGCTGATCAAGATCCCGCCGGCGATCGTGCTCGCGCTGGTGACGATGGCCATGCTGGAGGAACGCTAGTGACTTACATCGAATTGTTGCGCTGGCTGCACGTCATCGGTGCCTGCGTGCTGCTGGGCACCGGCGCCGGCATTGCGTTCTTCATGCTGATGGCGCACCGAACCCGCGATGCCGCGCTGATTGCCCATACTGCCGGGGTGGTGGTGGTGGCCGACGCGCTGTTCACTGCCTCGGCCGTGCTGCTGCAACCGGTGACAGGGTACCTGCTGGCGCGCGAGCTTGGCTGGCCACTGACGCATGGCTGGCTGGCCTGGTCGCTGGGGCTATATCTGTTTACCGGATGCTGCTGGCTGCCGGTAGTCTGGATGCAATGGCGGATGCGTGATCTTGCGCGTGCCGCCGCGCACGACCGCCTGCCGCTCCCGCCGCGCTACCATGCGCTGTTTCGTCAATGGTTCCTGCTCGGCATCCCGGCCTTTTTCGCCGTCCTTGCCATTGTCTGGCTGATGCTGGCCAGGCCGGCGTTCGGCTAGGCGGCGGTTCGCTGCCCCGTCTGCGGCCGGGCGTGGTACAGCGGATAGTCGGTATATCCGGCCGCGCCCGGCAGATAGAACGTCGCCTGGTCAGGTTCGTTCAGCGGTACGCCTGCCTGCATCCGTTCCACCAGGTCCGGGTTGGCCAGGAATGGCCGGCCGAAGGCGATCAGGTCGGCGCGTTTTTCGCGCAGGGCGGCTTCCGCCGTGGCGAGGTCGAATCCGCCGGCGAGGATGAAGACGCCATCGAAGGCGCTGCGCAGTCTGGCCTTGAATTCGGCCGGCACCGGCGGCGCCCCCATCGCCGAATGATCCAGTACGTGCAGGTAGGCCAGTCCCATTGCCGACAGCTCCGCGGCCAGAGCGAGGTACTGGGCTGGTTGCTCGGCATACGGCCCGGTGCTGTTGAACACGCCGTAGGGCGAAAGGCGGATACCGACGCGCGCGGCGCCGATGGCCGCCGCGGTCGCGCGAGCCACATCGAGTGCAAAGCGGTTGCGGCCGGCAATGCTGCCGCCATAGCCGTCGTCGCGGGTATTGACGTTGGCATTGAGGAATTGCTCGATCAGGTAGCCGTTCGCGGCGTGCAGTTCGACACCGTCGAAACCGGCCCGGATGGCGAGGCGCGCCGCTTCCGCGTGTTCCTCGATGGCGTCGGCAATGTGGTGCGCGGTCATGGCGCGTGCCAGGCTGTGCGGTTGCAGGCCCTGCGTGTCGGTGTAAATCTCGCCCGGGCAGGCAACGGCAACCGGACCCAGCACCTCGGCGCCGGCGGGAATGCTGTCGACATGCGATACCCGGCCGGTGTGCATGAATTGGACAAATATTCGCCCGCCACGCGCATGCACCGCGCTGGTGACCGCGCGCCAGCCCTGCACGTGCGCTTCGTTGAACAGGCCCGGGATGCGCGGATAGCCGAGGCCGTTGGGCGACGGCGAGGTGCCTTCGGTGATGATCAGGCCGGCGCTGGCGCGCTGGCCGTAGTACTCGGCCATCAGGGCGTTGGGCGTGTTGCTGTCGACCGCGCGGTTGCGCGTCATCGGCGACATCACCATGCGGTTGTTGAGTTGCAATGTGGGTGAGGCAAAGGCGTCGAACAGCATGGTCTGCTTTCTGAATGGCGAAGCGGGGATCGGGGCGTTGTTGCCATGCAATCAGGCGCGGCCTGGCGCGGTGCCACATGTCACCGTCATTATGTCGACCGGTCAGGGCGGCGTAAGTACGCTAGCGCACAGAGCCTGGCGCGCCAGCCCGTGCCAATCCGCGTCGCACGCGCCGGTCACCGCGCCAACGGTAGCGATCACAAGAGAAAAAAAGGGCCCGATGCGGGCCCCGTTTGCGCTGCTGCGGGTTAATTCTTGCGGGATGTGCCTGCGGTTGCCGCCTTCGGTCTCTCGATGCGTTCCCACAGGAACTGGCCGTTGCCGGCATCGACCAGCACCTGTACCAGGCTGCCTTTCTTGTCGCGCTTGAATTCGAACGACCAGACCACGCAGCCCTTGTCGACGGCGAGCTTGCCGACACCCGGGCCAAGCGGTTTCCGCGCCAGGTTGGCCAGCGCAATCGTTTCCGCGTCTTTCTTGCTGACCTTGGCCATCGCTTCCATGTCGGCGGCTGCAACCGGCTGACTGACCGGCAGCGAGCAATGGATGGGTGGTGCCGCTGCGCTGGCCAGGGGCAGGGCCAGCAGCAGCGGGAGCAACAGGTTGCGCGCGTTCATGTTGTCGGTCCGATTGGCGCGTCAGCCCAGCGGCTTCCAGCCGGGATGGTCGAAGTATTGGCCATAGGTATTGAGGCTGCGGACCGTGCGCGCCGCGCCCATCGCCGGTTTGGTCGCTGACTTGCCCTGCATGGCGTCGGCGCTGGCGACCAGGTCGGCGACGATGTGATGCAGGTTGGCATCTGCCGCCGGTGCCAGCTTGCACTCCGCGACGATGGTCGCGACGCGCGCCTCGACCAGCTTGCCCAGCGCCTTGTATTCGTCCGGCTTCAGCGCTCCCTTCTCGATCGCGTCATGCTTGGCGGCCAGCGCGGTGCGGATGGCGGACATGTTCTTGCGCAGCGGCTCGTCGGTCGCCCATTTCTTGCCCTGATTGAGCACCAGTTTGGTCGGTTTGACGGCGGTGCCGTGCTGGCCCTGGTGGGGATCGGCGGCCTGCGCGGGGTG
>CAYQKN010000112.1:0-11913 GCA_964417885.1 uncultured Burkholderiales bacterium | reverse complement strand
GCCCCAGACGAGAAAGGCATGGGCTGCATGAATTGCATGCAGCCCATGCTCTTTCAATTCTGGCCGGCCCACGCCATGCGTTCCCTCCACATCCTCCGCCAGCTGAAATTCGCAGCCGCGTGCCTGCTCGCGGCCTGGCTGCCATTGGGTGCGTCGGCGGCAGCGGGAAACCTGGTGATTGGTGCGGCGGTGCTGTCAAAGAGCAACTGCAAGTTCGCCAATCCGGCATCGGAAACCATTTCCTTCGGCACCATCGATCCCACGCTCAGCACGCCGCAATCGCAGTCGGTGTCGTTTACCTTCACCTGCAAGGGCTCGGCGGCGGTGGCGATTTATGACATCAGCGACAACGGCGGCCAGAATTACGCCGGCGGCAACCGCATGCGCCATACCACCACGGCGACCGAATACCTGCCCTACACGCTTGCCCTGACGCCCAACGCCGGATCCGCCGCGAAGAACGTGGCGCAGATCATGACCGCGACCGTGACGATCCCGGTTGCCAGCTTCCAGCAGGCCATTGCCGGCGACTTTTCCGACACGGTTGTTATCACCATCAATCCTTGATTGGCGAGTCGCTGCCGCGTAAACGGGGCCAACCACGCAGGTTGGCCTTTGTTTTTGTTGCACGTGCCAGCATCACACAATCCCTGCCAGTTCGACGCCGGCTGGTGCGGCGCGACGATCAGCCCTGCTGCGCTGGGTTTGCTATTGCCAACAGCCTGATCCAGGCAATTTTGTCGATTTCCTTCAGGCACTGGTCGAGTTCCTGTTGCTCGCTGCGGGCAAGCCGCTGCTCCAGCGCGTCCAGTATTTCCTGGCGCGTCCTGCCTTTGACGGCCATCACAAACGGAAAACCGAATTTCGCCAGGTAGCGGCCGTTGAGGTCGCGCAGCCGCGCGAGTTCGCTGGCGGAGCACTGGTGCAGCCCCGCGCTGTTCTGTTCCTGATTGGAAGCGGCGGTGAGCGCGCCTGCCCGCGCCTCTGCCCCGGCGAGTTGCGGATGGGCCCGGACCAGCGCCAGCTTGGCTGCCGTATCCGCCTGGCGGACCACTTCGGTCAGGGCCGTGTGAAAGGCCTCGAGCGAGACGAACGGCCGTCCGGCCAGCGCGCCTTGGGCGATCCACGGCGAATGCTCGTACAGCGGCCCGAACAGCTCAAGGTAACGCGATGGATCGAGGTCGTTGATGTCGCGCAGCAGTTGTTCACTGGTCATATGTGCGACCGATGGCATTCGCCGGACCGTTGCAAGGGATTGTTGGCTGTCATTGGGAAAGACGTCAGCTAGTTGGGGTTAACGAATGCGTTACGGTGCGCGACGATAGGAGCGTGCCGCTCGACTGCAACATTTCGTTGCCTAATAGACCGCATATCTCAGGTGCGGCCCGGTAAAGGCACGAGTAGTGTGACAAGCCGTTGAATATTTTGGACGATGTGCAGCCCGGGATCGCTGATTTCAAGTAATGCGCCATCAGCGTTGGTGACCAGTTGTCCTCCGCGCCATGCCAGATGTGTGTATTGACGGCGAGATCGGACAGCGTGGCTTCCCATGGACGCACATAAGCTCCAACATCTCTCGCGTAACCTCGGACGCGGCCGATAAAGCACGACCTTAATACTCTGGTGATGCTGGATTGAAACGCAGCGTCGGCTGCCAATGCTTTGTCATCTCCACCGGCGTTGGCAAACAACAAGCGAAACAATGCATTGGGAAATAGCAGCGCGAGTAATCCTTGCCAGTAAGACAGCAAAACGAACAAGGCAGGAAATGTTTTTGCCAACTGAAAAACCTGCTTGCCGGCCATAGCCTCAATAAAATCACCGCCCTCCAATGGCGCAGCGGCAGAAACCAGATGCAGATTGTTGACCCCATCAGGCATGTAACGGCACGTCTGCAGTGCAATGAAGGCACCGATTGAAAATCCAACGACATCCACCTTTTTCCCAGCGGCTTTGGTTGAAATTTCCGCTGCCAAAAGCTTGAAATAGGCTTCACCGTTGACAGAGGAGTCGGCAGAAAACCGGTCAAAACAAATGAACGTCAGGCCATGCTTTTTCCCGTCCGGATCAAAAACTTCACATTCTTCAGGTGCCCCGGGAGCGCCATGAAAATAAATCACCATGCGTCCATCTTCGGCGCCGTACTGGCTGAATTTCATCAGCGGCTTCGCTTTACTCATAAGACGCGAGGCAATGGGCGCCGCGCTTTTTGCGGCGTCCCAGTCCCAAGCACCGAAGGAAGCGTTTTGACCGCAATGTTATTCCACGCTTGTAATCGACAAGAGGTATGCAAGTGCATTCTCTACTTCTTTCGTGTCATCAGGATAGGACGGGGCACGATAGACCTCGATAAGATATTCAAAGACCTTTGTTACGGCCAATTTTTGCTCGTTGGTCAGCAACGCCATTTTCTCCTCGAGATCCCTGCCCCTGCCGGGCGTAACGGAGGCGACTAGACTGTCAACGCCTTGGCTCAACTCCAACGGGTCTTCAACGGCTGCAATGAGGTATGCGGGTAACCAGTAGTGGTAAGCCGCTGGCGTAAAGTACACGTTGATCGCGAAGCAACGACTTCTTAGTCCGGTTATCGCGTGGCCTTTCCAGGTAGTGCCCGAAAAGTATTTGGTAATGCCCTCATCGTCATATGAATCAGGTGTGAAGTTGTTTTGATCGCCAGGATACGGAACCTTCGCCCATGCGTTTGCGATTGTTTCAACCAGCTTCCGTTTGACTGGCGCATCCATAAATTGGCTAGTGGGGCAAGACTCAATTTGTCAGGCACCAAATTGGCATAAGGTGCCGTGAAGATGAATTAGATTTTACCGACTCATCCACTATGTGCGTGACCAACCACTGTCTTGCGGTGCGCTCCCGCCGCTGCAATCAATGCCCATACTCGCTCATCAAGGATTGATAGGTGCGGCTTCGCGTTTCTCATAACCGGCGCATTACCTTGCTCTCTCTCACCGATCCCCAACCAATCCCCTACAAATCCACCACCGGCCCCAGCGCCTTGCGCGCAGCCTGTCGCGAAAAATGCGCCTCAATGTTGGCGAGGCCGCCCTCGCGCAACCGTATCCACAGCGCTTCGTCGCTATGCAGGCGGATGACCGCGTCGGCGAACGCTTCGGCGGTGTCGGCGACCAGCACGTTGCGGCCGTTCTCGAGGTACATGCCTTCGGCGGAAATTGACGTCGCCACTACCGGCACGCCGTACTGCATCGACAGGTTGACCTTGCCCTTCACGCCGGCGCCATAGCGCAACGGCGAAATGGACAGCCGCGCGGCGTGGTAATGCGGCGCCACGTCGGCGACGAAGCCGGCGATGACGAAGTCGTCGGCGGCCAGTTTCTGCAGCGACGGCGGCGCGTTGCTGCCGATGATGGTGGTGACGAGCCCTGGCATTTTCCGGCGCACGATCGGCAGCACGTTTTCCGCATACCAGGTGACGGCGTCAAGATTGGGCGGATGCCGGTAGCCACCGATGAACAGCACGCCGCTGCGTTCAGCGAACGGCTTGGGTCCCGGTTCGGCCACGTGCACCAGCGAGACGATATGCACATGCGCGCGTGGCGCAACCTGCTCCAGCAAGTCCTGCTCGACCGGGCTGACCACCAACGTCAGGTCGGATTTCGCGATGATGTCGAGCTCCTGCTTGCGCATGTTGGCGGCGGCCAGCCGCAGCGCGCCATCGTCGGCCAGCTCTGCCTGGCGTTCCATGCGCAGGAAATGCAGGTCGACGGTATCGAACACCAGCTTGGCGCGCGGCGCGCAGGTGCGCACCAGGTCAACATATTGCGCCGCCACCGGGGCGCGGCACAGCATCACCACGTCATAGTGGATCGCGTCGCGCTCGATCAGCTGGCGGATCGAGGACAGGTACGGGTGGTGCATTACCTCCACCCCCATCGCCTGGATCTGTCCGACGTAGGGCTGGCGGTGCTCGAGGTTATCGGCAACGAAGGTCACCTTGCAGCCCATGTCGCGCATGATGCTGAGCATCTCGAACATGCGCAGCGAGCCGGCGTCCTGGTCGGGCGTCAGCATGCAGGCATCGACCACCAGCACACGGCGCTGCACGTAGCGGTCGCGCTCCAGGTCGGGCGACAGGCCGTTGACGCGATGCCTGGCCAGCACGCCTGACCAGCGCTCGGCGAAGGTCTTCTGGTTGATCACCTGGTAGCGTTTTACCCCGCTGCCGGTATCGGTGCCGGAGCTCTGCCCCTCGAAATGCACCACCACGGCGTGCGGCTGGTAGATCACGCGGCGATGCTTCTGCCGGACGCGAAACGCGAGATCGGTATCTTCGTAATAGGCCGGCGCGTAGGCCTCGTCGAATCCGCCCAGTTCGTTCCAGAACGCGCGCTTGAGCAGCAGGCAGGCACCCGAGCAGTAATCGACCTCGCGCAGGTAGCTGTAGCCCGGTTTGTCGGGGTCGTCGCCACGGCCGACATTCCACGCCGAGCCGTCGCGCCAGACGATGCCGCCGGCTTCCTGCAGCCGGCCATCGGGATAGATCAGCTTGGCGCCGACCATGCCGGTATCGGCGATGCGGTCAAACACCGAGGTCATCTGCGTCAGCCAGTCGCCGGTCAGGATCAGGTCGTTGTTCAGGATCACCACAAACTCGCCGCGCGCCATCGCGGCGGCCTTGTTGCAGTTGCGCAGGAATCCCTGGTTGGACTCGTTACGCACGATATGGATGCCGGTCACCGGCCGCAGCGCTTCAGTCGCCGGCTCGGGCGAGCAGTCGTCGATGACGATGACCTCGATTGCCATCCCGGCGCAGGTGTCGGCAATGCTTTTCAGGCAGGTGAAAGTCAGCAGGTGTTGCTGGTAGACCGGGATGATCAGCGACCAGCGCGGGGTGTCGCTGTGCGGCAGCGCCAGTGGCACGATCGCGGTCTCTAGCGCGTAGTGGCGCGCGGCATGGGGCATGAAATCGCTGTGACGCGTCAGCTTGCCGTGGACGCGCTTGCCCAGCGCCACCACGCCTTCCTGCTTGAGTATCTGGCCGGCGATGGCGGCGTCGCGCGGCAGCCGCTGGATGCCATGCCGCAGACCGGCCAGCCGCTGGCGCCACCCGCGCAGCGACGCGATGGCCGAGCGCAACGGGGCCGTCAGCCGCCAGGACGTGCTCTGTTCGATGCCGAGGTACGCCTCGCGCGCCGCCGCGACCGCCTTTTCCTGGTCGAGGTGTGCGGCGTGCAAGTCCTCGATGACGGCGGTCAGTTCGGCCTCGCGCGTCTTCAGCGCGTCGTGGGCCGCCTCGGCTGAATCGCGCGCGTGCGCCAGTTCGGCGTCGAATACCGAGATGCGGCGCTTGAACTCAGTGCGGGTGCCGCCGTGGCCGCATTCAATGCCGCCAACGTACAACTGCTCCAGCGTGCGTTCGCGCTCGCCGGTGAGATGGCGGGTCGGATAGAAATAGCGCGCCGGCAGGCTGGGCGCGACGGCGTCCGCCTGCACCGCCTGCAGCGGTTTGAGATAGCGCGCCACCCAGTGGTCTAGTGCGGCAGCGTCAGCCGCGCCGGCTGGCGGCAGAATGGCGGGGGCGCGCTGCGCAGCCAGCAGCGCGGTGTTCCAGGCATCGGCAGCAGCGTTCCATTCAACCAGCGTCGCATGCGGGTAGCCGGCCAGACGCTCGGGAAACGAGCCGAGCCGCGAGGCAATGACCGGCAGCCCGGTCGCCATCGCCGCCGTCAGCGTGTAGGAAAAACTCTCCGGGATCTGCGCCGGGAACAGGAACGCGTCGGCGCGTTCCAGCGCGATCAGGCGCGCCAGGTCGGCCTCGTCATAACTGCCATGCACCATGATCGGCTGCGCCGGAAAAGCGGGCAGCGGATGCTCGGTGTGCCCCAGCACCTTGAACAGCAGCGGCAGCTTGCGGGCCTGCGCCGCCGCCGCACAACGCTTGACCACGTCAAGGCCCTTCTCGACCGTCAGCCCGCCCAGCACCAGCACCTTGAACGGCTTCGGTGCCGCGGCGCCGGCGGGCTCCGGGTGCGGCCAGACCTCAAAATGGATGGCGGGAAAGTACGGCGCGATTCGCTTGGCCAAATCAGCCGAGGGGCAGATGACGCGCGCCGCCGAGGCGAGGAAGTCGCCCATCGTCCGGCGCCATTCGGCCAGCGACAGTCCCCAGGCATTGTCCACCTCGGCGTCATCGACCCGGCCGCCGGGCGACAGGTGGTACTGCGGGCTGAGCGGAAAATAATCGTGCAAGGTCACGTCCAGCGGCACGCCGAGGCGGCCGGCCAGGGTCAGGATCTCGCGCGAATGGCCGTGAATGTGGTGGACGTGCAGGCGCGCAATGCCGATGCCGCGCAGCAGCGCCGCGAGACGGTCGGTGTCGGCCGGCATATCGAAATGGGCGCGAAAGGCTTCACCCTCGCGCAGCCATTCGAGCTGCGCGCCGCCATGGCCTTCCGGCCGCAGGGCGAGGATTTCCGCGCGGCCGGCGACCAGCGAGGCCAGGTCGCGCACGTGTTTTTCGGTGCCGCCGCCCCAGCTGTGGGTGACAAACAGGATGCGCGGCAGCGCCGTGCCGGCCAGCCGCAGCAGGTCAACCGCGCGTCGCATCGGCCGCGCCGGGTCATCGGCAAAGTGCGCCGCGATCTGCTGTGTGTATTGCGGATAGCGCGCATCGATGATTGCCTGCGAATGCTTCTTGCCGGGGCTGGCATCGGCGCCGAACGACACTTCGCCGCGATGCAGCACAAACACCGCGCCGCACAGGCGGTGATGGTATCCGGCTGCGGTGGCACGCAGGCACCAGTCATTTTCCTCGCCGTAACCGCGGCCGAACGCTTCCTCGTCAAAGGCGCCGATCCGGTCGAGCACCGCGCGCCGCATGAACATGCAGAAGCCGACCGTGGTCGGCAGCTCGACACTGGCGCCGGCGTTGGCGACCTTGAACCAGCCATCGACCTGCGCCAGCGTAGCCCCGGCCGGCAGCGCATTCGATTCACCGACCTTCGGGTAGCTGCACAGCGTGGCGTTATTGGAAAACGGTGAAATGCTGGCGGCCTGCGGGTGCGCGTCCGCGCAGGCAAGCAACCGGTCCAGCCAGTCGCCGGCCACCTCGGTGTCGCTGTTGAGCAGCACCACGTCGCGGTCTGGATGCAGCGCCAGGGCGCGATTGCAGGAGACGACGAAGCCGCGATTGGTTTCGTTACGCAGCAGCGTGATCCTCTGTTGCGCGGCGAGCTGGTCGAGGTAGCGCGAGATTTCCGTTTCAGGACTGGCGTCATCGATCACCACAATCTCGGCCGGCGCGTGGTTTTCCGCGGCCAGCACGCTTTCCAGGCAGGCGCGGGTTTCGGCCAGGCCCCGGTAGACCGGGATGACGATATCGAGTTTGCTCAAAGAGGGGCTCGTGCGAGGAGAAATAATGCCAGGTGGGGAGGCGAAATTATAAGCGAGGCGCTGTACCTTGCCCCGGCGGTGACGCTAGCGCCCCCGCTCACCCCGCGACGCAAGATAGATGCCGACCATCAGCACGCAAAAGCCGGCCAGCTGCAGCGGCGCAAAGCCTTCACCAAAGATCAGCCACGCCAGCAGCGCCGAGCCGATCGGCTCGCCGAGGATGGTGATGGCAATGAAGCTGGCCGAAACGTGTTTCAGTGCCCAGTTGAATGCGCTGTGGCCGAGCAGCTGCGGACCGATGGCGAGGCCGATCAGGCACAGCCAGGCCAGCGTGGAAAAGCCGGTGAGGATGGCCCCGCTGAACAGCGCCATCGCCAGCAGCGCCAGCGCCGAACAGCTGTAGACCAGCCAGATGTAGGGCAGCAGCGAGACATTGCGGCGCAGGCGCCGGCCGATCAGCAGGTAGCCGCAGACCGTCAGCGAGCCGATCACCGCGAGGCCGTTGCCGAGCAGCGCGTTGCCGTTGGCCGCGCCGGCGGGTGCCTGCGAGTCGGACAGGAAAATCAGCGCGCTGCCGCCGATTGCGGCAGCGATGCCGAACGCCAGCCAGCGGCTGGGGGTTTCGCGAAACAGCAGCCATGACACCAGCGCAATCCACACCGGATTGGTGGTGACCAGTGCGGTGCTGCTGGCAACCGAGGTATGCGCCAGCGAGGATATCCAGGCCGCGAAGTGCAGCGCCAGGAACACGCCGGCAGCCGCACCCAGCGCCCATTCCCGGCCAGTCATGGCCGCAATCTCGGTGCGGGCGCGCAAGCCTGCCAGCGGGCACAGGATGGCGGCAGCCAGCGCGAGGCGCCAGACGGCGATGGTCATCGACGGCACGCCTTCGGCCTGGGCGACGCGGATCAGGATGGCAGCGCTGGAGACGATCAGCACGGCGGCAATCAGGATCACATAAGGCAGCCATGCGGGGCCGGCCTTGGCTGAAGCGTCAGGGTTCAACAAGATTCAATTGCGCCGGAAGCGGCGCCCTGGTTGGCAAAGGGGTGGTGCGCAGTTTACGCGCATTTTTCGCATGAGCATCGGCCGGAAAGCGACTATCCATGCGGTGTTCCAGCCCGATGCCGCCACGAGCCGCATCCAGACTGGGTTTCCAGCCGGTGCCGGGTTGAAATCCTTGCCACATCGGGAAAAGGCCGCCTTCCAGGTTGCACACGCCCGGCCGCCGGATTCCGCTGCGGGGGCAGCATGCACCAACATGGTCGCCGGCGGCCCGGACTGGTGCGTGCGATGAGTCTAGCGATCCTGGTCCGGCGCGCGGATCACCATGGAGACCAGCCGCCGGGCAATCGGCGACACCAGCAGCACGGTCGGGAACGCGCAGGCCCAGGCGATGGCGAATGCCCGCATCCAGCGGACGGGGAAATCGGCCACCGGTCCAAGATTGACCAGCGTGAGCACGCCGGACATGATGAAGGCCATCAGCATCGACATGAAAAAGGCAAAGGTGACTTGTGCGTATCGGGCGGAAATTTTCATGCTGCCATTTTACGCGGACCCGCCGCCCGGACGGACCCAGTGGTCTTGGCGCAGATCATGCTTTTTGCTAATTCGCGCTGCTACACTTTGTCATCGCCGATCCCTTTCCCCTGGAGCCTGAAAAATGCCGCAACACTTCACCCGTTTCATGAACACGGCTGCCACCATTGCCTTCATGGCCGCTGCCGTATGGCTGCCTTCGGCTTCCGCGCAGCCTTACCCGTCCAAGCCGGTGCGCATCGTGCTCGGCTTCCCGCCGGGCGGTGCCACCGACATCCTGGCGCGCGATTTCGCGGCCAGGCTCGGCGATGAATTGAAGCAGCAGGTGCTGATCGAGAACAAGCCGGGGGCCGGCGGCACCATCGGCGCCGACCTGGTCGCCAAGTCGCCTGCGGATGGCTATACGCTCACCATCGGCACCTCGAGCAATCACGCGATCGCGCTCAGCCTTTACAAGAAACTGCCCTACGATCCGGTCAAGGATTTCGCGCCCATCACCATGCTGGCGGTGTCGCAGAACGTGGTGGTGGTGAACCAGTCGGTGCCGGCCAACAGCATCAAGGAACTGGTGGCCTATGCCAAGGCCAATCCGGCCAAGGTCAATTTCGGTTCCAGCGGCAACGGCACCATCTCGCACCTGACCGGCGAAATGTTCAATACGCTGAACGGCACCCAGATCACCCACATTCCGTACAAGGGCAGCGCGTTTGTCTTTCCGGACCTGGTGTCGGGCCAGATCACGATGATGTTCGACAGCACCATTTCGATTGCGCCGATACTCAAGTCGGGCAAGGCGCGGCCGCTGGCCGTGACCGGCAGCAAACGTTCGAAACTGATGCCGGAGTTGCCGACGGTGGCCGAATCCGGCTACCCCGGCTTTGAATCGACCAACTGGTTCGGTTTTTTCGCGCCGGCTGGCACGCCGAAGGACATCGTTTCCCGGTTGCACGCCGCATCGGTCAAGGTGCTGTCGGCGCCGGAACTCCAGGAGCGCTTTGCCAAGCAGGGTGCCGAGGTGGTGGCCAACACGCCGGACGAAGCGGCGGCAATGCTGAAGTCCGACATCGCCAAGTGGGCCGAGGTGGCGAAGAAGTCGGGAGCGAAGATCGACTAGTACTTTGACTCGCGCAAGTCCGTTGCCCCCCGACCGGGGGCAACGTCATTTGGTACCGGGACCTCAACCGAATAACCGGCTGCAAGCCGCGCCAGTGCTAGTGTTTGCCAATTTGCAATACGAAGTTACCCCAATACTTACCCCTAGTCGCAACAAGTGTCGGCTAGAAACGATCGTACTGGTGCTGGTCGACTTGCCGAAGAAACGGCAACGCCCAACACGCGGGTTTTGCCCGATATTTCTCCTGAACAGGTCTAGCCGGTGTCGGGAAAATTTACAAATCCGTATGCTCGCTACGTCGCCGAAATTGTAACTATTTGAAATTTCAATAGTTATGGCGCTTGGCACGCTATATGCAGCCGTCTGCAGCTAATTAGTCGCGGCGTCCATCGGGTAACTTCCGGGAGGTTCTATGAAACGTTCTCGCCAAGCAATTGCAGCTCTCGCCGGTTTGTTCTGTATCGGTGTTATCGCGCCCGCATCGGCAGCCATCATAACTGCGACTTACACCGGTACGGTCAGTTACACCTACAACCAGACCGGCAGCGCAACGCCATTTGGCAGCAACTTGGCGGGACTGTTGGGGCAGGCGTTTACCGCAACCTATGTGTATGACACCAGCCTCGGCTATCGAGATACGTTTGACGTTGGCACTAGCTATTCACACGATTTTGTCGAAGGGGGTACTCTCTACCACAGTACCAGTCCGACCCTCAGCGCATTTTTGACGATAGGTTCGATTACCGGAGATTTTTCCGGGGGTGCTTACGGGTTCCACCGAGTCGAAACAGACGGCACCAACGGAAACCTTTATAACCAAAATTTCGCGCAAAATACGTGTTCTCGCGACTCACCGGTTTGCGCTTATTCTTATTTACAAAACGTTTTCGCACTGGCTGGAGCTCCCATCGGAAATCCCGTGTCCTTGGAAAACCCCTTCTCTTGGAACTCGTCGCAAGATGGAGATTTTACCGGCTATGCTGCTGGGTATAACCGTGATAACCAAACGGGAGTGATAAGTGATAATTGGCAATTGCGTCTCACGGCAGAAACCGTGAACGTAAGCGTTGGTGACATAACCAGCGTGCCAGAACCCGGAACGCTAGCCCTGCTGGGTCTTGGCTTGGCTGGCCTAGGCTTGGCGCGGCGCCGCAAGGCATCAATCCAAACGTGAACACTGCATAGAACCAGGACGAAAACAAACCCGCTTCGGCGGGTTTTGTTTTGCCGCGCGATTGATGTTTGAGTTTTATTTAGATTATTGGCGGGCGGTGTTGTCCGCGTGGCCCCGCCAACACCGGCAACACGAACAGCGCGCAGAGATCGTGGTCTGAATGGCGGCCAAGGTTGAAACCGTACGCGCCAGTCAAAGACGAAAAAGTCCGAGCGGAAACGGCAGACGGTGGACGGTTCGCAAACGCCGCTGCTGGACAAAGAAATAGCCGCTTCATCTGCGAAGGAAGCGGCTTTTTGTACTTTGTTGGACTGCCTGAAATACTGATCTGGTACCCGGGACCGGAATCGAACCGGTACGCCTTGTTAAAGGGCGACGGATTTTAAGTCCGTTGTGTCTACCTGTTTCACCACCCGGGCGCGGGGGCTTGAGCGGAATTATAGCGACGTATCGTCATGGCCCGGTTAGGCGGGCGAAGCGGCGCCGGCAACTGCCGGGCCGAGTGGTCGAAGTCGACGGTTTTGCTGGAGGGGGGACTTGGAGGCGGGTGCCGGAATCGAACCGACGTAGACGGATTTGCAATCCGCTGCATAACCACTTTGCTAACCCGCCGTGGCGCCGGACAATCGGATGAATTGTACGGCTAAAATGATTCGGGGAAGGTTTGCACCTTCCCCGCTGTGTTTCTGGAGCGGGAAAACAGCCTCGAACCCTC
>CAYQKN010000111.1:0-12092 GCA_964417885.1 uncultured Burkholderiales bacterium | reverse complement strand
ACAACACCATCTACGTGCCGGGTCACTTCCACGCCACGGTGGTGGTCGGCACCACGCTGTCTTTCATGGCGCTCACCTATTTCCTGATCCCGGTGCTGTTCCGGCGTGAAATGATCAACCCCGGCCTGGCGAAGCTGCAGCCGTATCTGTTCGGCCTGTCGATGTATTTCTTCTGCCTGGTAATGATGGGCGCCGGCACGCTGGGGGTATCGCGACGTCACTGGGACATGGCATTCAACGGTGCCGCCATGGCCTATGAGTGGCCGGGTGCCGCCTATCTGCTGATGGGACTGGTCGGCGTCGCCGGCATCGCGGCCATCGTCGGCGGCGCGCTGTACATCTACATCACGGTCGGTTCGCTGCTGTGGGGCAAGAAGCTGGATGCCGGCAGTACCAGCGCGACGTTCACCGCGATTCCGCCAACCGCGCCGACCATGGTCGCGCAAAGCTACGGTTCCGCCGGCTTCGCCGCCCCCGGTACGTTCGTGCTGGCCATGGTGTTCCTCGTTTCCTTTGTCCTCTACTACTTCATCAACTGGAAATACCTGTCGCAGGTCTGGGGGCTGAGCTAGGCAACAGGCAGCGGGTCGCGGCCGGCGTCGCGACCCGCCAGCCGGCATGCGCCCGCTTATTCCACCCGCACAGAGGACCGCCCACATGAACGCACTGCCGACAGCCCGACCACCAGCCGCGAGTCCCCTGCTGCGCACCGCCCGCAATGTGCTGAGCGTGTTCAAGCTCCGCATCGGTTTCATGATCACTGTCACGGCGCTGGCCGGCATGGTGGTGACACCGGGACCGGCGCTGGGGTGGGTGAAAATATTGGTCCTGATGCTGGCGGTGCTGGTTTCCTCGGCCAGCGTCGGCGCCTTCAACCAGTATTACGAACACGACAGTGACCGGCTGATGGCGCGAACCCGCGGCCGCGTCTTCGTCACCGGTGAAGTCCGTCATACGCCGGCGTGGCTGGTGCTGATTGCGCTGATGCTGGCGGCAGCGGTGCTGCTGGCGGCCTGGGTACTCAATCCGCTTTCGGCTGCGTACATCTTTCTCGGCGCATTCTTCTATGCCATCGTCTACACCGTCTGGCTGAAGCGCCGCAGCTGGCTCAACATCGTCATCGGCGGCATGGCCGGCAGTTTCGCCGTGCTGGCCGGTGCCGCCGCGGTTGATCCGGTGATCGGGCCGCTTCCCATGTTGATGGCGGCGGTGCTGTTCCTGTGGACCCCACCCCACTTCTGGAGCCTCGCGATCGCGGGCCACGCCGAATACGCCGCTGCCGGTGTGCCGATGCTGCCGGTGGTGGTTGGCGTGCCGCGCGCGGCGCGCATCGTGTTCTGGAGCACCATCGCTCTCGCCGCAACCGCCCTTGTTCCCGGTTTCTTTGGCGCAGGCCCGGTCTATCTTGCCGGCGCGGCTGCCGGTGGCGGTTATTTTGTTTTCAAATCCTGGCGGCTGGCGCAGGCGCCGTCGCGCCAGACGGCGATGGGCGCCTTCTTCGCTTCGCTGCTGCAACTCAGCCTGCTGCTGGTCGCGGCAACGCTGGACAGCCTGCTGCGGTGAAGCCGGATGCCGGAGCCGTCGACATGCCAGGACGCTTCATTGCATTCCGTCGACCGTCCGGCCGGTTTGCCATTTCGCTGCTGTTCGCGCTGGCGATAAGCGCAGCCGGCAGCGCAACCGGGCAGACCGAAGACGGCCGCGCGGCAGCGCCGGCACCAACCCCGATCAGCCTCGATCGCACAGCCGCGCTGCGCGTAAGCCAGTCGGTAGTCGGCAGGACCATCAGCGATTTCACTTTGCTGGACCGCGAAGGCCGGCCGGTCCGCCTGTCGCAATATCGCGGCAAGCCGCTGCTGGTCAGCTTCATCTACACCGCCTGTTTTCAGGTTTGCCCGCTGACGACACGTTCGCTGCAGAAGGCGATCGACGCCGGTCGCGACGTATTCGGCACCGGGCAGTTCAACGTCGTCAGCATCGGCTTCAACCAGCCCGGCGACACGCCGCAGTCGCTCAAATCCTTCGCCCGCCAGCACCGCATCGACGCGCCCAACTGGGAGTTCCTGAGTCCGCACGCGTCGATCGTCCAGCCGCTGACCGGCGAATTCGGTTTCAGCTACCTGGCCACGCCGGCCGGATTCGATCATCTGCTGCAGGTCACGCTGCTCGATGCCGACGGCCGCATCTACCGGCAGATCTACGGCGAGGAGCTCAATGCCGATTCGATTGGCGCGCCCCTCAAGGAATTGCTGCGCAACGCACCGGTCGCGCAGCAACTGCGGCTTGAGGACCTGGTCGACCGGGTAAAGATCCTCTGCACCGTCTATGACCCCAAGACCGGCCGCTACCGGGTCAAGTACGACCTGCTGATCGAAGTGGCCGGTGGCGTGACCTTTGCGCTGGCGATGCTGTGGTTTTTCCTGGCCGAATGGCGAACACGCCGGCTGGCGCGACGGCGCCGTGCGGGCGCGCAGCATGTCGAACCGGCGGCAGCCAGCCTTCGTCAGGCACCCTAGCCCGACAGGCGAATCCAACCGTGCTCCATTCCCTGCAGAAACTTTCACAACACGCGTTCCTTGCCGCCGAGCGGCTGTTCAACGCCATCTTTGGCGAGCGGCTCAATCCGCTCTATTACCTCGGCGCCATCACCTATTTTCTGCTCTGGATCGCGATCGTAACCGGCCTCTATCTTTACGCATTCTTTGAAACCAGCCTCGCCGCCGCCTATCCCTCGGTCGAAGCGCTGACCCACGGCCAGCGTTATATCGGTGGCGTGGTGCGCAGCCTGCACCGCTATTCCTCGGATGGCCTGGTGCTCGGCATGCTGCTTCACCTGTTACGCCATTTCACCTTCGACCACCACCGCGGTTTTCGCTGGTTCTCCTGGATCTCCGGCGTAGCCCTGCTGTGGCTGACCACGGCGTCGGGTATCAACGGCTACATGCTGCCGTGGGACCGGCTGTCGCAGTTCCTGGTCACGGCCACCACCGAGTGGTTCGACGTGCTGCCGGTGATTGGCGGATCGATGACGCGAAATTTCATCAGCAACGCCAATGTCAGCGATCGCCTGTTCTCGCTGCTGTCGTTCATCCATATCGGACTGCCGCTGAGCCTGATGGCGGTGTTGTGGATCCACACCCAGCGCGTGCCCGGTGCCCGCACCAACCCGCCGCAGCCGCTGATGATCGGCATCCTCGTCAGCCTCACCCTGCTGTCGCTGCTCAAACCGGCGCTCAGCCAGGGGCCGGCCGACATGCTGACGGTGCCGGCCAGCGTCGATTTCGACTGGTTCTACCTGCCGGTGTATCCGCTGATACAGGACTGGGGCCCGGTGAAAACCTGGCTGCTGCTGATCGGCTCGACGTTGGTGCTGGCCGCACTGCCCTGGTTGCCGCCGCGCCGGCTGGGCCGGCAGCCGGCATGGAACCTGGCGGTGCGACCGGATGACCGCATCATCGATGCGCGTCCGGGCGAAACCATCCTCGATGCCGGTTTGCGCGAAGGGTTGCCGATGCCGTTCGAATGCCGCAATGGCGGTTGCGGCGTCTGCAAGGCCAAGCTGCTGCACGGCCAGGTGCGATTGCATCCCTACCAGCCTTCCGCGCTGTCAGACGCGGACATCGCCGGCGGCATGACCTTGCTTTGCTGCGCTGAACCGCTGGGCGATGTCGAAATCGAATACCGTCCGCAGGCCGGCGTGAAGGCGCTGCCGGTCCGGCAGTACCCGTCACAGGTTATCCGAATGGAACTTCTGACGGCCGATGTCATGCGCCTCTGCCTCAAGCTGCCGGACGGCGGCAGCGTGCGGTTCCACGCCGGCCAGTACATCAACATCCTGCTCGATGACGGCGCAAAACGAAGTTTTTCGTTTGCCTCGGCACCACCTGCCGTTGGCGCCAGTGACGAAATCGAACTGCATGTGCGGCTGGTTCCCGGCGGACGCTTCACGACCCGGGTTTTCTCGGCCATGAAGATGGGAGACATCGTCCGCTTCGAGGGGCCGCTGGGCGCCTTCACGCTGCGCGAAGACAGCGACAAGCCGATCATTTTTGTCGCCGGGTCGACCGGCTTTGCACCGGTGAAGAGCATGCTGGAATACGCATTCCGCCAAAAACTCGCGCGGCGCATGATCCTCTACTGGGGCGTGCGCAGCCGCGCCGATCTGTATCTCGGCAGCCTGGCTGAGCAATGGGCGCGGGAACACGCCAACTTCACCTTCATACCGGTGCTGTCTGCACCGTTGCCTGAGGACCACTGGAGCGGCCGCACCGGGCTCGTTCACGAGGCAATCCTGGCGGATTTCCCCGACCTGTCCGCGCACCAGGTTTATGCCTGCGGATCGGTACAGATGGTGGCGGCGGCGCAGCCGGCCTTCGTCGAGCACGGCATCGCCAGCGCCGACTGTTTTGCCGATGCGTTCCATCTCGCACCGCAACTGGCGGTTGGCTCGACGCAATCCGAGATGGTGAAGCTGGGAGGCTCGCATGTCTGACCGCCCATTGCCGGCCGCGCTGCGCTATGCCCTGCAGGCCATCGCCTACGGCGCATTCGCCGCGACGCTGGGCTATTTCTCGACCGCGCCGGCCTACCGGCTGCGGGCCGACAACGATGCGGTGCTCAAATTGTCGTTCACTCACTCGGCGCAACTGGCGCATCCCTGCCGCGAACGCAGCGCCGCCGAGTTAGCCGGCCTGGCGCCCAATATGCGCACCAGCATGTCCTGCCCGCGTGAACGCGCGATGCTCGCGGTCGAACTCGACATGGACGACAGGCCGCTCTACCGCATCACCGCACCGCCAGCGGGAATGCACAAGGATGGCGCGACCACCGTTTACCGGCGACTCGCCATTCCTGCCGGCCGGCACCGGTTTCGCGCCCGCCTTGCCGATGGGCCGGACGGCAAGTTCAATGTGGTTCGCGACGCGGTCATGGAGCTGGCGCCAGGCCAGGTGCTGATTGTCGACTTCGCCGCCGGCGATTTCGTGTTCACCCGGGGATGACCGATGGCAGCGTCCGTCCTGCTCTGCGCCCTGCGTCAAGCCGATGAGAGGCTGACCGCCACGTTCGATTGTGCGTTCGCTGCCGACAACAACCCCTGGCGGCACCTCGGCGCGCTGGCCATTCTTTGCCTGACGATCTCGGTGGCGACCGGAATCGTCGCCTTTGCGCTTTATGACACCAGCGTCAGCGGCGCCTATCAATCCGGCCTCCGCCTGCAACAGGACCCGCTGCTGCTTGGGCGCCTGCTGCGCGGCCTGCATCGCTATGCGGCCGACGCATTCATGCTGCTGACGATATTGCACCTGCTGCGCGAGTCCGCGCGCGGGCATTTTGCCGGCGTGCGCTGGTTCTCGTGGCTCACCGGCATCCCGCTGGTCTGGATGCTGTGGACCGCCGGCATCACCGGACTGTGGCTGCTGTGGGACCAACGGGCGCTGTTCAGCGTGACCGCCACCGCGGAATGGCTGCAGGCCTTGCCACTGTCGTCCGACCTGCTGGCGCGCAACTTCCTGACCTCGATCGCGCTCAGCGACCGGTTCTTCTCGCTGATCATGTTCATGCATATCGGTGTGCCGTTGCTGCTGATCGGCGGTGTCTGGATCCATGTGCAACGGCTGTCAGCAGTCCGCTTCTGGCCGCCGCGCGCGCTGGTCGCCGGCAGCCTCGCCATGTTTGTCCTGCTGGCGCTGGTGGTACCCGCCGAAAGTCTGGGCCGCGCCGATACCGGCCACGTGGCCGCCACGCTGTCGCTGGATTGGTTCTATCTCTTCCCCCATCCGCTGGTTGGCGAATGGTCGGCTGGGGCGGGATGGCTGCTGGCAGGCGGGGTGACGCTGCTGCTCGCCGCCCTGCCGCTGCTGCCGCGGAAACCGGACCTGCCGGTGCGCGCGGCACAGGTCGATCTGGCCAACTGCAATGGTTGCTCGCGCTGTGCAGCAGACTGCCCGTTCGATGCTGTGGTGATGATCGCGCGCACCGACCAGCGCAACCATCCGCGCCAAGCCTCGGTGATCGAGGACCGGTGCGCCGCCTGCGGCATCTGCGTCGGCGCCTGCCCTTCGTCAACGCCATTCCGCAGCATTGAGGAGATGGTCTCCGGCATTGAACTTCCGTCCACACCGGTTGCAGACTTGCGCAAACAGCTCCAGACGCGTCTTGGCGCGCTGACCGTCTCACCAAAAATCATGCTTTTCAGCTGCCGGCAGGCGGCCGACTTGAGCGCCATCGAAGATCGCGCGACTGCCGTGATGGCGCTTGAATGCGCGGCGATGCTGCCGCCATCGTTCCTCGAGTACGCGTTGCGGCTCGGCGCGGACGGTGCGCTGGTCTCGGGCTGCCGTGCTGCCGACTGCGAATATCGCCTCGGCGACCGCCTGGTGCGCGATCGCTTCGACGCTGTCCGCGAACCGCGCCTGCGCGCCGCCGCGCCGCGCGAGCGCATTGCCATGGCGTGGACGGGAAACGATGCCAAACGCACACGGCAGGCCGTGCTCGACCTGCGCGCGAAGGTGG
The DNA here is from genome assembly GCA_964417885.1 of uncultured Burkholderiales bacterium. Lineage (GTDB taxonomy): Bacteria > Pseudomonadota > Gammaproteobacteria > Burkholderiales > Usitatibacteraceae > UKL13-2. The sequence goes on along the minus strand of CAYQKN010000111.1, from coordinate 5,579 downwards.
CCGGACTAGCACGGCCGGTCGATAGCTACCCCGAATCACTGCTGGAGGAAACGCATCATGACTGACATTGATCTGCCGATCCCGCATGCCACTCAGCCGCGACCAGCGCAGGCGCACGACAGCGCCGACAGCGGGCTGGACGCCACGTCGCAGCCGGTGCGGTTCGAACTCACGGTCCCGCAGGACTCACGCCTGCCGCTGGCAATGGCCTGGCTCACGCTGGGCATGGTGGCGCTGCTCGCATCCGGCCTGTTTTCAATCCTGCTGGTTCTGTCGCGAACGCCACAATTGCAGCTGCTGTTCCCGGTTGCCGATTTTTTTCGCGTGGCGCTGGTGGTGCATGTCGACCTGTCAGTGCTGGTCTGGTTCCTTGCCTTTGGCGGCACCCTCTGGACCATCAGCGGAACCACACGTTTCCAGCCGGTCGCCTGGGTCGCATTTGGCCTGGCCGTGGCCGGCACGGCCGCCATGTGCGCCTCGCCATTCGTCGAGCGCGCCACGCCGGTGATGGCCAACTACGTGCCGGTGCTGGAAGGCCCGGTATTTCTTGCCGGCCTGGTCCTGTTTGGCGCCGGGATCACGCTGCTCTGCCTGCGGTCGATGCTGGCCGTCTCTCCCGTCGGCACGCGCATCAGCGGCGAGGGAGCGCTGCGATTCGGCCTCAACGCGGCTTTGGTATCCAGCGCGGTGGCGGCGTTCGCCTTTGTCTGGTCGTGGCTCGCGGTGCCGGCATCACTTGATTCGCGCATTTACTATGAACTGGTTTTCTGGGGTGGCGGACATGTATTGCAATTCGCCTACACGTTGCTGATGCTGGTCGGCTGGCTCTGGCTTGCGTCCGCCATCGGCGGCCGGCTTCCGTTGTCGCCGCGCGTGGTGACGCTGCTATTCGCCATCGCCCTGCTCAGCGTATTCCTGACGCCGATAACTTACCTGGCTTATGACGTCACGTCGGTCGAACATCACCGCATGCAGACTTTGCTGATGCGGTTCGGCGGCGGATTGGTGATTCCACCGATCGCGCTTGCCGTGTCCTGGGCGCTGTGGCGGATGCCGCGCGTTGCGCCTGAATGCCGGCCGTTGCGCTCGAGCCTGATCGCCTCGCTGGTGCTGTTCTCAGCCGGCGGCCTGATCGGCTTCCTGATCACCGGCAGCAATGTGCGCATACCGGCGCACTACCATGGCTGTATCGTCGGCGTGACGCTGGCCATGATGGGCGTGGTCTATCACTTGTTGCCGCGGTTCGGCTTTGCCGCGCCACGCTCGCGCGTCGCCACCTGGCAGCCAGGTGTGTACGGTGCGGGCCAGCTGATGCACATCATCGGTCTGGTCTGGTCGGGCGGCTATGGCGTCCAGCGCAAGGTGGCCGGTGCGGAGCAGGTGCTGCGCTCGACCCAGGAAACCCTGGGCATGGGCCTGATGGGACTGGGCGGCCTGGTCGCCATTGTTGGCGGCGTGATGTTCGTGGTGATCGTGCTGCGCGCCTTGCACCGCCCAAGGCAGCCCTAGCCATGGCGGCCACCGCAATCGATTTGCGCACCGGGCCAGCGCCACTGCGTTTGCTGCGGGCAATCGGCAGCGCCGGCGCGCTGCTGGCCATGATCATCCTCGGCGCAAGCGTGCTATTGCGCCTCGGCACCGCGTTCGGCGCCGATGGCCAAACGCTGTCCACGCTGGCGCCGGCCATCGAGGGTGCGGCGCGATCATTGCACCGGTTGGCCGCATCAGGCGTCGGCCTTCTGGCCGTGGCGGCAACGGTGCTTTGTTTCAGACACCGGCGCATCGCCGGCGACGCCATGCGGCCGACCGCATGGATGGTCGCGGCGACCGTCGTCCTGGCGGTCATCGGGCCGCTCACCACCGGTTACCGTTTCGCCACCGTCACCGTGACCAATGTCGCCGTGGGGGTGGGTTTGCTGATGTCCTGCTGGTGGCTGCGGGAAGCGCTGATGCACGGGGCGGCACGCGGTGCGCGGCGCGACCCGTTGGCGGGCGCGGCGCTGGTCGTATTCCTGGCGCATGTCGCCGGCGGCGCCGCGGCAAGCGCGCTGGAGATGCGCGGCATCCGGTGGGTGGCCTATGTGCACCTGGCCACGGCGATACTGGTCACCATGTTCGTCGGCGCTGCGCTGTGGGACCGGCGGCGCAGCAAACGCCTGCGCGCGGTCGTTGCCGGCACGGCTTCGGTTTGGTTGATGCAGATTGCGTTCGGCGTGGTACTGCTGTCGATCGGTCAGCGGCCGATCTGGCTGGGCGTACTGCACGCCCTGCTTACCCCGTTGCTGGCGGCCGGACTGGTGTCGATCGCGGTCCGCAGCGCGGCGGACAATTGTCCACCCTGGCATGAAATGCACCACGATGATGCATAATGCACCCGTCAATCCCCCCGTACCGATCAATCTGATTCGAGGCGCGCGAGGTACGCGCGCCGGAGCCTCCTTGACCAATCCCGACATTCCCATCCACGATTTCCTCGCCAACATCCCGTTGTTGCGGGACGCCGCCGCCGATGAAGTCGACCGCATGGCGGCGGGCACCCGGCGCGTATATGCGCAAAAGGGTGATGTGCTGTTCCGGCGCGGAGACCCGTGCGAGGGCTTCTGGGTCATCCTGTATGGCCAGGTCAAACTCGCCGTCACCTCCCCCCAGGGTATGGAAAAGGTGATCGAAATCCTCGGTCCTGGCCTTACCTTCGGCGAGGCCATCATGTTCATGGACATGGATTACGTGGTGTCGTCGCATGCGCTTGCAGACTCGCTGTTGCTGCATGTATCGAAGGCAACGGTGCTGGCCGAACTGGAGCGCAACCCGGCTTTTGCGCGCAAGATGCTGGCGGGGTTAAGCCGCCGGCTGCATGGCCTGATCCGGGACGTGGAATCGTATTCGATGCGCTCCGGCACCGAGCGGGTGATCGGCTTTTTGCTGCGCATCGACGGCAATGACAACGGTGTCGACAGCAACACTTCCACCGTCACGCTGCCGGCGAGCAAGGTGACCATTGCGTCGCGCCTGAATCTGACGCCGGAGCACTTTTCGCGGGTCCTGCACGATCTCTCCGCCGCCGGCCTGATCGTCGTTGAGGGCAAGACCATCCGGGTGCCGGATATGCAACGGCTGCGCGATTTTCAGGGATAGAGCCAGACCGCGCGCAACTGCTCCAGCGGCATCTCTGCCTCGCGGCACCATTCACCCGTTCGATACGAAACCAGCATGCCGGCCTGGGTGGCGACGAGCAGGCGTGCCGCTGACGTATCGACCGCCAGCAGGTGACCCGCGCTACCCTCGCCGGCATCGAGCACGGCTGTGATGCGCCACGATGCCGCGTCGATGACGGACAGGCGCTGGGCCTCGTCGCCGTTGCAGGCCCAGAGCACGGCCCATTGGCTGTGGAGCGGGCTGTCGATACGGCAGCCATCGCCCGCCAATTCGATCGGTCCCAATGGCGTCAGCAGCGGCATGCGGTAGAGCCGCACGCCCAGGGTCGTCGGCGCGAGCAGCCAGCGCTGACCGGCTGTCGACAGGCTGATGGCCGACGACAGCGTCGGATCCGGTCCAGGGTGAAGTTCGGCGACCGGGCGCCGCACATCGAGATTGAATCGCCAGATGCGGCGCGCGTCACCGCCCGATCGTTGCCGCACGATCAAGTGCGGACTGTCCGGCTCAACCAGGAAGTCGTCAAACAGCAGCTCGGTGCGGATGCGCCGGATCGGCAGCCGGGCCGGCTCGCTGATTGCCTCGCCCATTCGATAGTCGTGCACCAGTCCTTCAAAAACGGGGGCGGCATCGGGCGCCAGGAACAGCTCCCACAATTCCGGCGCATCCTCGAAGGCAAGCAGGACGCTCGAGCGATACGTCGACTCGACGATGCGTGAAATGACCAACCGGTCGCCCAGGCGATCCCGCAGCGGCAGCTCGCGCAGCGTGGCGAGCGAATCGCGGTCCACCATCAGCAGCCGTTGCGCGCCGTGGGGTTCCCCGACCACGGCCAGCAGCAGCGGCGCACTGGCCGGTGCAAACAGTTGCATCACCCGCCCATCGACCGGCCGCCGACGGGTGACACCCAGCTCCGGCGTGGCCAGCTTCAGCAGTTCTCCGCCACGCGTACCAACGAATATTGCCGGCTGGCCGACCGCACGCACGGCGGCAGCGGCGGCGCAATCGCCGGCGTCAAACGTGGCGACCTGCATCAGGTCCGGCAGGCGAAAACCGTGAACAACGCATCCCGCCGACAACGTTACCGCATGCTCCGCTGCCGCTGGCGGCGCGGCCGAGGTGGCAAAGCCGGCCAGCGCGAAAAAAAAGGCGGCCGCACTGTTGCGCGGCCGCCTGATCATCACCTGCTGCACCTGCGATTACAGGCTGAGAATCCAGCCCACCAACTTCTTCAGGTCGTCGTCACCGATTTTTTCCTTCGGGTTCGGCGGCATCGGGATCGGCCCGTAGACACCGCTGCCGCCGGCGCGCACTTTTTGCGCCAGCAGATCGGCCGCCTTGGCGTTGCCCTTGTATTTGGCCGAGACATCCTTGTAAGCCGGCCCCAGCACTTTCTTTTCCTGCTGGTGGCAGGCATTGCAGCCCGCCTTGGTCATCAACTCATTCGCCGCCTTGGCGTCGATGGCGGCGGCCGGCCCGCTGACCGCCAGTCCGGCGGTCAGTGCGATCATCACGTTGCGTAGCTTCATGGTTGTCCCTCAGGCCTAGTAAACGTCGTGCTGCGTGTTGTAGACGTTGAAGTGGCCGGTCGGCGTGACCAGACGCGGGTCCTTGATGACGGCTTTCAGCTTGAGGGTCTTGTCGTCGACCACCACAATCGCCGATTGCTGGTTCTTGGCACTCCAGACGCTGAACCAGACTTCATCGCCAGCCTTGTTGTACTCCGGCTGGACCACACGCTTGGCACCATCGGTGACGCCCGCCCATTCGGCAATCGGCAGCACCTTGAATCCCTTGTCGAGATTGTTGATGTCGTAGACCGCGATCGACTGGCTGATCTTCGGATCCGGGTTCAGCGGCGTATCAACCCAAAGGTTCTTCGACTTCGGGTGGGTCTTGAGGAACAGCGAACCGCCGCCCTGGCCCTTCAGCTGCGCGACCATCTTCCATGCATGTTGCTTGTGCTTGATCGGATCAGTGGCAACCAGCGCGATGGTTTCGTCGCCGAGGTGACCGGTCGCCCACACCGGGCCAAACTTCGGGTGGATGAAGTTGGCGCCGCGGCCGGGATGGGGAATCTTGCCCACTTCCACCAGCGCGACTTTCTTGTCGGTCTTGGCGTCGATGACGGCGATCATGTTCGACTGGTTGGCGGCCACCAGAAAATAGCGCTTGGTCGAATCCCAGCCACCGTCGTGCAGGAATCGGGCGGCGGGAATCTCGGTGGTTTTCAGGTTGTTGAGGTCCGAATAATCGACCGCCATCACCTTGCCTGTTTCCTTCACGCTGACCAGGAATTCCGGCTTGAAATGCGAGGCGACGATCGAGGCGACGCGCGGCTCGGGGTGATACTCCTGCGTATCGACGGCCATGCCGCGGGTCGCGACGATCTTGCGCGGCTCCAGCGTGTCGCCGTTCATGATCAC
>CAYQKN010000110.1:0-12162 GCA_964417885.1 uncultured Burkholderiales bacterium | reverse complement strand
CGCACCGTCGCCAGCCTCGCGAACACCGCCTCGGCGATCATCGGCATGTAGCTCAGCACCCGGTCGCCCTTGCCCACGCCGAGCGATTTCAGGACGGCGGCGAAACGGTTCACCTCGTCTGAAAGTTCGCGGTAGGTATAGGTCCTGGTCTGTTCGACCTCGGAAGAAATCCAGACCAGCGCCGGCTGGTCGCCACGGGTGGCGAGATGGCGGTCGACCGCGTTGTAGCAGAGATTGGTTTCGCCGCCGACGAACCACTTGGCGAACGGCGGCCGGGAAAAGTCGCAGACCTGGGTGAACGGCTTCACCCAGTCGATGCGAGCCGCCTGTTCGGTCCAGAACGCATCCGGCTGGTTGACCGATCGCGCATGAAACTGCTGGTAGTTGCCCATGATCTTCTCCGAGTTTGGCCGGCGATATCGATCATGCCAGCGATATGACTTGTCGCAGCGCCTGCTGCCCCGGGTGAATTATCCGCCGGGTCCGTGTCCCCTGTCGCGCGCCGGTTTGGCACCACCGGCGAACGCACATCCGGCAAAGCATGCCTGATCCAGCCTGCGGAGTTTTTGATCCAGAACAAAAGCCGGCAGTCGCGAATCGATCCGGCGCCTGCGCATCATCCGTTGCGGACCGGTGGCGCCGGGTTCAATCCAGGACGGATTTGATGGCGTCGATCAGTGCCTTGGACTTGGCGGGCTTGGTCAGGTAGCCGTTGGCGCCCAGCTTCAGGCCCTTGAGGATATCGTCCAGCGCACCCAGGCTGGTCAGCATCAGCACCGGCAGATCCTTCAGCACGCCATGCTGGCGGATGCGGTTGAGGATGTCGAAGCCGTTGGCATCGGGCATCAGCACGTCAAGAATGACCATGTCCGGCGAGGTCTTTAGGCCGTCGACAATCTGTTCGCGATTGGCCGCCTGTCTGACCATGTAGCCATTGGCACTGAGCACGCGCGTGATCAGGGTTGCCGTGACCATGTCGTCCTCGACCACCAGCACCGCCGGCGGCGTGCGCTTGGGCTTGCGGCTGGGCGCGCTCTTGTTGATGCGCACGAAATAACCGTTGCTGGTCAGCTGCGACTCGCCGATTACCGCTTCTTCGGCCAGGTCCTGCTGCTGCTGCGGCGTGGTCGCCGGCTCCTTGACCTTGGTCTCGGCGGCAAACAGCTTGGTGAAATCGAGGTCGAAGGGATCGTCTGCGTGCGGGCTGGTCATGGTTTTGTTCGGCGAAAGGAGGTTTGGTTCACAACACCCATTTTAGTGGCGTAACGCGCTGGCGTCGCCGGATATATTGTCAAGATTGGTTACGGTTGGTTTACAGCACGGGTGCTGGCGGAGGCTCGGCTGAGCGATTCTCGCTAGTCGGCCCTCGCCCCGGTTGCCTTGACGACTTTTTTCCATTTCTCCACATCGGCCGCCAGGAATGCGGAAAACTCCTCCGGCGTGCCGCCGACAATGCGCGAACCATCGGGCTCGAGGCGCTTTTTCAACTCATCCGATTGCGCCGCGCGCGCGGCCGCGGCATGCAACCGGGCAAGCACATCCTTTGGCAGCCGCGCCGGGCCCAGCAAGCCGAAATACGCCGCCGATTCGTAGCCCGGCAGCGCCGCTGCAATGGTCGGCACGTTCGGCAGCGCCGGCACCGGCGTGGTGCTGGTCACACCCAGCGCCTTGACCTTGCCGGCCTTGATTTGCGGCACGGCGTTGATCACCGGCGCGAACATCAGCTCGATCTGGCCGGCCATCACATCCGTCAGAGCCGGCGAGCTGCCCTTGTACGGCACGTTGACCACGTCGATGCCGGCCATGTTCTTGAACAGTTCGCCCGCCATGTGGATCGATGTGCCGTAACCGCCAATGGCGAAATTGAGCTTGCCTGGCGAGGCCTTTGCCATCGCGATCACATCGCGCGCGTCCTTGCCGGCGAAATTGTTGCTGGCCACCAGTACGGCCGGGCCGGTCGACACCTGGGTAATCGGGGTGAAGTCCTTCAGCGCATCGAACGGCAGTTTTTCACCGTAGAGGCCGGGATTCACGCTGTGGCTGGTATTGCAGAACAGCAGCGTATAGCCGTCCGCCGGGCTTTTAGCCACGGCCTCGGCGGCGATGTTGCCGCCGGCGCCGGCCCGGTTGTCGACCAGTACCGGCTGGCCGAGTTCGCGCGACATTTCCTGCGCCAGAAAGCGCGCCAGCGTGTCGGTGGTGCCACCGGGCGTGACGCCGACCAGGATCTTGATCGGCCTGGCGGGAAACGCCTGTGCCTGCCCCGCGGCCGGCAACAGCGCTGCAACGCAGACAGCAGCGGCAAGCATATTGGACATTTTTCCGGTTGATGACATGACAGTCCCCGTTTGAACGTTGTTCTAGTTATTGATCCGCACCACCAGCCGGCCGCGCACCTGCCCGGCAAGTATCTGCGGCGCCTGGTCGATTACGTCAGCGAGCGCGATTTCGCGCGTCATGGCATCGATCTTGGCCTGGTCCAGTTCCGATGCCAGCTGCGACCATGCCTCGCGCCGCCGGGTCTGCGGCGTATAGACACTGTCGACGCCCGCCAGCAGCACGCCGCGCAGGATGAACGGCGCGACGGTACCGGGAAAATCCATCCCCTGCGCCAGACCGCATGCCGCCACCGTGGCGCCGTACTGGCATTGCGCGCAGGCATTGGCCAGCGTATGCGAGCCAACCGAATCGACCACACCCGCCCAACGCTCCTTCTGCAGCGGCTTGCCCGGCACCGAGATTTCATTGCGATCAATCACTGCTACCGCGCCGAGTGATTTCAGATACGCCGCTTCATTCAGGCGGCCGGTCGAGGCGACCACGCGATAGCCCCTGCCCGCCAGCAGGGTGATCGCCACGCTGCCAACGCCGCCGGCGGCGCCGGTCACCAGAATTTCACCCTTGTCGGGTGTGACGCCCTGACGTGCCAGCGCCATCACCGCCAGCATCGCCGTATAGCCGGCGGTACCAATGGCCATTGCCTGCCGGCTGCTGAACGCGGCCGGCAATGGCACCAGCCACTCAGCCTTGAGCCGTGCTTTCTCCGCCAGGCAGCCCCAGTGCGTCTCCCCGACACCGAAGCCGGTATGGATCACCTTGTCGCCGGGTTTCCAGTCGGGATGGGTGCTGTCGATGACGGTGCCGGCACCGTCGATGCCGGCCACCATCGGCCATTTGCGCACCACCGGCGACTTGTTGGCAATCGCCAGCCCATCCTTGTAATTGATGGTGGAGTACTCGACGGCGATGGTGACATCGCCGTCGGCCGGCAGCAGTGCGTCGTCAATGTCAGCAAGCGTGGCAGTAAAGCCGCTTTCGTCCTTGCTCAGCAGTATTCCGCGGAAGCTGCCCATGTGGTGGTGTCCTCGTGAAGGTCAGAAAGCCTTGAAACCGCCGATCGCTGCCGCAATGGTACAGACATCGGAAAGCGGACGCATGGCCAGCTTCATGGCAAAGGTGCTTTCGCCGCCGGTGCCGTTGCGCCCGGTCCAGCTGCCGGAGGTGCCGTCACCCGAACAGGTAAAATTGCCGCTGCCCTCGAATATCGAACCGTATTGCTGCGCCGTGCCGGTGAAGCGGCAGAACGAGCCGCTGGTTTCATTGATGGTGATGGCGCCGGTCAAGGTGGTGTGCGTTACCTGCAGCGTGCTGTTGACCGCTCCACTGCCATTAAGGCCGGGCGTGGTACAGCCGGAAGCGTTCTTGGTGAGTCCGCCGTAGTAGAAGCCGGACAGATCGATGGCCGCCAGCAGCTGGCGCGTGATCGACTTGGTCACGGTCACGTTATCGATAGTGTAGGTGAGCGTCGCGGTGCGCGCATCGGTGAAGGTCAGGGTGACGTCATTGCCGCGCAGGTTCGGCGTGGCAGGGCTCCAGATCGGATTGCCGAAGTAGGTGCCGGTGGCGGAAATCACCCGGCCGCGATAAACGTCGCTGCTGCCGCTGGCGATGCGCGTCACGCCATCGGATACCACCCAGGTCGGATTGCCGGCCGTGTCGTAAATGAACCAGGTGAGGAACAGCGTATCTGACTGCTGGACGATCTGGATGCCCCAGCCCGATTCGCTGGGATTCCACCACAAATCCTGGTAATTGGTGGCCCGGGCGGGCAGGACAAACGCGCACAACGCTACAGCGGCCAGCAGCCCGCGGGTAAAAGTCTTCAACATGGTCAACCTTTCTCAAGCACACGCGGATCTTCTGCCGACGCGTGCTTTCTGGAAAAATACTCGGTGGATTGCATTTCCTTCAGCCGTGACGAGGTGCGCGCGAACTCTGCGGACACCATAAGGGATGCATCACCACCGGATTTGCCCTTGGCTGCTGCAGATGAGCTATTGGTGACACGCTCGTCCACGACCAGCCAATCAGGTTGGACATCTGCCGAACAGATTAGTTTCACCCTCTGGTCATAAAAAACATCGACCATCCAGGTAAAGCGCCGCACCACATCCGCGCGATTGCGCGCATGCATCTGCGGAATGCCGGAAATCAGCACCGTGTGATAGGCGCTGGCGATTTCCAGGTAATCCACCTGCGAACGGGCCTTGACGCACAATTCGTCGAAATGAAACCAGATCACGCCCTTGGCGCGGCGCAGGTAGTCGATCTCGCGCGAGCCGATCTTGATCCGCCCGTGGGTGGCGTGGCTGGCCTTGGACATGGCGTCGAAGGCACGACCCAGCGATTGTTCAGCGTAATCCGACAGCGGCGAATGGTAGACCGCGATCGACTCGAGGATGCGGCGCCGGTGGTCGCGCTCGCCGCCGATCTCGACCACATCCAGTTCTGCCTTGAGGATATCGATCGCCGGCAGGAACCGCGCCCGCTGCAGGCCGTTGGGATAAAGCTCGTCAGGCTGATAGTTCGAGGTCATGACCAGCACCACGCCCTTGTTGATCAGCATTTCCAGCACACGGCCGAGAATCATCGCATCGGCGATGTCGCTGACGTGGAATTCATCGAAGCAAAGCAGCCTCAATTGCTTGGCGATGGTGGTTGAGATGGCGTCGAGCGGATCCGCCTCACCGGCGTGCGCACGCATTTCAGCGTGGATTTCGCGCATGAAAGCGTGGAAATGTACCCGCCGCTTGCGCTTCAGGGTCGAGACGTTGTAGAAGGCGTCCATCATCAGCGACTTGCCGCGCCCGACGCTGCCCCACACATAGAGACCGCGCGGTGGCTTTTTGCCGCCGCCGAAGTTGGTCACCAGCCGGTTGACCGGTCCCTGCCGGTACTGCCGGTAATTTTCCAGGTCATCATGCAGGCGCTCGAGGTGCTTCAGCACCGCCAACTGCGCCGGATCCGACTCGAAATCGGATTGCTGCGAAAACTTCCAGTACCACTCGAGCGGACTGGATGCCTCTATCCGCTCGGCTTCGGCAGACTCGCCGGAGATATTGGGCAGGATTGGCTTGGCGCGGGTCGACATGATCAGGCCGGCTTCAATGGGCGGAGCATCGGATGGTCAAAGTCCGCCACCGGCGCGGCTCCCAGGCCAAAAGTGCCTGGAAACGCACGCCAGCAGCCGACCTTGCATTGCGGCACACCCCGGCTCCCGGCCACTCACATGTTTAGCGTGCGTTTGTCCACTGCCAGCGCGGCTTCCTTGACCACCTCGGACAGCGTCGGGTGTCCGTGGACGATGCGCGCGATGTCCTCGGACGCCGCCTTGAATTCCATCGCCGTGACGATCTCCTGGATCAGCTCAGAGGCATGGGCGTGGATGACGTGGCCGCCGAGGATGCGATCGGTGGCGGCATCGGCAATGATCTTGACGAAGCCGCCGGGCTCGCCCTGCCCCAGCGCGCGGCCGTTGGCCATGAACGGAAACTGGCCGGTCTTGACGGCGATGCCCTCGGCCTTGCACTGCTGCTCGGTCTTGCCCACCCAGGCCACTTCGGGCGAGGTGTAGATGATCCAGGGAACGGTATTGAAATCGACGTGCGGCTTCTGGCCGGCGATTCTCTCCGCGACGGCAACGCCCTCTTCCTCGGCCTTGTGTGCCAGCATCGGGCCGCGTACCACGTCGCCGATGGCATACACATTCGGCAAGTTGGTCATGCAGTGCTCGTCGACTTCGACAAAACCACGATCGCTCACTTTCAAGCCAACATTGGCGGCGCCCAGTCCATCGGTATTCGGCACCCGTCCGACCGACACGATCAGCTTGTCGCAGTCGAGCTTTTGCGCCAAGCCCTTGTCATCGGTGTAATCGACCGTGATGCCGGTCTTTTTCTGCGTCACTTTTTCAATCTTGACGCCAAGCTTGATATTGAGCGACTGCTCCTTGGTGAAGACCTTCCAGGCTTCCTTCTGGATCGACTCGTCCGCCGGGCCGAGGAAAGTCGGCAACGCCTCCAGCACGGTCACCTCGGCACCGAGGCGACGCCAGACACTGCCGAGTTCCAGGCCGATCACACCGGCGCCAATCACCCCCAGCCGCTTGGGGACGGCGGTGAGTGCAAGCGCGCCCTCGTTATCGCAGATGCTGATGTTGTCGACGGTGATGCCGGTCAGATGGCGCGCCTTGGAGCCGGTCGCGACGACGACGTACTTCGCCGTCACCGTCTCCTTCGCCTCGCCGTTGGCAACCTCGATGGTGTAGGTGTCGCCGCCGGAGACGAATTTGCCAAAGCCCTTCAGCCAGGTGACTTTGTTCTTGCGGAACAGGAATTCGATTCCCTTGGTCATCTTGCCGACGATACCGTCCTTGCGCGCCTGCATCTTGCCGATATCGACCTTGACGCCGGCCGTGGTGATGCCGTGCTCGGCGAACTTGTGCTCGATCTGTTCGACGTTCTCCGACGACTGCAGCAGCGCCTTCGACGGGATGCAGCCGACATTGAGGCAGGTGCCGCCCAGCGCCATGTCGCCTTTCGGATTCTTCCAGCCCTCGATGCAGGCGACATTGAACCCGAGCTGCGCGGCGCGGATGGCGCCGATATAACCGCCGGGACCGGCACCGATGAAGACGACATCAAATTGCTTGGACATGGGAAACCCTTTGATTAGCTAAGCCAGACTCGTGAAATGTGCACCCCCAGCGCCGCGCAAAATCCCGCGATCAGCGGCGACGTTCCCTTCAGCAGAAACGGGGGATGTTTCATCCATTGCGTGATCCACAGCGTGATCGCCACCGCCAGCCCGACCCCCAGCGACACCGCGAAGTGGGCACCGATGAAGTGGCCGAGAAACTTGGCGAAAAACACCGTGAGGAAGCCGGTGAGCACGGCGCCCAGCAGGAAGAACAGCAGTTGCCTGACCAGCGTTGCAGGGGACCATTTTTTCCGGCGCACGGATTGCTACCTCAATTCGAACTTCAACAACATCGCTCTTGCAAAACCACCCCCATCCGTCGCTTCGCGCCACCTTCCCCCGCGACTGCGGCGAAAGGCCGGGATGGGGGCGTTTCCGCATGTGGAATGCTCTGCGTGTGCCTCAAATATCCAGCAACAGCCTGGCCGGATCTTCCAGCGCCTCTTTCATCGCTACCAGCGACAGCACCGCCTCGCGGCCATCGATGATGCGATGGTCATAGCTCATCGCCAGGTAGTTGATCGGCCGGATCACGATCTGGCCGTTTTCAACCACCGGCCGTTCCTTGGTCGCATGCACGCCGAGAATCGCCGACTGCGGCGGATTGATGATCGGTGTCGATAGCATCGAGCCGAACACGCCGCCATTCGAAATTGAGAACGTGCCGCCGGTCAGTTCCTCGATCGTCAGCTTGCCGTCCTTGGCCTTCTGGCCGTACTCGGCAATCTTTTTCTCAATGTCGGCAATCGACATCTGGTCGGCATTGCGCAGGATCGGTACCACCAGGCCGCGCTCCGAGCCGACAGCGATGCCAACGTCGTAATAGCCGTGATAGACGATGTCGGTGCCGTCGATGGAGGCGTTGACGATTGGATATTTTTTCAATGCGTGTACCGCAGCCTTGACAAAGAACGACATGAAACCCAGCTTCACGCCGTGCTCTTTCTCAAACTTGTCCTTGTACTTGGCGCGCAGGTCCATCACCGGCGCCATGTTCACCTCGTTGAACGTGGTGAGAATCGCGGCCGTTGCCTGGGACTGCAGCAGGCGTTCCGCGATCCGCGCGCGCAGCCGCGACATCGGCACCCGCTGCTCGGTGCGATCCCCGGCCGGCAGCTGCACTGCCGGTGCCGTTGGTTTGGCTGCCGCCGGCGCTGCAGCCGTGCCGCCTGCAACTTTGCCGACCACATCCTCCTTGGTCACCCGACCGCCGCGGCCGGTGCCGGCAATTTCGCCGGTGTTGATGTTGTTTTCTGCTGCGATCTTTGCCGCAGCCGGACTGGCCGCGGCACCAGCCGGGGCAGCAGCCGCCTTGGCCGGAGCAGCCGCCACGGCAGGTGCGGCCGCCGCCACCGCCGCCTTGGCTTCGGTATCGATCACGGCAATCACTTCGCCCGACGTGACCATCCCGCCATCGGCTTTGATGATCTTGACGATCACGCCGTCGGCCGGGGCCGGCAGTTCCATCACCACCTTGTCGGTTTCGATGTCGATCAGGTTTTCATCACGCTTGACCGCATCTCCTTCTTTCTTGTGCCAGGCAACCAGGGTGGCTTCGGACACGGATTCCGACAAGGTCGGGACTTTCACTTCGATTTGCATGTTGTTGTTCCTCTGTCTGAATGTTGTCTTCTCCGCCGGGAGAAGGTTGGCGCCGGACGCTCAGCAACCACGCCACCCGCCGCGCTTCTCTCCCGCGGGAGAGACCCGCAATTTGTCTATTCGACTGCCTTTGCCAGTTCACCCATCAATGCCTGCGTGGCTTTTTTCGGCGTGGTGCTTTCCCACGTCAAAGCCGCCTCGACCAGTTCGCGCTGCTGTTCGTTGTGCTTGGAAAGGTAACCGACCGCGGGCGAAGCCGACGACGGACGCAACGAATAGGAGAGTGTCTGGTCCGGACGCATGTGGCGCAGCAGGTAATGCTGCACACGATGCCATGCGCCCTGGTTGCCGGGTTCTTCCTGGACCCACACCACCGACTTGGCATTCGGATAGAGGGCAATCTGCTCGGCGAACTCCTCGTGCGGGAACGGATACAGTTGCTCGATGCGCACCACGGCGATGTCTTCAATGCCGCGCTTGGTGCGCTCGGCGATGAGATCGTAATACACCTTGCCGGAGCAGCAGACCACGCGCTTCACTTTCTTCGCGCTGAGTTTTTCAGTCTCGCCAATCACGACCTCGAACTTGCCGGTGGCGAGGTCCTCGAGCGATGATCCGGCTTCCTTCTTGCGCAACAGGGACTTCGGCATCATCACGATCAGCGGCTTGCGCGTCGCGCGCAGCGCCTGGCGGCGGATCATGTGGAACAACTGCGCCGCGGTCGAGGGCACCACCACCTGGATGTTGTGTTCGGCGCACAGCTGCAAGAAGCGTTCAAGACGTGCCGACGAATGCTCCGGGCCCTGGCCTTCGTAACCGTGCGGCAGGAACAGCGACAGTCCGCACAGCCGCGCCCACTTGGTTTCGCCGCTGGCGATGAACTGGTCGATCACCACCTGCGCGCCGTTGGCAAAGTCGCCGAACTGCGCTTCCCAGATCACCAGCTCGAACGGCTGCGCGGTGGCGAAACCGTATTCGAACCCCAGCACCGCTTCCTCGGACAGCAGCGAATCGATGACCACGAAATTGGCCTGCTTCTGCGCGATGTTCTGCAGCGGCACGTAGGTGCCGGAATCCCACTTCTCGCGGGTCTGGTCGTGCAGCACGGCGTGGCGGTGGGCAAAGGTGCCGCGGCCGCAATCCTGTCCGCTCATCCGCACCGGGTGGCCGGCCGCCACCAGCGAGGCGTAGGCAAGGTTTTCCGCCATGCCCCAGTCAAGCGGCAGCTCGCCGCGTCCCATCTTGCGCCGCGCTTCGAGCAATTTTTCCACCGACATGTGGCATTTGAAATCGGACGGCACCTGCGTCAGCCGCTCGGCATAAAGCTTCAGCAAGTCCATCGCCACGCGGGTGTCGGCCGGCGCGCGCCAGCCCTGGCCGATGTAGGGCGCCCAGTCCACTGCCAGCGGCGGCTTGATGCCATATAGAATTTTGGTGTTGGTGCTCTTGCCGGCGTCGAGGCGTGCGCGCAGGTTGGTGACCAGGTCATCACCGTAGCCGACCGCCACCACACCCTGGCCGGCCAGCCGGTCGGCGTAGAGCTTGCGGGTTCCCGGGTGCTGGGCAATTTTCTTGTACATCAGCGGCTGGGTGACGAATGGCTCATCCTGCTCGTTATGGCCCAGCTTGCGGAAACAGACCATGTCGATGACCACGTCCTTGCCGAATTTCATGCGGTATTCAAGCGCGATGCGACCCACCATCAGCACCGACTCGGGATCGTCGGCGTTGACGTGAAACACCGGCGCCTCGATCATCTTGGCGATGTCGGTGCAATGCAGCGACGAGCGCGAATCGCGCGTGTCCGAGGTGGTGAAACCGACCTGGTTGTTGACCACAATGTGAACCGTGCCACCGGTGCGGAAGCCGCGGGTCTGCGACAGCGCCATCGTTTCCATCACCACGCCCTGGCCGGCAAACGCCGCATCGCCGTGGATCAGCATCGGCAGCACTTCCTTGCCTTCATGATCATTGCGTCGATGCTGGCGCGCCCGCACCGAGCCCTCCACCACCGGGTTGACGATCTCCAGGTGCGAAGGATTGAACGCCAGCGTCAGATGCACGCCACCGCCCCTGGTCTGTATGTCGGACGAAAAGCCCTGGTGATATTTCACGTCACCGGAACCGAGGTCGTGCGCGTGCTTGCCCTCAAATTCGGAGAACAGGTCGGCGGGCAATTTGCCCAGGCTGTTGACCAGCACATTCAGGCGCCCGCGGTGCGCCATCCCCAGCACCACCTCCTTCACGCCTTTCTCGCCGGCCGACTGGATCAGGTCGTCAACCAGCGGAATCAGCGTCTCGCCGCCCTCGAGCGAGAAACGCTTCTGGCCGACATAGCGCGTGTGCAGGTATTTTTCCAGCGTCTCGGCTGCGGTCAGGCGCTCCAGCAGGAATTGTTTTTCCTCGGTCGCGAGCGACGGCTGCGACTGGATCGACTCGAACTGGTCACGGATCCAGCGCTTCTGCGCCGTGTCGTTGATGTACATGTACTCGACGCCGACGGTGCCGCAATAGGTTTTTTTGACGGCGCTGACGATGTCGCGAAGCTTGGCCCGCTCACTGTTGCCGTTAATGCGACCCTGCCAGGAGCCGATGTCGAATTCGGCGTCGAGGTCGGCGTCGCCAAGGCCGTAGTAGGCAAGTTCAAGCTCGGGCACCGGCATGCGCTCGCTGCGCTTCAGCGGATCGAGCGAGGAATGGCGCGAGCCCAGCACGCGGTGAGCCCGGATGTACTGCAGCACCTTGAAGCCGCGCTTGTCCTCGCTGCCGCTGGAGGCGACATTGACATAGGCGATGCGGCCCCCGCCCTGCCTTGCGCGCTCGGCGAAGGCTTCGATAACGGGGGTGTGCGCGACGTCCTTGCCGGCCTGGCCCGGCGTGTTGGGCAACGCGTCGAACTGCTTGCGCCAGTTTTCGGCAACCGAGGCCGGATCGGCCAGGTATTGCTCGTAGAGTTCCTCGATGTAGGGCGCGTTGGCGCCGAAAAACAGGCTGCTTTGCTGGAATTCTCGCATCATGATGCCACCTCGGTGTGCTGCCATGGACCGGTAATTGCTGCATTTACCAAATTGAAAATCAAGCACCGGCGCGGCTTCCCGGCCATTTCTGGCCTGCGAGCCGCGCCGGTGCTTGGGTTTGCTGCTGCTTAGCGCTTGATGTCCCGACGCATGGAACCGGCGTAGAGTTGTCGCGGACGGCCAATCTTGTACTCGGGATCGGCGATCATTTCGTTCAGCTGTGCGATCCAGCCAACGGTACGCGCCAGCGCAAAAATGGCGGTGAACAGCGGTACCGGGATGCCGATCGCCTTCTGCACGATGCCGGAGTAGAAATCGACGTTCGGGTACAGTTTGCGGCTGACGAAGTAATCGTCTTCCAGCGCGATTTTCTCCAGTGCCATGGCGAGCTTGAACAGCGGATCGTCGCCGAGGCCGAGTTCGTTCAGCACTTCATAGCAGGTTTCGCGCATCAGCTTGGCGCGCGGATCGTAATTCTTGTAGACGCGATGGCCAAAGCCCATCA
>CAYQKN010000109.1:1564-12251 GCA_964417885.1 uncultured Burkholderiales bacterium | reverse complement strand
TGGACCGGCACCATGAACCTGACCGAACCGCAGGCCGGATCCGACCTGGCATTGGTGCGCAGCAAGGCCATCCCGCAGGCGGACGGCAGCTACAAGATTTCCGGCCAGAAGATCTTCATCACCTACGGCGAACACGACTACACCGAAAACATCGTCCACCTGGTGCTGGCGCGCATCGAGGGCGCGCCGGAAGGCGTCAAAGGCATCTCGCTGTTCGTGGTGCCCAAGTTCCTGGTCAATGCCGACGGCTCGCTGGGGGCGCGCAACGACGTGAAATGCGCCTCGATCGAGCACAAGCTGGGCATCCACGGCAGCCCGACCTGCGTGATGCTGTTCGGCGAGGAGGGCGGCGCCACCGGCTACGTGGTCGGTGAGCCGCATCGCGGCCTCGAATACATGTTCGTCATGATGAATGCCGCGCGGCTCGGTGTCGGCCTCGAAGGGGTGTCGATCGCCGAGCGTGCCTACCAGCACGCGCTGGTGTGGGCGCGCGAGCGGGTGCAGGGCCGGCCGACGGTGCCGGTGCCGGCTTCATTCGGCGAGAAACCGAAGTCGGTGCCGATCATCTATCACCCCGACGTGAAACGGATGCTGCTGACCATGCGTGCCTACGCCGAGGCGATGCGCGCGCTGGTCTACTGGACCGCGAGCTGCCTGGACGTGGCCGAGCGTTCGACCGACGAAAAGGAAAAGCGCATGCACCAGGCGCTGGTCGACCTGATGATTCCGATCGTCAAGGGCTGGAGTACCGAGATGGGCATCGAGGTGACCTCGCTGGGTGTGCAGATTCACGGCGGCATGGGATTCATCGAGGAGACCGGCGCGGCGCAGTACTACCGTGATTCGCGTATCTCGGCGATTTACGAAGGCACCACCGGCATCCAGGCCAACGACCTGGTCGGCCGCAAGGTCGGCCGCGAAGGCGGCCAGACCATGCTGGCGCTGATCGTTGAAATGCAAAAGTTGCTGCCACTGCTGGATGGCGCCAATGACGTGCACCTGAAGGCGTTTGGCAAGCAGCTTGCGGCCGGCATCAGCGAGCTCAAGCGCGCCACCGAGTGGATCGTCACCATGTGGGGTGCGGACCAGGGTGCGGTCGGTGCGGGTGCGGTGCATTACCTGAAACTCGCCGGCACCGTCTGCGGCGGCTGGATGATGGGCCGCTCAGCACTGGTGGCGGCCAAGCAACTGGCCGACGGCAGCAGCGACCTCGCGTTCCTGAAAGCCAAGATCCTCACCACGCGGTTCTATGGTGACCACATCATCACCCTGGCGACCGGCTTTGCCGACGCCATCACCACCGGCGCCGATAGCGTGTTGCAGATGGAAGAGGCCTATTTCTAGCAGACGGCGAACAAAACTCCAGCACTGGTGCGCCTCTCCAGCCAAAAATGCCATGGAGGCCGCTCCAGTGCTGGAGTTTCAAGTTTGAATTGAGCCAAGCCGTCCGCGCGGGACGGCTTTTTCATTGAAGGGATCAACGTGCCGGACGCGACACAGCAAGCCAGTCCGCCAGCCTTGCGCATCAGCGGCCTGGTCAAGAAATTCGCCGGCAAGGCAGCGGTGGATCAGCTCGATCTGGCGATTCCGGCCGGTGAGTTTCATGCGCTGCTGGGGCCAAACGGCGCGGGCAAGACCACCACATTGCGGATCGTTGCCGGGCTGCTGAAAGCCGATGCCGGCCAGGTCTCGATCTTTGGCCATGATGTCACCACCGATGCCGTCGCCGCCCGCCGGCTGACGGCGTTTCTGCCCGATGACCCGCTGCTGTACGGCAAGCTCAACGCCTGGGAGTACCTCGAGTTTGTTGCCGGCCTGTGGGGCATCGATGCCCCTCAGGCCGCGGTGCGCGCGGCGGAACTGTTGCAGTGGCTGGACCTGGTTGGGCAGGCCGGCGATTACACCGAGGGGTATTCGCGCGGCATGCGCCAGAAACTGGCACTGGCCGGCGCGCTGATCCATGAGCCGAAGCTGCTGATCCTGGACGAGCCGCTGACTGGCCTGGATGCGCACGCCGCCAAGGCGGTCAAGGACATGCTGGTCGATTACGTGCGGCGCGGCAACACGGTGGTGCTGACCACGCACATCCTGGAAATCGCCGAGCGGCTGGCCGAGCGCATTTCGATCATCCAGAAAGGCCGCATCGTCGCGCAGGGCACGCTGGACCAGCTGCGCGCCCACGCCGGTGCCGCGGTCGGCGCACAGGGGGCGACCCTTGAGGACGTATTCCTCAACCTGACCGAGACCGGCTGAGCATGACGACGCCCGGCGGCGGCGCATGGCTGCTGCATCACGAGTTGCGACTGGCGTGGCGTGGCATCGGCGGCATACGCCTGTGGGTCATGCTGGTTGGCGGCGGCGTACTGTGGACGGCGCTGCATCTGGCGGCGTGGTCGATGCTGCGCGGCCTGGCCGGCATGGATACGGACAGCCTGCCGCCGTTCGCCACCGCCATGGCCGGCGGCGTGTTCTGGCTGGTTGCCTCGATCATGTTGTCGCAGAGCATGGCGCATGCGGTTGAGGCCCTGTTCACCCGCGGCGATCTTGACTTGCTGCTATCGTCACCGTTGTCACCGCGCGCGGTGTTCATGGTCCGCGGTGCCGGCATTGCCGTCGCCGCCAGCCTGCTGCCGGCTTTCCTGCTGCTGCCGTTCGCCCACGTCGGCGTGGCGGTCGGGCGTCCCGGCCTGCTGGCGATCTACCCGGTGGTGGCAGCGGTCGCGCTCGTCTGTGCCGCAGGCGGCATGGCGCTGACCATGTCGCTGGTGAAACTGTTCGGCGCGCGCCGCGCCAAGACCATCGCGCAGATCGCGGCAGCGTTGATCGGCGCCGGGTTTTTCCTGCTGTCGCAGCTGCAGACCATCCTGCCGCGCGGCATGCGCGACGCATTTGTGCCCTGGTTGCGGCAAGCCGTCGAGCCGGGCGGCATGCTGGGCCCGGAAAGCGCATGGTGGTGGCCGGTGCGCGCGATGCTGGGCGAACTGCTGCCGCTGCTGGCGGTCATCCTAGTGGCGGTCGGCGCTTTCTGGCTGGTGGTCAACCTGACCTGGCGTCGTTTCGCCAGCGGCATGCAGGAGAGTGTCTCCGGCGGCCGCGCGCGGGTTCGCCGCGCAGCGGATAGTGGTGCACCTGTGTTTCGCGCCGGACTGACGCGGGTGTTGCTGGCCAAGGAGTGGAAGCTGCTGGTGCGGGACCCGCAGATCATTTCCCAGACCCTGCTGCAGGTGCTCTACCTGGTGCCGATGATCTTCATTGGTTTTCGCAGTGACCGCACCGCCTGGCTGCTGATCCCCGGCTTCGTCGTCATGGCCGCGATGCTGACGGGCAACCTGGCGTGGCTGACCATTGCCGCTGAAGATGCGCCGGAGCTGGTCGGCATCGCGCCGGTGAGCCTGACCCGGATCCGCGTCATCAAGGCGGTGGCCGCGGTGCTGCCGGTGCTGGCATTGCTGCTGCCGCTGGTGCTCTGGTGGTCGCTGCGCGCACCGGCCGCGGCGGTGGTGCTGTTGTTATGCAGCCTCGGCGCGATGGCCTCGGCCGCGACCTGCCACATCTGGAATCCGCGCCGCGGCGATCGGCGCGATATGAAAAAGCGTTACCAGGAAAGCGGACTGGTCAACATCCTGGAAACGCTGGGCTCGTTCGGCTGGGCGGCGATCGCGGTGTGCCTGAACGGCTATCTGGTTTGGCTGCCGCTGGCGATCGCGGTAGCGGCAATCGGCCCCGGTTCCGCGTGGCTGCTGGGCCGCACCGCGCGACAGGACGGGGCGCTGGCCTAGGGTTCCCTAGTACCGGCCGATCGGGTTGCGCATCACGCCAATGCCTTCGATCTCGGTTTCCATCAGGTCGTCGGGCTTCATCCACTCCGGTGGCGTGCGGGCGAAGCCGACCCCCTCCGGTGTGCCGGTGGAAATCACATCCCCCGCTTCCAGTGTCTGGCCCAGCGACAGGTCGTGGATCAGGCGCGGGATCTTGAAATACAGGTGTTTGGTGTTGGACTTCTGCTTGGTCACGCCCGAGACGCGGCATTCGATCGCCAGGTTGGTCGGGTCGATCGCGTCGGCGGTGACGATGCACGGCCCCATCGGGCAGGTGCCGTCCAGCGACTTGCCCTTGTCCCACTGGCCGCCGTGGCGGCGCTGGATATCGCGCCAGGTGACGTCGTTGATCACCGTGTAGCCGAAGATATGGCTCATGGCGTCGGCCTCGGCAATGTTCTTGCCGGCCTTGCCGATGATCACGCCCAGTTCCGCCTCCCAGTCGAGCTGGGTCGAGACGCCGGCATCGTAGGGAATCACGTCGAAGGGGCCGTTGATGGCGGTCGGCGCCTTGGAAAAAAACACCGGCCATGTCGGCAATTCGCGCTTGTCGTCGAGCGTTTTGCCGCCCTCGGCGAAGTGCTCGAGGTAATTCCAGCCGACGCAGAAAACATTCTTGGCCGTGCGCGGGATCGGCGCCTTCAGCAGGGCCTGGTTGAGCAGGATTGGCGCGGTCTTCGGTGCCGCCTCCATGTCGCGCAGCAGCGCCATCACCGGCTCGCCGCCGGCGATGATGTCGAGCATGGTCGCGACCTTCAGCGTCGAACCACGCTGGCAGGCTTCGGCCACGATGTCGAGCAACCGGTCGTGGTCAAGCAGGATGCCGGTCTTGAGTTCGCTGGTGCCGTTGGGCTGGTAGGTGACGAGTCGCATGGAAGTGTCCTGCCGGTTAGGAGTGAAAGGGGGATGTCTAGCGGGCGGTGCCGATGCGCAAATGCGCCAGCGGATGCGATGCATTGTCCCAGCGCGGGCGGAAAAATTCATTGATCTGCTCCGGCTCGACCTCGGCCAGGCTGGCCGGATTCCAGGCCGGTTTCAGATCCTTGTCGATCAGCAGCGCGCGGATGCCCTCGACCACATCTTTGTGCTCGAAGGTGGCCATGACCAGGTTCATTTCCATGCGAAAGCACTCGGCCAGGCTCATCCGCTCGGCAAGCTCCAGCTGGCGCCGGGTCACTTCCAGCATCAGCGGTGACTTTTTCGCCAGTGTGGCCACCGTCTGCTGCGCCCATTCGCGGTGGTGCGGATCGGTTTCGCCCTGCAGTGAGGCGACAATCGCCGCCACACTGGCCTTGCCGGCAAAATGCCGGTCGATCGCATCGCGCCGCGGCGGCAGCGTCGCGGCTTCGATCGGTTTGCTGGAAAACTTTTGCACGATTTCGCGCATCGCCACCAGCGTGCCGAGGTGCCAGTCGACCAGGGTGTCGAGCGCGTAATCGAACTCGAACGCGGACTCGCTGGCGATATGGTGGGTGGCAAGGCCGGTGTAGAGCGCATCGGCCGCACGCAGGGTCTGGCCGGTGAGGCCGAGATAGAGTCCGGTGGCGCCGGGGCAGCGCGACAGGAAGTAGCTGCCGCCGACATCCGGGAACATGCCGATCGATGTCTCCGGCATCGCCATCTTGGTGCGGCCGCCGACGATGCGCAGCACCGCACCCTGCGAGATTCCCATCCCGCCGCCCATGACGATGCCGTCGATCCAGGCGATGTAAGGCTTGTGCGTGTTGGCGAGGAAACGGTGGATGGCAAAGTCGAGTTCGTACTCCTCGCGGAAAAATTCGAACAGGCTGCTGTCATGCCGCCGCGCGATGTCGTACAGGGCGCGGATATCGCCCCCGGCACAGAACGCCTTGTCGCCGGCGCCGCGGACGATGATGGCCTGCACGCCGTCGTCGATGGCCCAGGCGGTGAACAGTTTCGACAGCGCCTGGATCATGTCGTGCGTCAGCGAATTCAGTGCCTGCGGGCGGTTGAGCGTGAGGTGGGCGATCTGGTTGCGGACTTCAACCAGCAGCTCGCCGTTGGAAAAGGAGGTTTGCATGTGAGAGTGAGGTGATCGATCGGGGAACGCAGCTCGCGTTGTGGCGCGGGATTCGGCGGCGGTGTGAATTCAGCGCCGCCTCGGCGGCTCAGGCATTTTTCCAGTTCGGCTTGCGCTTTTCGAGGAACGCCTTGACACCCTCGGCCTGGTCCTCGAAGTCGAACAGGTCCATGAAGCGCTCGCGCTCCAGCGACAGCCCGGCGCGGCGCGGCACGCCGTTGCGGGCATTGTGGATCAGCGATTTGCAGAACTCGACGGCTTTCGGCGACAGGCCGGCGACGCGTTCCGCCATCGCCTTGGCGGCGTCCAGCGACTTGCCTTTCTCGACCACTTCCTCGACCAGCCCGATGCGCAGCGCGGTTTCCGCGTTGATCCGCTCATTGGTCAGGATCATGCGCTTGGCCCAGCCTTCGCCGACCAGCCACGGCAGGTTCTGCGTGCCGCAGCCCGCCGGCAGCAGGCCCACCGCCGGTTCCGGCAGCGCCATCTGCGCGTGCGCCTCGGCGATGCGCATGTCGCAGGCCAGCGCGCACTCGAGCCCGCCGCCCATGGCGTAGCCGTTGATCGCGGCGATGGTGACGAAACGGGCATTCATCCAGGCCTCGAAGGCAGCACCAAAGGCGCTGATGAAGGTGCGCGCGGCAACCTTGTCGCCCTCAAACCGCTTCAGGTCGGCGCCGGCGGAAAAGAATTTTTCGCCCTGGCCGCTGATGACGGCGGCGTAGACCGACTTGTCGGTGTTGAGCTGTTCGGTCAGCGCCTGCAGGGCGTTCAGCGATTCCGGCGTCCAGGTGTTGGCCGGCGGATTGCTGATGGTGATGATGCAGGTGTGGTTTTCGATGGTGTGCTGGATCATGGCGTAGGTCGAGTTGGAAAGAACATGAATTGATTGGACAGTGCGTGGTCGGTAAATTGTCGCCCCGGCGAAGGCCGGGGCGACGGTGCAAGATTGAATGTCGTCGCAGTCAGTCTTTCTTGTACAGCTTGATGATGGAAGAAAAATCCAGCCCGCCGTTGCCCATGGCCGAATGCATCTGGTAGAGCTGCTGCGCGGTGGCGCCCAGCACCACCGGCTGCCTGGCTGCCTTGGCCGCTTCCGTCACCAGTGTCAGGTCCTTCAGCATCAGGTCGGAACCGAAACCACCCGAGTAGCCGCGTGAGGACGGCACGTTTTCCAGCACGCCCGGATACGGGTTGTAGGTGTCGGAGCTCCAGCAGCGGCCGCTCGACGTATTGGCGATGCCGGCGAACACTTTCGGATCCATCCCCAGCTTGGCGGCCAGCGCCATGCCCTCGGCGGTGGCGATCATTTCGATCGCCAGCATCATGTTGTTGCAGATCTTGGCCACCTGGCCGTTGCCCGCGCCGCCGCAATGGACGATGTTCTTGCCCATGCACTGCAGGATCGGTTTGGCTTTCTCGAAATCGGCCAAGTCGCCGCCGACCATGAAGGTCAGCGTGCCGGCTTCCGCGCCGCCGGTTCCGCCGGAGACCGGCGCATCGACCATGTTGTTGCCATGAGCCTTGGCATCCATGGCCACGTCTCGCGCGGTATGCGGGTCGATGGTCGAGGAGTCGATCAGCAGCACACCGGGCGGCACGCCGGTCAGCACACCGGTGTCCTTGCCGGTATACACGGAGCGTACGTGCGGAGAGGAGGGCAGCATGGTGATGACCAGTTCCACGCCCTGCGAACATGCCGCCGGTGATGCGGCCGACTCGGCACCGAGATCAGTGAGTTTTTTCACCAGGTCGGGGACGACGTCGAACGCTTTCAGTGTGTGTCCGTGCTTTAACAAATTGCGAGCCATGGGATTGCCCATGTGGCCCAAGCCGATAAATCCGATCTTCATATCATCCTCATCAATCGCAAAATTCCGGTGCGATACGTTGTTGCGCTCGCTTGCCGTAGGAGACTACGTGCTTATCCGCACTCGCAGCAGCTATTTCAGGACGAGGGAGTTGGTCACGCAAACCAGCGTATGGCCAGCCCAGCGATCTGAAGCATGAAGCCGAAAAGAATCAGAACGGACAACGCCTTTCGGGAATTGGACCCTGGTGCGGCCGCAAATATCTGCCAGCCATAAGGCCCCACAAGCATGGCAGACAACAACATCAGCAGGCCTGCGGACGTAACTGCCGCTCCATAATTTGCGTTTTGCAAGCGCTGGAAAAGATCGACGGCAATCACGATCCAGCCTATGGTCGATCCGACCGTCAAGACGATCCGGTTGGCGGCAGTTGCAATGGACGGTAGAAAAGTCCTGCGGAAATAATCGCGGTCCATGATCGCTCCTATTTCAGCGAGATCGTCGTATTCACCCCAGTACTCACCGCGTCATCATCAAACCAGCGCGCCGTCACCGTCTTCACCTGGGTATAGAACTGCACCACCTGCTTGCCGTACGGGCCCAGGTCGCCCAGCTTGGAGCCGCGCGAGCCGGTGAAGCTGAAGTACGGCACCGGCACCGGTACCGGCACATTGATGCCGACCTGGCCGACGTCGATTTCGTTCTGGAACTTGCGTGCGGCCGCACCCGACTGGGTGAAGATGCCGGTGCCGTTGCCGTACGGGTTGGCGTTGGTCAGCGCGATCGCTTCGTCGAGCGTATTGACCGCAACGATCACCATCACCGGGCCGAAGATCTCGGTCTGGTAAATGTGGTGGTGCGGTTGTACGCCGGAGAAAATGGTCGGCGCGATGAAGTTGCCTTTTTCGTAGCCCGGGATCGCGGGGTTGCGTCCGTCCAGTTCGAGTTTGGCGCCTTCCTCGACACCCTTGGCGATATGCGATTCGATGCGCTGTTTGGCCTGGATCGAGATCACCGGTCCGACATCGGTGCCGGGTTCAATGCCGGCGTTGACCTTGAGGGTCTTGGCCTTGGCGACGATGTCGGGAATCCATTTGTTGGCATCGCCCACCAGTACCGCGACCGAGGTGGCCATGCAGCGCTGCCCGGCGGCGCCAAAGGTGGCGCCGACCAGCGCGTTCAGCGCCTGTTCCTTGTTGGCATCGGGCATGACGATGGCGTGGTTCTTGGCACCCATCATGCATTGCGCGCGTTTGCCGTGATGGCTGGAAAGCTTGTAGACATGCTCGCCGACATGGCACGAGCCAACGAACGACACCGCCTTGACCTCGGCGTGCGAGCAGAGGGCATCCACCGCCTCCTTGCCGCCATGCACGATATTCAGCACGCCCGGCGGGACACCGGCCTCGATCGCCAGTTCGGCCAGCAGCATCGGGGTCATCGGATCCTGCTCGGACGGCTTCAGCACGAAGGTATTGCCGCAGGCGATCGCCATCGGGAACATCCACAGCGGAATCATCGCCGGGAAGTTGAACGGTGTAATGCCGGCGCAGACGCCGATCGGCTGGCGGATGAAATAGGTGTCGATGCCGCCGGCCACGTTCTCGGCGATTTCGCCCAGCGACAGGGTGCCGATCGAGCAGGCGTGCTCGACCACTTCAAGGCCGCGGAATACGTCGCCTTCGGCGTCTGGCAGGGTCTTGCCCTGCTCGGCGGTGAGGCAAGCGGCCAGTTTTTTCATGTCGCGCCGGATCAGTTCCTGCAACTTCAGCATCACCCGCGAGCGGGCGCCGATCGGCGTGTGTTTCCAGGTCTTGAATGCCTCGGCCGCGCCGCTGATGGCTGCCTCCAGTTCCTCCGCGGTGGCAAACGGCACCCGTGCCAGCACCTCCTGGGTTGCTGGATTGACCACATCTTTCCAGACCTTGGTTTGCGATTCGACAAACTTGCCATTGATCAGCAGCTTGACGGTGGGGACGGGGGCAGACTGGGGCTTGAGTACGGCGGACATGGTAGTTCTCCTCGTTGAGTCGGGTACGTCGTTGCATACACGCGATGCGCAGATCTCCATTATAGGATCGCCGGCGGTTTGACATCCAGCAGGGCACTGCCCGGAACGCCAGTATCCATGCGCTTCTCCGGCCTGCCTGCGCGGAACGCCGCGCCAGTGCTGGGTTTCAGGGCGGTGCCCTGTTGAGTATTGACCGCTTTGACCGAATCCGCCTGCGTCCAGCGGACGTATCCAGCATCAGAGGCGTCGCTTCGGCCTGCGGTGTGATTTTTCGCACAGAGGCTGATACGAACTGTTGCAATTGGCCGCTGGCCGCAGTCAACCCGCCCCGATTTGCGCCGTTATTTGCGCACGACTCACGAAACCAGGAGCCCCAGATGAAAAAATTGCTGACCGTTGCCGTACTGTCCACGCTTGGTTTGACCGCGGGCGCGGTGACTGCCGCCGATTACGGCGATGTGGCCACCGTCATTTCCGCCACGCCGATCGTCGAGCGCGTGGCCACCCCGCGCCGCGAGTGCTACAACGAGCAGGTCACCGCGTACCAGGAGCGCCGCGTGCGGGCACCGGTGCGCGAGGAATACATCAGTGACTCACGGCAGAATTCCGGCGCCGGCGCCGTGCTGGGTGCCATCGTCGGCGGCGTCATCGGCCACCAGTTCGGCAACAGTTCCGGCGGACGCGATCGCGGTACCGCGGCCGGTGCGGTGATCGGCGGCCTGATCGGCAACGACATCGAACGCAACAGCAACGGCTACGACCGCTACGACAGCGGCTACCGGCGCGCCTCGGCCTACGAGGTGGAGCGGGTACCGGTCACGCGCGACGTGCAGCGCTGCAATGTGGTCAACGACTATCGCGACGAGATCCGCGGCTACGACGTGCGCTACCGCTACAACGGCCGCGACTACACCACCCGCACCGCCTACGATCCGGGCCCGACCATCCAGGTCAATGTCGATGTGCGGCCGGTCTATCGCGCGCCTTCGCCTTCGTACAATCGGTA
>CAYQKN010000109.1:0-1464 GCA_964417885.1 uncultured Burkholderiales bacterium | reverse complement strand
GAACGCCACCCGGTCGACCACGCCATCACGCGGGCTGACAATGGTGTGTTCCATTTTCATCGCCTCCATGATGATCAGCGCCTGCCCCTTCTTCACGCTGTCGCCGACGATCGCCATCACTTTCACCACCCGGCCCGGCATCATCGCCGTCAGCCGGCCGTCGGCACCGGTGTCTTCCTGTTCAAAGTGAAACGGGTCGAACAGCGTCAGCGCGTGGCGGCCGGCGGGCGTGATGACGGTAATGGCATCGCCGGCGCGCAGCACCCGCACCGCCGACTTGGTGTCGTCGAGCCGGATCTTGAGCGAGCCGTCGTCGCGTTGCAGCCAGACGAACGCGGCGCGCGAGGCGTGATCGTCGCCGCGGCGAAAGTAGCGCACGCCGCCGTCGGTGTCGATATGGCAGGCAACCGGCTGGTCCTGCCCGGCCGCCCTGAACTCGATCAGGCGGCTGGCAAAGCCGTTCATGCGCCAGCCGCTGTTCTGCGACCAGGGATCGCCGCCGGGCTGCATCGCCTCGTCGAGCAGGATGCGCGCGCAGGCGGCGGCAAGCGTCAGATCATCCACTGCCGGCCGGGCCATCAGCGCGTCGTGATGGCGGGCGATGAAACCGGTATCGGTCTCGCCGGCGACAAACGCCGGATGCTGCACCAGCTGCTGCAGGAATTCGAGATTGGTGCGTACGCCCAGCACGTCGGTCTGGCCGAGGGCTGATTGCATGCGGCGGATCGCCTCGCCGCGATCGCTGCCCCAGGTGATCAGCTTGGCGATCATCGGGTCGTAATAGACGCTGATGGTGTCGCCGCTGACCACGCCGGTGTCGAGGCGGATGTCGTCGCCGGCCGGGATCGCCGGGGTGGCGAACAGGCGCATGGTGCCGGTCTCGGGCAGAAAATCGTTGGCCGGGTCCTCGGCGCAGACACGCACCTCAATGGCGTGGCCGCCCGACAGCAGCTCGTGCTGCTCCAGCGGCAGCGGCTCGCCCGCCGCCACCAGCAGTTGCCATTCGACCAGGTCCTCGCCGGTGATCATCTCGGTTACCGGATGCGCGACCTGCAGCCGTGTTTTCATTTCCGTTAAGAAGAATTTCCTGTCCTCGGCGACGTTGGAGTCGTGCGTCCCCGCGCCGCGATAGCTGATGGCGCGCGCGGCTGCCACGGCGGCGGCCCCCATCTTTTCGCGCATGCCGTCGTCGACGGCATCGATGAACGGCGAGGGGGTTTCCTCCAGCACTTTCTGATGGCGTCGCTGGATCGAACATTCGCGCTCGAACAGGTGCACGACGTTGCCGTGGGTGTCGCCGAAAACCTAGAACTCGATGTGATGCTGACCCAGCACGTAGCGCTCGATCAGCACCGCATCGTCGCCGAAGGCGTTCTTCGATTCGCGCTTGGCGGCCTCCAGCTGGCTCATGAAGTCGTCCGCCTTTTCCACCAGCCGCATGCCCTTGCCGCCGCCGCCGGCGAC
>CAYQKN010000108.1:0-12324 GCA_964417885.1 uncultured Burkholderiales bacterium | reverse complement strand
GCGTATTGCCGCAAATTGTCAGCTCCAGCGAACGGATCGGCGTAACCGCCTGCGAAGGCCTGCCTGGCGGAATCGCTCTGGGCGGTGTCGCAGGCGACCAGCAGGCCGCCCTGTTCGGCCAAGCCTGCCATCAGCCCGGCATGGCAAAGAACACCTACGGCACCGGTTGCTTCATGCTGATGAATACCGGTGAGCGAGCCGTCGTGTCGCAACACCGCTTGATTTCAACGGTTGCATGGCGGCTCGGCGGCAAACACGGCAATCGGACCCATTACGCACTGGAAGGCAGCGTCTTCATCGGCGGTGCGGCAGTGCAATGGCTGCGCGATGGTCTCGGCATCATCGCCAGCGCCGCCGAAATTGAAGCACTCGCCGCGTCGGTACCCGACAGCGGCGGGGTATATCTGGTTCCGGCGTTTGCCGGTCTGGGTGCCCCCCATTGGGATGCCACCGCCCGCGGCGCCATTCTCGGCTTGACGCGTGGCAGCCATCGCGGTCATATCGCCCGCGCCGCACTCGATGCGATCGCGTTCCAGAGCGCCGAACTGGCGATCGCGATGCGCGAGGATGCGGGCATACCTCTGGGCGAACTGCGCGTCGATGGCGGCGCCGCGGTCAATAACCTGCTGATGCAATTTCAGGCTGACCTGATCGGCGTCCGCGTCGTACGACCAAAAATTACGGAAACGACCGCATTGGGAGCAGCCTACCTGGCCGGGCTTGCAGTCGGGTTCTGGGAAAGTCCGGAGCAGATCGCATCGCAATGGGCCATGGACCGCGCATTTGTTCCCGGCGCCGCCCGCGACACCGCGGCCGCGAGGATGCAGATGTGGCGGCGTGCCGTTGACCGCGCCAAGGATTGGGCCTGACCTGCCCGATCTATTTGATCGCGCCAAATACCCGTTTGAGCAGGTCGCTACCGGTGCCGAACGGGTCGCGACGAATCTTGCGCTCCTCTTCCGCGATCATGAAGTAGAGCCCGTCAAGCGCTTTGCCGGTGACGTGATTTTCCACCCTCGCCTGGTCCGGTGAAAGTCTGATGAGGCCGGTCTGTTGCACCTGTGCGGCCAGTTGATTGTATTGCCCGGCAAGACCGATGCGGCTGGTGACGTTGCTGACGACCGGCAGAAATTTTTGCGTCAGGTTGTCGCGTGTCCGCGATTGGAAAAACTGCGTGACGGAATTGTCGCCACCCGTAAGGATCTGCCTGGCATCTTCAACCGACATCGTCCTGACGGCATTCATCAGCAAGGCCTTGGCCTGCGGCACCGCCTGCTCGGCGGCGCGATTGACGGCCACCTTCATTTCTTCAATATCCTTGCTTTTGCCAAGCAATTTGATCGCGCGTTCAACCTTCTTGATCCAGTCCGGTAGCGGAATCCTTACCCGTTCGTCACCCCAGAATCCATCTTTCTTGCCAAGCAGTGACACCGCAATTTCCGCGCCGCGTTCCAGCGCACCGCGCAGGCCTGCGCCAACATCCTTGTCTGAAAGTTCCGACAGTGATTGCGCGGCCGCCAGACGCGGGACCAGGATGGCGGCGGCAGTTGCCAGTGTTGCCATGACCAGTTGTCGACGGTCCGCATCGGGCAACTGCAATTCGAGTTGAATTTGCCGTCTGAAAGGGCTGGAGACTTCGTATTTTTTCCCGTTGCGCATAAGCAGATTCTCGCCCCGATACGTTGATGGCTGAATATACCTCGCCGCTTAAGCGGCGGTCGACTTTCGCTTGGCCTGACATCGAACGGACAATTGACACAACGCAAGAATTGTCTTAACTTACCGACCAGTCAGTTATATGCCAACGCGGAATTTTTTGTGCATTAGTCGTATTAAACTTATCTGAGTAACGCCATGCATGCCAATAGAAACAAGCACTTAACCGTCGCCCTTGGGATTGCGCTGACCCTGCTTGCCGGCTTTGGCGGTTGCTCAAAAGTTGAGCCGGCGGCCACCAATTTACGCCCCGCGCTGGCATACCGAATCGGCTCATTATCGGGCATCGAGACCGACCTCTACCCGGGCGAAATTCGCGCTCGCCACGAAACCGACCACGCGTTTCGGATCAGCGGAAAAATGGTTGCTCGCCTGGTTGATGCCGGTAGCGTGGTCAAGCGCGGGCAGCCGCTGGCCAGGCTTGATCCGCAGGATACGAAACTGGCGGCCGATGCCACCAACGCCAATGCCGCCGCCGCGGAAACCGAGGCCACGTTTGCCGACGCCGAGTACCGCCGTTTCAAGGATCTGTTTGCCAAGGGGTTCGTGAGCCAGTCGGCGCTTGACCAGAAGCTGAACGTCGCCAATGCGGCAAAGGCACGTCTCGAATCAGCCAGGGCGCAGGCGAGTGTTTCGATCAATCAGGCCGGCTATGCGGTCCTGACAGCCGAGCAGGACGGTGTTGTGACCCAGGTGATGGCCGAATCCGGCCAGGTTGTTTCCGCCGGCCAGACGGTACTGCGAATTGCCAATCCGGCAGAAAAGGAATTGTCGATCAGTGTGCCGGAGGCAAAAATCGGCGAGTTTCGCAACGCGGGCGCCAGAGATGCGGCGCCAAAGGCACTACGCGTGGCGACCTGGTCATTTCCGGACAAGTACTACCAGGCCAAAGTGCGGGAGGTCGGCGCATCCGCAGACCCGGTCACACGGACTTACCCGGTACGTGTCTCGATCCAGAACACGGACGAAAGCGTTCAGCTTGGCATGACCGCTTTTGCGCTGTTTGTTGGTGCTGCCGATTCGGACACGCTGGCAGTCCCGCTTTCAGCGCTGTACGTCAAGGGCGCCATCACCGGTGTCTGGCAGATCGCGGGCGACGGCAGAGTCAGCCTGAAACCGGTCACCGTCCTGCAATACAAGGAAAATGTCGCGCTGATCAAAGGCGGGGTCAAGCCCGGCGACCTGATCGTTGCAGCCGGCGTGCACAAGTTGCGCGATGGCGAAGTGGTGAAACCGGTTACCGATCCGCAGGTCACCGGCGATGGCAAGGTCGCGCATGCCCCGACCGATCTGCAGCCGTTGCCGCAGCAGTTTGCCGGACACGGTATCCGCAACTGATGTCCGTGCGATCCAACAGCCGACGCCGATGAGAAATTTCAACCTGTCCGAATGGGCGCTCAAGCAGCAACCGCTGGTTCTCTACCTGATACTCGTCATGGGACTGATGGGCGTTTTCGCCTACGGCCGCCTTGGACAATCCGAGGATCCGCCATTCACCTTCAAGTTCATGACCATCCGGACCCTGTGGCCCGGGGCATCCACTGCCGAAGTGGACCAGCAGGTCACGGAACGGCTCGAGCGCAAGCTGCAGGAAGTGCCGAACGTGAACTTTGTCCGCAGCTATTCCAGGCCCGGCGAATCGCTCATCTTCTTTGCCATCAACGACGCCGCACCGTCCTCTGCCGTGCCGGAGACGCAATACCAGGTACGCAAGCGAGTCGGTGACATTCGCCACACCCTGCCACAGGGGGTGGTCGGTCCGTTCTTCAATGATGAGTTTGGCGACACGTTTGGCAACATATTTGCCATTACCGGCCAGGGTTACAGCTATGCCGACAAAAAGCTTTTTGCCGACCGTGTGCGACGTGAGCTGCTGCGCATCCCGGACGTGGCCAAGGTCGACATCATCGGCGAGCAAGAAGAAAAAATCTTCATCGAGCTGTCCAACCTCAAGCTGGCAACGCTTGGCATTGACGGCGCGTCGATCATCGCCGCGATGCAGGCACAGAACGCGGTTGCGCCGGGCGGCGCATTTGAGACCGCCACCGACAAAATCTACGTTCGCGCCACCGGCGCGTTCGACAGTGTTGAAGCAATCCGAAATTTCACCATCCGCGCCAACAACCGGGTGTTCAAGATCGGCGACATCGCGACGGTCAAGCGGGGCTTTGCCGATCCGCCGTTCACCAAAATGCGTTACCTCGGCCAGGAGGCACTCGGCCTCGGCGTATCGATGCGCCAGGGGGGCGACATTGTCCAGCTAGGCAGCAACCTTGACGAAACGCTTCACCGCCTGGAATCAACCTTGCCGGTTGGACTTGAACTGCACCGGGTCAACGACCAGCCACGCGCGGTGCGCGCCAGCGTGCGGGAGTTCGTTCGCTCGCTGGCCGAGGCAGTGATCATCGTGCTGGCGGTGACCTTCTTCAGCCTGGGCGTCCGCACCGGCCTGGTCGTTGCCCTGTCGATACCGCTGGTGCTGGCGCTGACGTTTTTCTTCATGTACCTGTTTGACGTCGGGTTGCACAAGATCTCGCTCGGCGCCCTGGTGCTCGGCCTTGGCCTGCTGGTTGACGATGCCATCATCGCGGTGGAAATGATGGCCATCAAGATGGAACAGGGCTGGGACCGGGTACGCGCCGCCAGCTTTGCCTACACCTCGACCGCGTTTCCCATGCTGACCGGCACGCTGGTCACGGTCGCCGGCTTCCTGCCGATCGCCACCGCACGGTCGGGAACCGGCGAATACACACGCTCGATCTTCCAGGTCACGTCACTGGCATTGATCATTTCATGGTTCGCCGCGGTCATCTTCATTCCTTACCTGGGCTATCACCTGCTGCCGGACTATCGCAACGGCAAGCCGGTGATCACACCGCGTATCCGGCGACTGGCCGGCTGGATCAGCCGCATCCCGCTGGTCGGCGCGCGCCTCGCTGCGCGGATCGCGCCCGTCGACCCGCAACCGGGTCACGCCGACCCCGCCCACGTTGTTGACCACGACGTTTACAACACGACCTTCTACACCCGTTTTCGCGCCGTCGTCACCTGGTGCGTCAGCCATCGCAAGACCGTCATTCTCGTCACCGCGCTGTTATTCTTCGGCTCGCTGTTTGCCTTCAAATTTGTCCAGCAGCAGTTCTTTCCGTCATCCACTCGCGTCGAACTGCTGATTGACATGAAGCTGGCTGAAGGTTCCTCCATCCAGGCCACCGAGGCGCAGGTGAAAAAACTGGAGAAATATCTCGATGGCCAGGCGTCGCTGTTCAGCAACTATGTGAGCTATGTCGGCACCGGCAGCCCGCGCTTCTACTTCCCGCTGGATCAGCAATTGCCGGCGGCAAGTTTTGCACAGTTCGTCGTCACCACCAACAGCGTAAAAGCACGCAACGAACTCCGCAACCGCCTCATCAAGCTGTTTCAGGATGATTTTCCGGAAATCCGCACGCGGGTACTTGAACTGCAAAACGGTCCGCCGGTCGGCTTTCCGGTCCAGTTTCGCGTCTCGGGCGAGGACATCCCGGTCATCCGCGCCATTGCAACCGAGGTTGCCGATGCAATGCGCAGCAATCCGGGGCTTGCCAATGTCCAGTTCGACTGGGATGAGCGCTCCAAGGTGATCAAACTCGAGGTCGACCAGGACAAGGCACGGTTGCTGGGCGTGTCATCACAGGAACTGGCCACCTTTCTCAACACCTCGTTGAACGGCGTGCAGGCCACCTACTATCGTGAGCGCGACAAGCTGATCGAAGTGCTGATCCGCGGTCCCGCCAATGAACGCGCCAAATTGCATTTGCTGGAAAGCCTCGCCGT
This sequence comes from uncultured Burkholderiales bacterium, assembly GCA_964417885.1. GTDB lineage: Bacteria > Pseudomonadota > Gammaproteobacteria > Burkholderiales > Usitatibacteraceae > UKL13-2. The sequence goes on along the minus strand of CAYQKN010000108.1, from coordinate 6,795 downwards.
GCCGACCCGCACCGGCAAGGCGGTGACGCTGACCCAGATCGCCAAGGTCCGGTATGAATTCGAGGAAGGCGTCATCTGGCGCCGCGACCGGCTGCCGACCATTACCGTGCGCGCGGATATTTACCAGGCCGGTCTGCAGCCCGCCACTGTCACGGCGCAGGTGAGCAAACTGCTCGACCCGATACGCGCCAAACTGCCGGTCGGCTATCGCATCGATATCGGTGGCGCGGTCGAGGAAAGCGCCAAGGGCCAGGCGTCGATCAACGCCGGCATCCCGCTGTTCCTTGGCGTGGTATTTACCGTGCTGATGATCCAGCTGATGAGCTTCCAGCGCGTGATCATGGTGGTGCTGACCGCGCCGCTGGGCCTGATCGGCGTGGCGATGGCCCTGTTGCTGTTCAATCAGCCGTTTGGCTTTGTCGCCATGCTTGGCACGATCGCCCTGTTCGGTATGATCATGCGAAATTCGGTGATCCTGATAGACCAGATCGAACAGGACATTGCGGCCGGCCATGCGCCCTTTTCGGCAATCATCGAAGCAACGGTGCGCCGCTTGCGGCCGATTGTCCTGACTGCGCTGGCGGCAATCCTGGCGATGATTCCGCTGACGCGCTCCGACTTCTTCGGTCCGATGGCGGTGGCCATCATGGGCGGACTGTTTGTCGCCACGCTGCTGACGTTGCTGTTCCTGCCGGCTTTGTACGCGTCCTGGTTTCGCATCCAGCCGGACACCGCGGGAATCGCCGGCAACCGCGCGTAGTTTTGCCTGCGCGACGGGAAGCGGCCGTCGGTCGCGTTACAATACGGCGGTGATTTTTCCCAGATTCTTCCATTGCATCGCCGTACTGCTGTCATGTGCGGCAATCGCCGCCCCGGCCATGGCACAGCCTGCACCCGGTGCCGTGCCGCCGGCGGCAGCGGCCCGACCCAAGATCGGCCTGGTGCTGTCCGGCGGCGGCGCGCGCGGTGCGGCCCACATCGGCGTCATCAAGGTGCTGGAAGAACTGCGCATCCCGATCGACTTTGTTGCCGGTTCCAGCATGGGGGCCCTGGTCGGGGCAGCCTACGCGGCCGGCACCTCGGCGTGGGAGTTGGAGGAACGGCTCATCAGCCAGGATTGGGACCGCCTGCTGACGGACGAATCGCCGCGCATCGACAAGAGCTTTCTGCGCAAGGAGGAAGACCAGAATCGCCTGCTGCGCCTCGAACTCGGTTTCAAGAATGGGACGGTCCGCCTTCCGCCGGGCGCGATCAGCGGCCAGAAACTGGATTCGCTGTTCAGCCAGATCACCCGCAACGCGCCCGCGAGCCTGGTCTTCGATGACCTGCCGATACCGTTTCGCGCCGTTGCCACCGATGCCGAGACCGGAAGAATCGCCATCTTCGACCGCGGCCTGCTGACCGACGCCATGCGGGCCTCAATGTCGGTGCCTGGTGCCATCGCGCCTTACCAGATCGGCGATCGCATTTTCCTCGACGGCGGCTTGACGCGAAATCTGCCGGTCGATGTCGTTCGCCAGATGGGCGCCGAAATTGTCATCGTCGTCAATATCGGCACACCGCTGCTCAAGAAGCAGGACATCCAGTCCCTGGTAGGCGTGACGTTGCAGATGGTCAATATCCTGACCGAACAGAACGTGCGCGCCTCACTTGATTCGCTCAAAAGCACCGATCACCTGATCTCGCCCCCGCTCGACACCATTGGCGCGGCGGATTTCAGCCTGGTCGGCGATGCCATCACCATTGGCGCCGCCACCACCCGCAGCATGGCGAATTCGCTGCGCGTATTGAGCCTGCCGCCGGCAGAATACGCCGCGCTGCGCGCCGCCCAGCTCGCGCGCGCGCCCAAACCGCCCGGTGACCGGGAGCGCATCGATGCGGTACGCGTCGCGGGGCTTGAGCGCGCCAACGCCGAGGAGCTCAAGCGCACGCTGGGCGTCAAATCCGGCGACACGATCGATTTCAAGAAGTTGAACAGCGGCGTCAGCCGGGTTTTCGGCAGCGGCTATTACGAGCGGGTCAACTACAGCCTGCTCAATGACGGCGGCCTCAACCTGCTGACGATTGACGCCAAGGAAAAAGGCTGGGGACCGAACTACCTTCGGTTCGGCGTTTCGCTGGCGGCGGATACGGTGGGCGAAGGACGCTTCAACCTGCTGATGCGCTATCTGCTTACCCAGTTCAATTCGGCCGGCGCGGAATGGCGCAACGATTTCCAGCTCGGCCGCGATCGCCGGGTATCTTCGCAGTTTTTCCAGCCGTTCGGCGCCTCCGGCATTGCCAATGCATTCAGCATCACACCGGGCGTGGAGTACTCGCGCCGCCCGGTCGATTTTTTCACCGGCATCCGGCGCGACACCCAGTACCAGCTCACCACCAATGCCACCAGCCTCGACCTGGGTTTCGATCTCAGCCGCAATGCGATCATGCGATTCGGCGTCGTGCAGTCGACCAACACCGCCAAACTCAATGTCGGCTTCTCGGTGTTTCCGGAACGGCAGTTCAAGGAAGGCGGCGCCCGCTTCAAGTTCATCTATGACAATGTGGATGATCCAAATTTCCCGCGCGAGGGACGAAAGCTCGAGGTCGACTACTACGCCAGTCTTGATTCGCTGAAGGCGGACTCCGAGTACCGCCGCGGTGAAGTCAGCTATCTGGACAACATATCCTATGGCGCGCACACGCTGTCGTTTGCGGCGCGATACGGCCAGGCCTATAACGGCACGCTGTCGCAGTTCAATCGCTATTCGCTCGGCGGTTTCCTGCAGCTATCGGGCTACGCGCCGGGCGAACTGTTCGGCGGCTCGATCGCGCTCGCGCGCCTGACCTATTTTCATCGGCTCGCCCAACTCAGCAACCCGTTTGGCAAGAACATCTACGCCGGCGTGTCGGGTGAATTCGGCCGCGTGGCAGAAACACCGGACCTGCTGTCAAAAAGCGAAACGCGCAACTCGATCGGCCTGTTCGTCGGCTTCGATACGCTGTTCGGCCCGCTCTATATCGGCTATGGACGGGCGCAGAAGCGCAGCCCGATTTTCTATCTTTTCCTCGGTCAGCCCTGACCACCGGACATGTCGGCGCCCGACCTGGAACAACTGGCGCTCCTCCGCCTGACGCGGCGTGACTTTGTGCGGCTGGGCTCGATCACCGGCCTGGCTGCACTATTCGGCGCCACACTTGGCGGCTGCCAGACTGCGGGAGCGAGCCGTGCCGGTACCGTATCGGCGACGCGATTCAAGTCGGTGCCGCTGTCCAGTGCCGACCAGGTCACGGTGCCCCCCGGCTACACGAGCCGCGTGCTCTATGCCTGGGGCGACCCGATATCCGATGGGCCTGCCTATCGGCCGGACGGATCCAATTCCGCCGACGACCAGCGCATTCAGGCCGGCATGCACCACGACGGCATGCACTTCTTTCCGCTACCGGGCGGGTCCGGTCCTGCCGATCGCGGCCTTCTGGTTCTCAATCACGAGTACCTGGACCAGAATCTGCTGTTCAGCGACGGCATGAATACCTGGAACAGCGCGAAATTGCGCAAGGCCCAGTATGCGGTAGGCGTTTCGGTGATCGAGATCCACCGGCACGGCGGTCGCTGGCAGGTGGTGCGCCCATCTTCCCATGCAAGGCGGATTCATTCGCTCACGCCCATGTCGATTGGCGGCCCGGCGCGTGGCAATGCGCAGATGCGCACCGCCGCCGACCCGGCCGGCATCGAGGTGCTCGGCACCCACTCCAATTGCGCCAACGGCTTTACACCGTGGGGAACCTACCTCACGTGTGAGGAAAATATCCAGAACCATTTTGCCGACCCGTCGGGCAACATCACCCCGCGCCAGGCGCGCTACGCGTTGCGCAAGCAGAACCGTTATCGCTGGTATGAACTGGACGAGCGATTCGACATCGGCAGGCATCCGAACGAATTTCACCGCTTCGGCTGGGTGGTGGAGATCGATCCGTTCGAGCCGGATTCGACGCCGGTCAAGCGTACGGCACTGGGCCGGTGTTTTCACGAGAGCGCGTTTCATGCTGTCGCTGCCGACGGCCGCATCGTCATTTATACCGGCGATGATTCGCGCTTCGAATATATCTTCAAGTTTGTTTCCCGTGACGCGTGGAATCCGCGCGACCGCGCCGCCAATCGCGATCTGCTGGACCATGGCACGCTGTATGTCGGCAGATTCAATGACGATGGCAGCGGAAGCTGGCTGCCGCTGGTGCACGGCGAGAGCGGCCTGACCACGGCCAACGGCTTTGCCGACCAGGCAGACGTGCTGATTCACGCGCGGCAGGCCGGCGACCAGGCCGGCGGGACACGAATGGACCGCCCCGAATGGATCGTGATTCACCCCCAGACCGGCGAAGTCTATGCCTCCCTGACTTACAACGACCGGCGCGGCACGGCCGACAACCCTGGCACCAACCGCGCCAACCCCCGCGAGCGCAATGTTTTCGGCCAGATCGTCCGCTGGCGCGAAGCCGGCGGGGACGCCGCCTCGCTGACATTCAACTGGGACCTTTTCGTGCTCGCCGGCGATCCGGCACATCCGGATCGCACGCAGCGGGGAAATGTCCGCGGCGATGCGTTTGCCTGCCCCGACACCCTGCAGTTTTCGCCCGATGGCACGTTGTGGATCGGCACCGACATCAGCACGGTCGGGCGCGGCATCTATGCCAACCTTGGCAACAATCAGTTGTTGGCGGCCGATACGGTGACCGGTGAAATCCGCCGCTTCCTGACCGGTCCGCGCGGCTGCGAGATAACCGGCCTCACGTTCACGCCTGATGGCCGCACCGCCTGCGTCAACATCCAGCATCCGGGTGAAGCCTCGGAGGATTTCGATGGCGAACGCAACAGCAATTGGCCGTCCGGCAAGCGCGGCGCGCGGCCGCGCAGCGCGACCATTGTCATCACCAAGGATGACGGCGGCATCATCGGCACCTGAGCGATGCCGCAGCCGGCGATATTTCGCTGGCTTTGGCCCGTCCAACTGCACTACAATCGCGCAACCTTCCGGAGCGCGTCATGCTCAACGTATTTGTACTAAACAACCGGCGGCTGAACCAGCTTCACGTCGAGACGCTCGATGACCTGCGCAATTCCGATCCGATCTGGATTGACCTGGTGTCACCAAGTGCCACCGAGCGCGAATGGATCAAGTCACTGTTCGACCTCGAATTGCCCTCGCTGGAGGACATGCAGGATCTCGAGTCAAGCGCGCGCTTTTACGAAGGCGAGAACGGCGAACTGCACCTGCGGTCCGATTTTCTGCTGGAGATCAACGAGGACGATTCGCGCAACGTTCCGGTTGCCTTCATCCTCAAGGACAACGCCCTGCTTTCGCTGCATCTCGAGGACCTGCCAGTGTTCCGGCTGGTGCGCATGCGTGCCCGCACCCGGCCGGGATATATCGAGGACGCCCGCGAAGTGCTGCTGGACCTGTACGCGACCGACGCCGAATATTCCGCCGATGCGCTCGAAAGCGTCTATGCCGAACTGGAGAAGATTTCCGCATCAGTGCTGACCGAGCGCATGACCGACGCCGAGGCAGGCAAAGTCCTTGCCCGGGTGGCAAACGAGGAGGATCTCAACGGCCGCATTCGCCGCAACGTGATGGATACCCGGCGAGCGGTGTCGTTCCTGATGCGTCAGAAACTGCTGCCGGCAGACCAGATGGAAGAGGCGCGACAAATCCTGCGCGACATCGAATCACTGGACGGCCATACCGCGTTCCTGTTCGACAAAATCAACTTCCTGATGGACGCCACCGTCGGCTTCATCAACATCAACCAGAACAAGATCATCAAGATCTTTTCGGTGGCTTCCGTCGCGCTGCTGCCGCCGACGCTGATTGCCAGCATCTATGGCATGAACTTCAAGCGCTGGTTCCCGGAGCTTGATTGGGACTACGGCTACCCGTTTGCGCTGGCACTGATGGTGATCTCGGTCGCCGTGCCATTTGCGTACTTCAAGCGCAAGGGTTGGCTGGATTAGGCGATCTGCGGCTATGGCAATGTCTGGCCAGCCCGCGCTTTCGCGGCGGAAACATCCGCGGCGCTGATGCCGCCCGACAAATTTACGTCGAATTGGAAGTTCAGCTGGCTGAGGGGTTGACCATCACGCATCTTGATTGCACTGATATCGGCCGCGGTTACCAAGCCTGAACCGGTGACATCGCCCACCAGCAAACCAAGCGACACTGAAAATACCGCTGGCGTGCCGTTCACACCGGTCAGCGTGACTTGCACGCGGGTGGCATCGGCCATGCCCGGCAAGGCGACTTCAACACGGTTGCCCACTGCGACAGCGGGGAAAGGACCTGGCAGAACCGTCATGAACGAATCTTCCACGGAAGCGGATCCGGGAGAACTGACCGATTTGTTGAAGGTAAACACCAGCACGTGGCCGGCGACAACCGCTCGCGGCTCCACGGTGACCGCGCCATAAATGGTCGGCAGCAGATCGAGCTCAATGCTGTAATCGCCGCCAGCGCCGTGCGGCTTGCGCGACTTTGCTGAAAACAGCGCCAGCGGCGCGTTCGCTGACGGGGTCACACTGAATGGTACTGCTGGGCTGGAGCCGTAGACATTGTTGGCGGTGATGCTGCACAGGTACGGCAATTCGTTGGTCAGCCCGGTCAAGAATATCGGCGATGCATTGCGGCTGGAAACAAAGTTGCCAGGCTGGCAGGTGATACTGTAGGCGGTAATGGGTGCCTCGCTGGATGCAGGCGGCTGGAACGTCACCATTGCCAGCCCGCTGCCGGCGACCGCAGCTACATTGGTCGGCGGCGGCGG
>CAYQKN010000107.1:0-12760 GCA_964417885.1 uncultured Burkholderiales bacterium | reverse complement strand
ACTTATCCTCGTTGTGAATCGGTTGCTGGCCGCCCTCGAGATCAATGATGCTCAGCCGGGCATGCGCCAGGCCGATCGGCCCGTCGACCAGAAAACCATAGCCGTCCGGGCCGCGGTGATGGAGGCGCCCGATCATCGCCTCGAGTTCCGTCCGTCGCGGGGCCAGGCCGCTGCCTGTCGAGAGAATTCCGGCTATTCCGCACATGGCTTGCTGGACATAATTTATTTTGAATGAATGTTTCCTGGCACTGGCGATTCAGGAAACGGCCTGCGGGCCGACGCCGCGGTTGCTGCGGCGAAACATCACCTGTCACCGCAGGCACATCGCGCTTCCTGCACTACATTCCGGCCATCCGCCCGGCCCATTTGCCGCGACACCGGCCGGTTCACGCCGCGAACCGCGCTACTGCGGGCTAGTCAGGCATCCGGCGCACATCGCGGCGACTCACTGGCGCGGCGTCGAAACCGCTGGTAAAAATCCACCGCATGAGCAACAAGCGACAGCAACAGTGCAGCGGCCAGCCAATGCCATTCTGCCCCAACCAGCGCGCCGCGAACAGCCAGCACCAGTCCGCCGCCTGCCAGCAGTCCCGACAAGACCTCCGCAGTCGTCAGACCGCGGCCGGTACGCCGGCGATACAGCACCAGGAAACATCCTTCAACCAGCATGAGCGCCAGGATCAGGTCAGCGACCAGACCGGATGTAAACAAATGGTTCATTCGCCGGAAGGTCCGTGCCTCGCAAACAGGCGTCGAACTCGCCCGGGGCGACGCAACACCGGCAAAAGCGCACCAACGCTCAATGAACGGCTGCACGCAGTCCGGCGCTCAATCGGCACCCCGGTGTTCACGACAATCATTTCAGGTCATTGCCGCGGGCACGACAAACCGTGCGCGCTGACCGACCCGGCGATCTGCACCCAGTCGCTGGTGAACGGTGCTGTTGGCGCGTTGTCACCGTCATGCAGTCTCACAGCCTGGCAAATCCAGCCAGGTGCGCAAGGTCCTTGAAGAAAATCCGGATATGCGCCAGTGGTTTTGCGCGCACCAGTTTCTTGTGCATATAGGCCTGCCAGGTCAGTTCCTGCACGTCCTTGTCGCGGCAAATACTGACAAAACGCTCGCGCCTGCGATCATTGGAATACCAGAACCGCTGCATCATGCCGAGGATCCAGAACACGCGCCCGTGTGCTTTCATGAAGCGCTTGCGTGCCAACGCAAGCGCAGCCGGATCGCGTGTGGCGAGGAACGCCGCCGCCGCATCCGCGGCAAGGCGGCCGCCCGTCATGGCGTAATAGATGCCTTCGCCTGAAGCCGGCGCGACAACACCGGCAGCATCGCCGGCGAGGATGACGTCGCGCCCATTGTCCCAGCGGGCGAGCGGTTTCATAGGGATCGGCGCGCCTTCGCGGCGCACGGTGGTTGCCCCGGCCAGGCCGGCACGTTCGCGCAACAGTGTCGTGGCGTGCCGGATCGAAAAGCCTTTTTTTGCCGTACCCATGCCGATGCTGGTGGTGTTTCCATGCGGAAACACCCAGCCATAAAAATCCGGCGATACCGGCCCCTGATAGTAAACGTCGCACCGCACCGGACTGAACGAGGCGTGGCCTGCCGGCGGCGACGACACGATCTCGTGGTAGGCATAAACATAGTTCGTGTCAGCGGCCGCATCAATTTCGTCACGCGCGATACGGGAAGACGCGCCATCGGCGCCGATAACCAGAAGCGTCCGCACCGTGTGCTGCTTCTTTTCACCTTTCGCATCGCTGGTCTGGTAGTGAACAATTGCATAGCCCGCGCTGTCCCTGCTGATCCTGTCGAAGCTGCCGGTGACGCGGGACGCGCCGGTGGCTGCCGCACGGACCCGCAGCCACTCGTCAAACTGTTCACGATCAACCATCCCCACGTAGCCGCCATCGATCGGCATGTCAACCGCGCGCCCGCTGGGCGAGATCATGCGCGCGGCCGTCACTTTGGCCACCAGCAGATGCTCGGGGATGGCAAATTCGGCGATGGCCGCCGGCGGTATGGCGCCACCGCAGGGTTTGATGCGTCCGCTGCGGTCCAGCAGCATCACGCGGCGGCCCTTGCGCGCCAGGTCGGCGGCAGCGGTGGCGCCGGACGGCCCGCCACCAACCACCACCACGTCGTACAGTTCGTGATCAATCATGCTAGTCCCCGCCTTTCGCCTGTTGCATGGTTCGCGCATAGGCCGCCGGCAACAGCGGTTCGCGATCGCGGCCACCGCTTGCCGCCGTTGTTGAGTCGATGCGTATGTATGCCGCCAGCCACGCCGCCGCGAAAAACGCGACGGCCTCAAGCGCAAATACCACCGCGTAGGCGGCGCCCGGCGAAACCAGCACCAGCCGTGCGAGGTCGCTCATGACCGTGCCCAGAAAGCCACCCGCGCCAAAGGCAATCGCCTGCGCTGCACCCCACAACCCCATGCGAACGCCCTCGCGGGCCTGATGCCCCTGGCTGGCCATCGCCATCATCGATCCGATTGCGGCAATTGAAAACGCGCCGTTCGCCACACCGAGAAGGAACACATTTTCACGCAACGGCCATGGTGCGCCAGCAACACCGGCATAGGCCAGCCCGGCAAGCGCCAGTGCCGAGGCCATGCATCCGCCCATCGTCCACGCCTTCAGCGACGCGACCCGGCTGCTGCGCCCAAACACACTGGTCGCGAGCGCGACCAGCAGCATGCCGGCGAAAACGCCACCATGCTGCACGCCTGACAATTTGGTGGATTCGCCCGGCGAAAAGTTGAAAATCGCGCCGGCAAACGGCTCCAGGATCAGGTCCTGGGCACTGAACGCGAGCATCGAGACAAACACAAAAATGGTGAAATGCCTGGCGTCCGGTTCCGACCAGACCTGTGTCAGCGCCAGGCGAAAGTGCGCCCGCGTCGGCCGGCCTTCCCCTGCGACACTGCCGCCGTTTCCCTCGACGCCCCAGATCGCCAGCCACGCCATCAAAAGTGCCGTTACCGAAACTGCCGCCGTCACCGCCACCAGCCGACCGGCGGAAAACGGATCGAGCAACTTTCCGGCGATCGTTGCCGTCACCGCAAAGCCGGCAATCATCATCATCCAGACCACGGTCGCTGCCGCCGCTCGTCGATGCCGGTCGACGCGCTTCGCGAGCAACACCAGCAGCGACGTGCCTGCTGCGCTGACCCCGCCGCCAATCAACATGAAGGAAAGCACCGCGAGGACGACGCCGACCGCAAGGCTGTCCACCATCAGGACGGTTGCTACAGCGGCGCCAACGCCACCAACTGCAAGAGTCGCCATGCCGCCGATGATCCACGGCGTGCGACGCAGGCCGACATCCGAGCCATGGCCCATGCGCGGCCTGAGCAGCTGCATCGCATAGTGCAACGCGACCAGTGCGCCTGGCAGCATCGCTGGCAGGGCCAGCTCGACCACCATCACCCGGTTGAGGGTCGAGGTAGTCAGCACCACGATGGCACCGAGCGCCGCCTGGACAATTCCCAGTCGAACAATGCCAAGCCAGCCAATTGATGTCGGATTCATTCCGCTGACTCCTCAGCCGGTCACGCCGCGGATGGCGAACGCGCTCACCATCATGCCGGCCACATAAAGCGTCACGCCCAGTCCGCTGTACCAGACGGCGCGCTCAACCGGCTGGCGGACAAATCGCACCATCAATAGGGCCTGAATCACCAGCAGCACCGCGATCGCGGCAGCGTGCACCGGATGCCCCCAGGCGAGCAGGCAGCCCGACACCAGCAGTTGCGGCAGCGCCATCACGATCGAGGCAACCTGTGCCGCGCGTTTGACCCCGAGCCTGACCGGCAGTGAGCCGATGCCGGTCTGCCGGTCGCCGTTGATCGACTTGAAATCATTGAGCGTCATGATGCCGTGAGCACCGATGCTGTAGAGGCCAGCCAGGACCAGCGCTTCCGTTGACGGCATCGCACCGCCCATCATGACCGCCGCGCCGGTAACCCAGGCCAGTCCTTCGTATGAAACCGCACAAGCGGCATTGCCCCACCAGCCATTTTTCTTGAGGCGAAACGGCGGCGCACTGTAGGCCCATGCCAGCACCAGTCCCAGCGCCGCGGCGGCAAATCCCCATGGTCCGAGCGCCAGCGCGACCAGCATCGACAGCAGCGTCCAGCCGATCGCAATGTACAGCCCCCAGCGTCCGGGCATGCGGCCGGACGGAATCGGTCGATGCGGTTCATTGATTGCATCAACGTGGCGATCGAACCAGTCGTTCACCGCCTGGCTGGTCGCGCAAACCAGCGGTCCCGCCAGCAACACGCCGGTGATGATCAGCGCCCAGCGGCCGTCCGTTGCCACGCCGGAGGAAATGACGCCGCAGGCAAACGCCCACATCGGCGGAAACCAGGTGATCGGCTTCAGCAGCTCGGTAACCGTTGCCAGGGCCGGCCGTTCCAGAACCCGCGGCCGAATCGCTTGCGTGATTGCAGAAGCGGGCTCTTGCATCAACAGTGCTTCCTCAATTGGCATCGAACCGCGCGCCTCATTCGCCCTCGCTGCCCGCTTCGGAAGGCAGGTCACCCATGCCGTAGCGGCGCAGTTTCACATACAGGCTCTGGCGGCTGACGCCGAGCATTTCCGCTGCCGCGGCCCGGTTGTCATTGGTCAGTTTGAGCGCGGCTTCGATGCACAGTTTTTCAATCTGGTCGGTCGTCTCGCCGACCAGTTCCTTCAACGGCACCCGGCCGACCAGCTCCATCAATTGGTCAACGGATTGGGGGATCGCCTTGAACGTTGCGGCTGCACCGCCGGTGGCGTAGGGACTGGACTGACTGGCGCCGCTGGCAGCAAAATTGCGGCCACCGGGCGACACGCGCCCGCCGATGCTGCGGATGGCGAAACCCAGGCAGGGCGTGGGCGAATTTGCCACCACGACGGCGGACACCTCCACCTCCGCATGCGACCCGTGATCATCGCGCAACTCAGTCGCAAACAGGCGCACGGCACCGCGCTGCCGCAAGTTGGCCATCAGCACATTGAAATCGACACCGGAGCGGCCGAGCCAGCGCTCAAGCGACTCTCCCCTGACCTGCACCTCGGAGGCCACGTCCACCAGATCGGTGAACGCGCGATTGGCGCTGACGATTTCGCCTTCCGGCGTGGTGAGCACAAACGCGTCACTTGCACAGGCAATGAAATCCAGCATGCTGTGGCTGGCGGAACCGGCGGCCAGCGTCGCGCCGGGGCTCTGCAACGCGGTCATCCGGACCAGCAGCAAAGTGGTCTGCTCCATCCGGAACGTGGACACGGCCAGTGAATATTCCGCGCCGCTGCCGGCCATGCGCACGCGTACGTCATCGATCCTTCCCGATACGCGGACATTCGACGCGACCAGCGCATGCTCAACCGGACTGGCGGCGGTCCTGGTGCGATTGTCGTCCGCGCCGCCCGCATTGCGGATTCCGGCGATCAGGGTGTTGACAATACCCTTGCCCGCCTCGTCCAGGCCGAAGGGAAACTTGAGCCCGACGATCTGCCCGCCGGCACCATCGAACATGTTGACGGCAGCAGGATTGGCCTCAAGGATTTTCTGCGTCCCGGCATCCACCACCAGCACCGCCTCGGACGCCATTTCGAACAGCAGCCGATAACGGGTCTCGGCGTGCCGCAGGCGCCAGTAGTCCCGCTCCATCGAATGTTGCGCGTCCACCAGGCGCTGCTGCAGCGCGGCGGTTGCGCGCAGGTCGCGACCGACGGCAATCAGCCTGCCGGCCTCATCCGCGACCGCCGCTGAGTACAGGATGGGAACGTCAATGCCATGGATCGAAGGGTGGTTGACCTGCCGCCACTTGCGCGACCGCCCATGCGCCGCGTCTTCAAGCAGCGCGGCGACTTTCTGCCTGCTTTGCGGCGTGACGGTGTCCTGCCACGGGGTGCCGACCCACTTGCTCCAGCTGGCCTGCACCTCGCGCGCCAGGTCCGGCGTATGGCAATGAACGGCCTGAACCAGGCCGGCGCTGTCGATCACCAGTGAAATATCCGCCGCGAAAGCGGCCAACTCGGCGGCGGCCTCGATATCGATGCCGCCGTGTGCAAGCAACAACGCAGGCTTGCCGGCCGCATCGCCCGCCGCGGCCTGTTCGCCAATTTCAGGGGCGCCAAAATCAGTCACGTGCCCGCCTCGCCAATATTGAGTCAATCATCAAGCGCCCGCGATCAGTCGGCATGCTGGCCAACCATGCGTGACGAGCCGAATTTTTCCGCGGCAGAAAGCCTGGCGACGCAGGCGGCAGCCAGAACCACTGCATCGCGCGCGTCGGCCGCGGCAAAATCCGCCCCGACATCCATCACCAGTTCCGGCCGTTCAATGAACAGCCAGCCGCCCACCATTACGCCGACCGCAGGATTGGACGATGCGCGGCGAATGGCGGAAATGGTCGCCTTCAGGTCGCCGGCTGTCGCATCGCCGCCGACCGAGATACCCACCATGTCCAGCCATTGCGCCGCGACGATTTCGACCAGTTGATCATTCGCCGTCGGCAGTTCGCCGGAGACCTCCCAGCCGGCCCGGCGGAAGAATTCGGCCACCATGATCGGGCCAAGCAGGTGCTGCTCACCGGCGATCGGCGCCAGCAACACGCGACGGCCGGTCGGAGGGCACACGCCATGCCCTTCGGCATGAAACGCCGGACTGAGATCGTGCACCAGCCGCTGGATACGCCAGAGCGCAAGCGTAACCTCGCAAAAATCACAATCGTCATTCGCCCACAGCGTACCAATGTAGCGGGCGGTATCGGTCAACAGCCGGAGATAGATCGCCTCAATCGTCATGGCGCGCGCCCGGCATTGCGCAACAAAGGAGTCGATGGCGGGCGAATTGTCACGCAATACGAGCGTGGCAAATTCGGCAATGTCGTGTCGCGACAACACCGCGCCGTCGTCTGCCGGGCGCGGCACAGCCACGAGCTGGTGGCTTTGCAGCAACTGCGGAATGATCCGGGTGGAAATAACTTCGGACAGCACCTTCGGTACGCTCAACGCGCCACGCGTCATGGCCGCCCTCGACGGTGCCGGCGACGGCATGGCCGGCTGAGCTGAGTAGTCTTTGTAGTCCTGCATCGCACGCCTCCGGGCTCGCAAACCGTCGAAATCAAGCCAACCCGCATGCATCGCATGCTCCCCGGACACTTGCAGGGCCAGGCTTTTTTGCCTTGGCGGTCGCCGCTCAGTAAGCGCCAACGGGCGCACATTGTCAAGTTTTGTTGTCATTTTTTCAAATTCTGACAGCCATCGCATTGCCAATAGCCACATTTACTAATACAAGTGTCCAAAATGCTGCAAGCGCACAAGCAATGTCACAACTTTAATACGTCAAATAAACTTGACACTTTATTCGTGCGGGCATAAATTGCGTCGAACGAGGTTACCAGCCGAACCCATCATGACTGAGGTCGATCGCTTGCACCAACCACCCGCACCGCTCTATACCGCCGAGGAAAAGCTGCGGCGTGACCGTTCACCGTGGACGCTGGTCCAGGGGATACTCGCCCCGCTGCAATTTCTCGTTTTCCTGGTCAGCGTCGGACTGGTCATCCGCTTTCTCGCCACCGGCGAAGGACAGGCGGCCGCAACCATCTCCATCGTCGTCAAGACCTTTGTCCTGTACGCGATCATGGTGACCGGGGCGATCTGGGAAAAAGAAGTGTTCGGCCAGTATTTGTTTGCGCCGGCGTTTTACTGGGAAGACGTGGTCAGCATGCTGGTTATCGGCCTGCACACCGCCTATCTCTATGTACTGGTAACCGGCGCGATGCCGGTTCAGCAGCAGATGTACCTCGCGCTGGCGGCATACGCCACCTACGCCATCAACGCGGCCCAGTTCCTGTGGAAATTGCGCATGGCACGGGTGCAACACCAACAACTTCACCTGTCCGGCCAACAGGTGGTGGCATGATGGCTGCCGGATTGCCTGCCGGCCGCTGCGACGATAAGCAAGTCATTCCGATCCTGCGCGAGCGCGGGCAACGCGAGGTATTTTGTGGCCTGACCGGAATCATCTGGCTGCACCGGAAAATCCAGGATGCTTTTTTCCTGGTGGTCGGCTCGCGCACTTGCGCTCACCTGATTCAGTCCGCAGCCGGGGTGATGATCTTTGCCGAACCCCGCTTTGCGACCGCGATAATCGATGAGCGCGACCTGGCCGGCCTGGCGGACGCCAATGAAGAACTGGATCGGGTCGTCACCCGACTGCTCTCGCGGCGCCCTGACATCAAATTGCTGTTCCTGGTCGGCTCCTGCCCGTCGGAGGTCATCAAGCTCGATCTGTCGCGTGCAGCACAGCGCCTTTCGTGCCAGTTCAATCCGGCCGTCCGGGTACTGAACTACTCCGGCAGCGGCATCGAAACCACGTTTACCCAGGGCGAAGATGCCTGCCTGGCATCGCTGGTACCGCAGCTGCCGGCGGCTTCCGATGACGGCAGCCCGTCATTGCTGATTGTCGGTACGCTGGCAGACGTGGTCGAGGACCAGTGGCTCCGGCTGTTTCAGGAAATGGGCATTGGCCAGGTCAGTTTCTTTCCGCCGCGCAAGTCCACCGCGTTGCCGGCCATCGGCGCCAATACCCGCTACCTGCTGGCACAACCATTCCTCGCCGAGACCGCGCGGGTGCTGGAAGAACGCGGCGCGACGCGCCTGGCGGCGCCGTTTCCGCTCGGGGTGGAAGGCACGACGGCGTGGCTGCGCGCCGCCGCCAACGTCTTCGGCGTCAGTGAAGAGCTGTTCGACGCCGTCACCGCGGCGAAACGGCTGCGCGCGACTCGCGCGGTCGAGCGTCATCGCGCACAACTGGCCGGAAAACGGATTTTCTTTTTCCCGGATTCACAGCTGGAGATCCCGATCGCGCGCTTCCTGGCGCGTGAACTGGGCATGACGCTTACCGAGGTCGGCACGCCATTCATGCACAAGCAGCACCTGGCCGAGGAGATCGCCATGCTGCCGCAAGGCGTGCAACTGTCCGAAGGCCAGCATGTTGAGAACCAGCTGGACCGCTGCCGTGCGGCGAAACCCGACCTGGTGGTGTGCGGCCTGGGGCTGGCCAACCCGCTGGAAGCGGAAGGCATGACCACAAAGTGGGCGATCGAGCTGGTATTCACGCCGATCCAGGGCTATGAACAGGCGGCAGACCTGGCAGAGCTGTTCGCCCGGCCGCTGAACCGCCGCATGCGGCTGGTGGCCTGACATGCAGCTGACGCTGTGGACCTACGAGGGGCCGCCGCATATCGGCGCCATGCGCATCGCCACCGCCATGCGCGGCGTCCATTATGTCCTGCACGCGCCGCAGGGCGATACCTATGCCGACCTGCTGTTCACCATGATCGAACGCCGTGAACAGCGACCGCCGGTTACCTACACCACCTTCCAGGCGCGCGACCTGGGCAGCGACACCGCCGAGCTGTTCAAGTCCGCAGCACGCGATGCCTACGAGCGTTTCCGGCCGCAGGCGATGCTGGTGGGTGCGTCCTGCACCGCGGAGCTGATCCAGGACGACCCGGGCGGCCTCGCCCGCGCGCTGAACTTGCCGATACCGGTGGTGCCGCTTGAGTTGCCGGCATACCAGCGCAAGGAAAACTGGGGCGCCTCGGAAACTTTTTACCAGCTGGTGCGCGCGCTTTGCACACCGCATGCGCTGCCACCGGGCACCGCACGGCAGCCACGCGCGCCCGGCCGGCGACCGAGCTGCAATCTGCTCGGGCCCACCGCGCTGGGCTTCCGGCATCGCGACGACATTCTGGAAATTTCCGGGCTGCTGTCGCGCATGGGTATTGATGTGCATGTAACGGCTCCCTATGGCGCCACGCCGGCCGACATCGCGCGGCTAGGCGAAGCCGATTTCAACGTCGTGCTATATCCGGAAACCGCTTCGCAGGCGGCGGCCTGGCTGCAGCGCAGCTTCCAGCAACCCTTCACCCGCACCATACCGATCGGTGTCGGCGCGACCCGGGCCTTCATCAGCGAAGTTGCCCAGCTGGCCGGCATCGATCCCGGCCCCGTGCTGGAGGATTCGCGTTCGCGTTCCAGCTGGTACGCCAAGTCGGTTGACTCGACCTACCCCACCGGCAAGCGCGTGTTCATCTTTGGTGACGCCACGCATGCCATCGCCGCCGCGCGGATGGCCACAGACGAACTGGGCTTCACCGTGGTCGGACTAGGCACCTACAGCCGTGAGTTCGGACGCGAAATTCGAGAAGCGGCAAAGCGCTACGGCGTCGAGGCGCTGATCACCGACGACTATCTCGATGTGGAAGCGCAGGTCGCCGAGCTGCAGCCGGAACTGGTGCTGGGAACGCAAATGGAACGTCACATTGCCAAGCGCCTCGCCATTCCCTGCGCGGTGATTTCGGCGCCGATCCACGTGCAGGACTTTCCGGCCCGCTACGCCCCGCAAATGGGCTTTGAGGGCGCCAATGTCATCTTTGACACCTGGGTCCATCCGCTGATGATGGGCCTGGAGGAGCATCTGCTGGGCATGTTCCGCGAAGACTTCGAGTTTCACGATGGCGCCGGCTCCTCGCACCTTGCCCACCAGGGCGCCGCAAAAGGCAAACCCCGCTCCCAGAGCCATTCTCCAGCCGAAAGTGCGCCAGAAGCCGCTCCAGTGCTGGAGGTTGACCGCGAAATCCCGTCCCCGGCGGCCGCACACGCCGGCGCCAGCGCATCACCGGTGACGCCGGCTACGCCTGCGCCCTGGTCGGCGAATTGGGCGCCCGACGCCGAACGGGAACTCGGCAAGATTCCGTTTTTTGTCCGCGGCAAGGCACGTCGAAACACCGAGCGATTTGCGCAGGAGCGCGCCGTTGCAACCATTACCGTCGAGACTCTCTATGATGCTAAAGCTCACTTCGGTCGGTGAGACCGCGCCGCCGCAGGCCGCCATGCGCGTGGTGCTGGTCACCATGGACAGTCATCTCGCCGCCGCCGCCGCCCGCGCGCATCACAAACTGGCGCGTTCGATGCCGGGCCTCAAGTTTGCGGTTCATGCCGCCGCGGAATGGAACGGCGATCCCGATGCCCTTGAACGCTGCCGGCAGGACATCCGGCGCGCCGACATCGTCATTGCGACGATGCTGTTCCTCGAGGATCACTTCCTCCCCGTGCTGCCGGCCCTGACGGCAAGGCGCGAGCACTGTGATGCGATGATCTGCATCATGTCCGCGCCGGAAGTGTCCAAGCTGACACGCATGGGCAAATTCGACATGCAGGCGCCGGCCAGCGGCGCCATGGCATTCCTCAAAAAACTGCGCGGCAAACCATCCGACGGCGCCGGCGCGGGCAACAAGGCCACGGCCGGCGCGCAGCAGATGAAGATGCTGCGCCGGCTGCCGAAAATACTGCGCTTCATCCCCGGCACCGCGCAGGACGTACGCGCGTATTTCCTGACCATGCAGTACTGGCTTGCCGGTTCCGAGGAAAACGTCGGCAACATGGTGCATTTCCTGGTTGACCGCTACGCCGTCGGCACCCGCAAGGCCCTGCGCGGGCTAACCGTCGTGCAGCAGCCGGTCGAGTATCCGGAACTGGGCGTTTATCACCCGAAAATGAGTCATCGCGATGCCATCGGCCGCATGGCGCTGACCGCCGCGGCGTTGCCCGGTTACGCGACCGCCGGAAAACGCGGTACCGTCGGCCTGCTGCTGATGCGCTCGTACGTTCTTGCCGGCAACGCGGATCATTACGACGGTGTGATCACCGCACTGGAAGCGCGCGGACTGGCCGTCATTCCCGCCTTCGCCACCGGGCTCGACGGCCGGCCGGCGATCGACGCGTTCTTCGTCAAGGACGGCCGGCCGCTGATCGACGCGATGGTTTCGCTCACCGGCTTCTCGCTGGTCGGCGGGCCGGCATACAACGATGCCAGCGCAGCCGAAGACGTACTGGCGAAACTGGACGTCCCCTACCTGGCTGTGCATCCGGTTGAGTTCCAGACGCTGGACCAATGGGGCGGATCAAGTCGCGGACTGATGCCGGTCGAGTCGACCATCATGGTGGCCATACCCGAACTGGATGGCGCCACGGGTTCAATGGTGTTCGGTGGACGCGGCAGCGCGGCAAAGGTGGCATGCACCGGCTGTTCACACGCCTGCCGCTTTACCAATGTCGCCGACAGCCATGACATGCACAGCTGCATTGAGCGCGCGGACGCCCTTGCATCACGCGTCGGCAAGCTGGTCGACCTGCGCCGATCCACCCGCGCCGAACGCAAAGTCGCCGCCGTGGTGTTCAACTTTCCGCCCAATTCCGGCGCGACCGGAACCGCCGCGTTTCTGTCGGTATTCGAGTCGCTGTTCAACACCATGACCGCGATGAAACGCGAGGGCTACACGGTCGATGTCCCCGCTTCGGTGGACGACCTTCGCGAGCGCATCATCAACGGCAACGCGGCACGTTTCGGCGCGATGGCCAATGTGCACACCCGCGTCAGCGCCGACGAACACGTGCGGCGTGAAAAGCACCTGCGGCAGATCGAGGCGCAGTGGGGTCCCGCGCCCGGCAGGCAGCAGAGCGACGGCACCAGCATTCATATCCTGGGCGAGAGATTCGGCAACCTGTTTGTCGGCATCCAGCCGGCCTTTGGCTACGAGGGTGATCCGATGCGCCTGCTGTTCGAACATGGATTCGCACCAACCCACGCCTTTTCCGCGTTCTACCGCTGGCTGCGTGAGGATTTCGGCGCCCACGCGGTACTGCATTTCGGCACCCACGGCGCGCTCGAATTCATGCCCGGCAAA